>DASUVX010000221.1:0-3249 GCA_036378735.1 Pseudonocardiaceae bacterium | reverse complement strand
CGGGTGAGACGTCACGCTGGCCACGCCCGGCGGCATGGCTATGACAGCGTTACTGGGCCCCGGGTTGACGAAGTTAATCGGCCCCACCTCGGTCGTAATGATGATCGAATGACGGAGTTAGTTGGCCCCACTTGCGACACGCCCGGGGTGGCGTGGCAGGGCTAGCTGGCCCCACCCCTGACACGGCGGCGGAATGCTGTGCGCGAACCGTGGAGGTCTGGGGGCCGGGTTGGGGTCGAGGGTGGAGCTGTTTGAGGCGATCCGCCGGGATGCCCGTCGGCAGGGGTTGGGGATTCGGGCGTTGGCGGCGCGGTATGGGGTGCATCGGCGCACGGTGCGTGATGCGTTGGCCTGTCCGTGGCCACCGGAGCGGAAGAAACGTAGTTACTCGGCGCCGCGGCTGGATCCGGCCAAGCCGTTGATCGATGGGATGCTGCGCGAGGATTTGACCGCTCCGCGAAAGCAGCGCCACACGGCGCGGCGGGTGTGGCAGCGGTTGGTCGACGAGCATCAGCTGGTGGTGTCGTATTCGACGGTGCGGACTTATGTCGCCCGGCGTCGGCCGGAGATTTTGGCTGAGGCCGGGCGGGTGGCCGAGCGGGGTTTTGTTCCGCAGGTCCATTCGCCGGGCGCGGAGGCTGAGGTGGATTTCGCGGATTTGTGGATCGAGCTGTGCGGGGTGCGCACGAAGGTGTTTTTGTTCACGTTGAGGTTGTCGTTTTCGGGTAAGGCGGTGCATAAGGCGTTCGCGTCGCAGTCCCAGGAGGCTTTTCTGGACGGTCACCGGTATGCGTTTGAGAGGTTGGGTGGGGTCCCGTTCGACAAGATCCGCTACGACAACTTGAAATCGGCGGTATCGCGGGTGTTGTTCGGCCGGGACCGGATCGAATCCGAGCGGTGGGTAGCGTTTCGCAGCCACTACGGATTTGACGCTTTTTATTGCCGACCCGGCCGGGAAGGGGCGCATGAGAAAGGGGGCGTGGAGGGCGAGGGCGGCCGGTTTCGCCGGACACACTGCGTCCCGATCCCGGTGGTGGACTCGCTGGCTGAGCTCAATGCCTGGCTCGCGGCCGCTGACGTCGCCGATGACGCCCGCCACATCAGTCATCGAGTCCGCACGGTGGGCCAGGAATTCGCCCTGGAAGCACCCTTGCTTCGCCCGCTGCCGCCCGAGGTGTTCGAGACTGGTCTATCGCTGGATCCGCTCGTCGACCGCTACGCGCGCATTACTGTGCGCCAGTGCACCTACTCGGTGCCGGCCCGGTTTATCGGGCGGCGGCTGCGCACCCTGCTGCGCGCCGAGGAAGTGGTGGTCTTTGATCGGCGCGAGGTGGTGGCTCGCCATGAACGTTCGACGGTCAAGGGCTCCACCACCCTGGTACTGGATCATTATTTGGAGATCCTGCTGCGCAAACCCGGGGCCATGCCTGGTGCCACCGCGCTGGCCCAGGCCCGCGCTGCGGGGGTGTTCACCGCTGAGCATGAGGCGTTTTGGGAGGCCGCGCGCCGCGCTCACGGCGACGCAGAGGGAACCCGCCAGCTCGTTGAAGTGCTGTTGCTGCACCGCCACCTGCGCCATGCCGACGTGGTAGCCGGGCTGGCCGCGGCCACCACGGCAGGGGCGGTCCGCGCGGATGTAGTGGCCGTGGAAGCCCGCCGTATCGCTCAGGACCGGCCCGCCACCACCGATGACCCCGAAGCGCCGTCGGCCGGCCGGGTGGTGAGCTTGACCCAGCGCCGGTTGACTGACCCGGCCGCAGTGATCGCCGGGCTGCCCCCGGATCGGCGCCCGCTGCCCACCGTGGGTGCCTACGACGAGTTGCTGTCCCACCGCCCATCGCCAGACCAGACCAGTACCCACGCCCAGGGGGAGGTGTCGTGACCCAACTCGCCCGACGCCGGTCGATGACCGAGCAGGCCGCCGACGCCGCGATCGACCAGGCCTGCCGCTCCCTGCGGTTGCCCACCATGCGTGCGCGGTTTGCCGAGATCACCGAGGCAGCCGAACGCGAACAGCTGACCTACCGGGGATTTCTTGCCGAGCTGCTGTTGGCCGAGTGCGACGACCGCGACCGGCGCCGCAGCGTGCGGCGGGTCCGCTGCGCCGGGTTTCCCCGCGAAAAATGGTTAGCCGATTTCGACTACGACGCCAATCCCGCCATCAACCCCGCGACGATCCATACCCTGGCCCGCTGCGACTGGGTCCGCAAAGGCGAACCATTGTGTCTCATCGGTGACTCCGGCACCGGGAAAACACATCTGCTGATCGGCTTGGGCACCGCCGCAGCCCAAGCCGGATTCCGGGTCAAATACAGCTTGGCCACCAAACTGGTCAACGAGCTTGTCGAAGCCGCCGACGAACGTCAACTCGCCAAAACCATCGCCCGCTACGGCCGGGTCGACCTGCTCTGTATCGACGAGCTAGGCTATATGCAACTTGACCGCCGCGGCGCCGAACTGCTCTTCCAAGTCCTCACCGAAAGAGAAGAAACCGCCAGCGTCGCGATCGCCTCAAACGAATCATTCTCCGGCTGGACAAAAACATTCACCGACCCACGATTATGCGCGGCCATTGTCGACCGATTAACGTTCGCAGGCAACATCATCGAAACCGGGACCGAATCCTACCGACTGGCCCACGCCCGCGCCCAACGCGCCACCGGCTAAACCCCAAAGCGGACATCATGACTAACAGCGAGCTGCGGCTAAACCTCACCGACGCAGCCGAGCTCGGTGAACTGCTCACCTTCCTCAGCGACTGGCTCAATAGCAGCGACAGCGCGCAACTCGCCGCCTCGCTGCACCAGTTCGTCGGCGTCGCCAGCTATGACCTGGACAGCCTGCGCCACGACCTGACCCGCTTCACCTTCCTGCTCGGCACAGACAACGGCGCCCAACTCTTCGGCCTCAATCAATGATGCGCACCCGTGGGAATCAGCAGGCCCGCGCTCCGCGCAGCCGCACCCGCGCATCATCTTGAACGAGACGGGATCACTGCCCGCGCAATACAGGACGCGCACCCCAAAAGATCAATTAGTGGGGCCGATTAACTTCGTCATCCCGGGGCCACGTTGCCTTGACAAAGCCAGACCCGCCAAGCCGCGGTCGGTCCCAATGCCGTACGCAGCCATCACGCTCGTGCGCTGGCCGTATTGGGCCGGCAGCTGCGCAACGCGCTTCTCCTGCTGCTGCTCGTCACTGCTGTCGTCTCGTTCTTTCTCGGTGAGCGCACCGACGCACTGATCATCG
>DASUVX010000220.1:0-23298 GCA_036378735.1 Pseudonocardiaceae bacterium | reverse complement strand
TGGAGCCGGCGTCGTAGGTAGACAGTCGTCCCATAGGGGCTCGGTGCTACGTGTGCCTCGGATGTAAGCCGATGGATAAGCGGTAGTCCACGGCCGCGGTGGCCGCCAGAATTAGTGGGGCGCCGCCAGGTGCCGTTGTCGCTGACGGTAATGGTGATCTGGCCGTCGCCGACGATAGCGTGCAACCAGACCGAACCTGGCGCACTGTGTGCGGTGAAGGCATGCTCGGCGGCGTTGGCCAGGGCTTCATACACCGCAAGGGTGAGGTCATCGGCGGCGTCATCGGTGAGGATACTGTCGACCCAATGGCGGAAGGTTCCGCGCAAAGCGGTGGCATTGCGCGCGGTCGCGGGGACGGTCACGTCCAACCACGGCGCCACGAACCGCGGAGCGGTCGGGCCCGAGGATGACACCTCATAGTCGGTCCTCACCATGGCAGAGGGGTTCCCCCCATTCCAATGGGCTAATCGTGCACCTCGCCTTTTGATGACGGCAAGACGGGTGATACCGCCCTGCTCGAGGCTCCCCGCGCCGGCGCAAGGTAAGGCCAAGATCGCCTGGTGGACCATTGGTCATCGTGGACCTTCGGGCCGGACCCGCGCCGATCGGTCCTACCGTGCGGTGAGCGGTATCAACTGATCGGTCGCACCGATACCTTTTACCGAAGTACGCTTCATCTACCACGGCAGCCGACCTATGCTTCTCGCGACGAGGACAGCGGGATACTCCAGCCGCGCCGCCGATCAGTACAAATAAACTCTTTACGAAGAATGGGGATGGGTGGTGGTACGGACAACCTGAATTGCCGTTTGCGGCACTAAAATAGGCCCGTACCGGTTGCGGCGCAGCCGGCCAGAGCGTGCTACCTATCCACGATCGGCTGCGCCCATTGAGATGGCAATTATTCATGGATCACACAATCAATGCCCCGATTGAACAGGCAGCGGCGGCGCTGGCCCATGCAGCCGCCCTGCCGATGACGGCAACTGACGAACAGACTCTGACACTGCTCTGGGATCTTGCGCGGATCGCCCGCCATCTCGGCGAGCTCACCGCGGCCGCCCGGGACCGTTGGGCGGCCTGGGGAACAGTCACCCCGCACCTGCAGCAGGCCGAAGCCCTCGCAGCTGACACCACGAGATGCCTAAGCCACGCGGCGGGCACCTACGCCTTCAACACCACACGGCTCGACCCAGCCATCATCCGGCTAGCCGCCAGCGGTGTGTCAACCTGAAGTGATCCGGCCTGGATGGCTCAATGAGTCCAATCGTGTCGTATCTTCGCTTGCGTAGCGGTGAGCGTCATCCGACCCGAGCACACCGCCTGATGTAGCTGGTCCTCGAGCTCTTCTTTTTCAGCGGTCTTCGCTGCCGGTTGGGGAAACAAATTGCTGCTGTCCCTCGGCGCGCCACCGAGGGACAGCGGCACCAGGTGATCTTCTTTGTAATTGAGGGGTGAGCCTATCTCGCCGAAGTCGCGCATCTGTTGAAGCTTCAGCGCGCTGGTGTAGCTAGCTGGTGGCTGCACTGTGTCGGTCCACCCGGGCGCGCAGATCGTGGCGCGGATGGTGTCCTGGGAAACGTCCGGATTGAGCGACCCCGGCGTGCAACGCACGTCAGCGCGCCCGTCAATCACCCGGCACGACCCGGCGGACAACACAGTCGGTGCCGCCGCTGGCGTATCCACGGGCGGTGAGGTAGCAGCCGCCTGGGGGACGCCAGCGGCAGGAGCGGCACCGCAGGCCGTCAGCACCAGCAGCGCAGCCAGGCATGAGGCTCGTGAGCTCAAAGCCGTCTCCTCATTCGCGATTACCTTTCCCACTTCGCGGTGTGCTCAACCCGCTACCTGTACAGATCCACCCGCGAGCTCACGGAACAGGCAGGGGTACTGGAGTGGGAGTACTAGTCGGGGTGGGTATGGTCGTCGGATCCGGCTGGCTTGCGCCCGATCCCTGGGTCGAGCCGCCGTCTGGACCGCCCGGCTGGGACATAGCAAAATCCGCGGTCATAATTTCAAAGCTCGCTATGCCCGTTGTCGTCACCAGTGCAAGAAGGGACAAGGTCGTCCCCCTGATCAACTTACGCGCCGCGTCGTGCTTCATGGCACTCCTTCTGCTAGTTCGGATTCTTTGTTTCGCGGTAAGTAGCCGGCGTCTGGCTCACTCACCATTGCCGGTTACTTCGAATTGGCGGCGTGTCCGCCCGCGTGGAATGAATTCTGCCGTTATGGCAGTGGCCCGGTGCTGCGCGGCACAGTCTCGGTGAACGCGAAGTGCTCCCGCAGTCCGGTGGCCTCCAAGGCCCAGTTGGCGGTATGCGAGTGGCACACCAACCGCAGATCACGGCCTTCTCGGGTAGCGAATTCGTTGGCCTCGAACAGCGCGCGTAAACCCGCAGAAGACAGGAACCGCACACCATCGAGGTCCACGACCACGAGTTGTGCGGCGATCACTTGCTCGGTGAGAAACGCGGCCAGTTCCGGCGCAGTCAGCGCGTCGATCTCGCCCACCACGGTGACCACACGGGTGCCGGGACTGTGCTCAGCTACCTGTAGATCTAGGATGTCGGATGATAAAGGTCCTGCCCTGTTCAGCGTGCCGGGTAATAGCGCCATCTCCAGCTCCTTTCTGAACTCGGTGGCGCCCCGGAGGGACGCGGATTCGCCTTTCACGGCGGCCGCTACTGCAGCGGCCGGTTCCGGAAGCCAAAGGTTGCACGTGGCGCTTAGTTACCCCACCCTGACGGGGAGTAAACACGTATCGGCGGCGCGGACCAACCCGGCCGAGGTTTCCCCGCGCTCTCGTTTACCTCAGAGCCCGGCGCTTGGTCGGTCCGTCAGCTGCCAGCAGCGCAGGGCGACGCTGGAATCAGTCGTCAGTACACCTTGAGATAGGTGAAGCTGACGCTGTTGCTCTTGTCGCCATGCTCCTCGACCGTCACGTCGACCGTGCCGGAACCGTCCGGGACGCTCGCCTCGATGGTCCCGGTACCGTTGATCTTGAAAGGCACCGACTGGTCGCCGAAGTAAAGCTTCTCCGCCGCGTCCAAACCGTCGCCTTTGATGAGCACCGGGGTGTCGGGCAGCGCCGAGGCCGGCATGACACTGTCGATCTTCATGAGGTTCCTCCCGTAAGGTTGACGGTCACGAATTCCCTTATGAAGTACCCACTGATGAACATCCG
This sequence comes from Pseudonocardiaceae bacterium, assembly GCA_036378735.1. Classification (GTDB taxonomy): domain Bacteria; phylum Actinomycetota; class Actinomycetes; order Mycobacteriales; family Pseudonocardiaceae. The sequence goes on along the minus strand of DASUVX010000220.1, from coordinate 20,117 downwards.
AAGCCGCAGCACCACCGATTTGATGGGCGTGGTGCCTCACCGCATTCAAGCGGAGGCTCCAGCCGTAACAGTGTTATTGTTGCGGCGTGGAACACACCGGGAAGACAGCATTGGTCACCGGCGCGTCAGCCGGGCTTGGCGCAGGCTTCGCACGACTGTTCGCGCAGGATCATCACGACCTGGTGCTGGTCGCCCGGCGCCGCGACAAGCTTGATCAGCTTGCCACCGAGTTGCGGCGCATGCACGGCATTCACGCCACCGTCATCGCCGCTGACCTGACCGATCCGAAGGCGCCACAGCATCTCCACGAGGAGCTCCTGCGGGCCGGGATCGAGGTGGAGTTTCTGGTCAACAACGCCGGTTTCGGCGCCAACGGATCCTTCGCCGAACTCGAGCTCGCACGCCAACTCGACATGGTCGAGCTCAACGTCAAGGCGCTCATGCACCTGACGGGTCTGGTGCTGCCGGGCATGATCGCGCGCCGGAGCGGCCGCATTCTCAACGTCGGATCGGGCGCAGGCTTCCTGCCGGGACCCTTCATGGCGACGTACTATGCCTCGAAGGCGTTCGTGGTGAGCTTCACCGAGGCACTCAGCTACGAACTGCGCGGCACGGGCGTCACCGCCACAGTCTTGTGCCCTGGGCCGACGGAGACCGAGTTCGCGCAGGTGTCCGGCGCCCACAGCGCGGCGATGTTCAAGACTGCGGCGGACGCCGCGTCGGTCGCACGGTACGGCTACCGCTCGATGCTGGCCGGCAAGACAGTCGCGGTCCCGGGGATCACCATGAAGCTGTCCCTGCAATCGCTGCGTGCCAGCCCGCGGTCGGTGATGCGTGTCCTCGCCGGGCGGTTGAACAAGCCGGCATGAAACTCCTGCTGATGGCCGACACTCACGTTCCGCGTCGCGCCCGGGACCTGCCCGAACAGCTGTGGCGGGACGCCGAGGAAGCCGACGTCGTAGTACACGCCGGGGACTGGGTGTGCGTCGAGTTGCTGGATGCCCTGCTGGCGCGAACCCGCCGGCTGATCGGGGTGTTCGGCAACAATGACGGGCCGTCGCTACGCGCCCGGTTGCCTGAGGTCGCGACGGTCGAACTGGATGGCGTGCGATTGGGTGTCGTGCACGAGACCGGAGCGGCACGCGGCCGGGAGCAACGGTGCGCCGCCCGCTTTCCCGACACCGACGTCGTGGTGTTCGGGCACAGCCACATCCCGTGGGACACGGTGGCGCCCACCGGCTTGCGGCTGCTGAACCCCGGATCCCCCACCGACCGGCGGCGTCAGCCGACCTGCAGCTGGATGACCGCGGAGATCTACGACGGGCAGCTCGACCGGGTGCAGTTGCACCGGCCCACCGTGCCCTGAGGGGACATCCCACCCACTCGGCACATGATCATGGTTCGGGTGCCGCAGGCGACAGATTTTGTCGTTCCCGACACCCACACCGCGATCATCGACTCCGGAGCGCTGGTTAGCCGGTGAGATCGGCCAACAGCAGACCACTGCGCGGCTTGGGAGTGAAATAGGTGCTCTTGCGCGGCATTTGCCGACCTTGTTCATGCACGGCGAGCACGTCGGTGAACGGCACCGCGGCCAACTGCACCACGACGTCGACGTTCGGACCCGCCGGACGTTGCGCTGGTAGGGCACGCACCTGGGGACCCTCGGGGTCGATGCCCAACGCCTCGGCGATGAGCAATCGCTCCACCAGCGCATGATCAATCCGGGGCGTGGGTTCACCGGGCCCCGGCTCGGGCAGGGCGACGAGCAAGTCTCCACCCCCGGCCCGGGCCACCACGCTGCCGGGCTGCGTCGGTGAGCCCAACCCACGGCCTTCGTGCACCGCCAATCCGACCCGGCGCCAGGCCGTGGCCAGATCCTCACACCGCAGGCCGGTACCGACCAGTGCCCGGTGAATCGCGCCGATGCGTAGCGCAGGTCCTGCGGTCACCAGCGCGAGTAGAGCAGTGCGATCGCCGACCGCTGCGGCGGCCCGCCGGTGATTGCCGTCGGCGACCAGCAGCGGGCTACCGGCTACCGCGGCGAGCACCGTGTCCTGCTCGGGTCCGGGGCCCAGCAACCACAACTGGTGGGTCCGGCCACCGGAGTCGGTGGTCGACACGGCCGGTGGTCCTAGGCCATCGATGCTGCCCACCACTGCTGCCGTCAACCGTTGCCCCGCCCTGACCGGGACAAGCATCGCTGCGCTGGTCGCGCAGTCGAGGCCGGCGAGCACCGCGGCACGTTCGGCCACTACCTGCGGATAGATCTCCTCGCTGTGGCGGACGAAGGACCTCCCGCGAGGGTCCACCGCCGCCGAATCGACCAGGCACAACACTCCGACCGCTTGCCCGTCCGGGCCATCCACCCGGTACGGCGCCACCACGTCGGCCACCGGACGGTACGCGCTGGCGCGCAGCCGATCCAGAGCTCGCCGGGCCGCGGGCAGCGCATCGGCTAGCGACAACCGACCGGCCAGCGCCGCCGGCGTCCGATGCGGGTGTTGCACGGCGAGCAACGTGTCGCCGCACGGTGACTGGGCCAGCGACGCGACGACCTCTGCGGCGTCGGCGAACTCATCGACGTCAGGTCCGGGCACGCGATCCAGAACCACCCAGCCATGCCTGATCGCGTGTACCCACCGTGTCATCCCGGCTCCCGCTCGCGGTGCTGATGATCCATCGGTTGCAGCTGTGGCGCCTTAGTAAGTGCGCGGCCCACCGGAAGACCGATCATGACGGGCAGCCGTTCCATCGCCGCGCAGCTAGATCCCATTCAGCCTGCTGAGATCGGTCAGATCCCGGCGGCGGCGGCGACGGCTAGGCCCAGGACAAGCAGCGGGCCGGCCACTCGCAGGTGCACAAACGCGAGCGCGGCGAACCACAGCGGCCACACCGGTACCGGCTGCGGTGGCTCGTGCGGGCGGGGTTGGCGGAACCAGGACCACACAGCGACCAGCCGGTAGAGCCCACCGAGCGCCAGCAGCGCGGGCCAAGGCAGTGCGCCGACGAGCACGCAGACCACGATGAGCAGGTAGAAACCTGCCATCAGGGCTAGCGTGACAGCCCGAGCCCGCCGCTCGCCCAGCAGCACCGGCAGGGTGCGGATGCCCAGCGGCTCGTCGTAGGGGATCTTGTCGGTGTGCTTGCCCATCAGCACCGATGTGCACAGCAGCGCATAGGGCAGTGACGCCAGCAGCACCTGCCAGCTGATCGATCCGACCGCTGCGTAGTACGTGCCGCCGACCATCAGCGGTCCCCACACCACGAGCACGTCCGGCTCCCCCAGCCCGCGCTTCTTCAGCCGCAACGGCGGCGCGGTGTATGCCACCGACAGCACGAAGCCGGCCAGCGCGAACGCCACCACCGGCCAACCTCGCGCCAACGCCAGCACGACGAGGATTACCAGGTCGGCGGCATTGACCAGGAGCACCGAGGCGATCAATGCGCGGCGGGTCACCAACCCGGACAAAATCGGGTGCGGCGCATACAGCGCCCGCGGGTAGTTCGCGGTGTCCGAGCCGGTGGTGGTGTCGAACAGGTCGTTCATCAGGTTGTTCGCCAGGTGCGCCAGCGTGATCCCGACGACGGCCAGCACAAGCCAGCGCCAGTCGACGGCGGGCGCGCGAGCCGCGAGCAGCCCAGCCACCAACCCGGCGACCAGCGTCATCGGCAGCACCGCGGCGCGGGTCACCACGATCCAGCGGGTCACCGCGTCAATCGGACCATCCGGCGGGTTTGTGGTGCGCAGCGCGTAGCGCCAACCGCTCACCCGACCTCGCACCCCCACACTCACCACCCCCCGAGTGTGCACCCCCGGCTCCCGACATGGAGACATATCGGCGTAAACCTGGCCTCCCTGAGCCCGATATGTCTCCATATCGGGAGCGGCGGCGCGACCGGGAGCGGCGGCGAGGACGGGAGAGCGGCAGGTGGGCCCCGTATCCGGCATCGAACAACCGCGTTTCACGCCCGACCACGCCGGGTAGCCCAACTGGAGGCACCCAGTTCCACCCCGACATGGAGACATATCGGGCCCTACGGCCGTCTCACCGGCCCGATATGTCTCCATGTCGGGCAGAAGATGCGCAGTGGGTGGACGCGCTACTAAGGAGCCGAAGTCAATGGCCGACATCACGCAGCTGATCCTTGACGACCATGACGCCTTCCGCCGGCAGTTCGCCGCGCTGGACGACGCGGACCCTGCCGAACTCCGCGCACTCTGGGACCCTCTCGCGGACCTGCTAGAGGTGCATGCAGCGGCCGAAGAAGCGATCTTCTACCCGCAGCTGATGCGCCGTGGCGACGACGCCGAGGATGAAACCGTCGACGCGATCGGTGACCACAACGACATCCGGGACGGCGTGCGCGAAGCGGCCCGCCACCCGGTCGGCAGCTCTAAGTGGTGGGACGGGGTGTGGCAGGCCCGCCGGGCCAACAGCGATCACATGGCTGAAGAGGAAGACGACGCCCTCGCCGATTTTCGGCGAAATACTCCTCTCAGTGTCCGCGAGGATCTAGGGCGTCAATTCAACGAGTTCAAGACCAACCATGCCGGTGCCCAGAGCATCGACACCGACGACAAGGACCCGGAGGGTTACGTCAACGCAGTGCAGGCGGAGATGTCTCAGGGCGAAACCAGCTCGCTGGGTATCGGCAGTTTGAAGGGGCGTTAACGATGACCGATCACCTTCTGCGTGCATACGCACCGATCCCGACCGCCGGCTGGCAGCAGATCGAGGACGAAGCGAAATCACGCCTTACTCCCAGGCTCGCAGCACGGCGGATGGTCGACTGGTCCGGGCCGCACGGGTGGACGCATTCCGCCACCAACCTGGGCCGAACTGCACCGTTGGAGACGACACCGCCGGGCACGAAGTCCGAAACAGTCATCGCCCGGCAGCGGCGGGTTCTCCCGCTGAGCGAATTCCGGGTGAGCTTCACAGTGGAATGCTCCGGGTTGCAGGATGCCGAACGCGGCGCCGCCGACGTGGACTACGCCGATCTCGACCGCGCCGCCTACGACGCCGCGTTGATCGAGAATCGGGCGGTTTTTCATGGCTGGCCCGATGCCGGGATCAGCGGACTCACCGAGTCCAGCGCTCATCCCTCACTGGCGCTCGGGCAGGACGTCAACGCGTACCCGCATGCCGTCGCCAAGGCAACTGATGTGCTCCGTCAGGCAGGCATCGAAGGCCCGTACTCCCTGGCCATCGGCCCGGAGGGGTACACCCGCATCATCGAGACGACCGAACGTGGGGGCTATCCCCTCCAGCAGCACTTGAGCAGGATCGTCGGTGGAGACATCGTCTGGGCGCCGGGACTCGACGGGGCGTTGCTGGTGACCAAGCGCGGTGGCGACTTCGTCTTGGACGTAGGCCAGGATCTCTCGATCGGCTATACCCGGCACGATGCCGAGCTGGTGACACTTTATCTGGAAGAAAGCTTCAGCTTCCGCGTCAACGAGCCCGCCGCAGTGGTCGTCCTCACCGATGCGTAGCTAGCCGGCAGCGGTGGCACCGATCTAGTGGTATCGGCGAGTTTGGCTCGCGAACGTGTGGGTAACCGCTTGATACTGATTGATTCGGATAAGCAGTCGGGCCCACCGGAAGGAACTTACCGAATCGTTCTCTCCAGGGCCTGATGAGGAGAGTGCCATGTCGACGACAAAACCTTCAGTAGGTGGTGGCGCGTACGGCCGCAATGGGTCTGGCTTGACGATGCAGCGCAGCCGTGGCGCCACAAGCGGTTTCTTACTGGTACTGCTCGGTATCTGGGGCGCCATCATCCCCTTCATCGGGCCGTACTTCGGCTACGCCTTCGGCGTAACAACGCCGTGGTTCTTCACTTACGATCGGCTGTGGCTGAGCGTTCTGCCTGGTATAGCCGTGTTTCTCGGTGGCCTGATTCTCGGCCCAAGCGCCAACCGCGCCAGCGGCGGCCTTGGAGCGTGGCTGGCCCTCATCGGCGGTATCTGGTTCATCGTCGGGCCGGTGATCAGCCAACTGTGGCAAGTGGGCGGCCCGGGAGCGCCAATCGGCGCGCCGGCGGGCGCGCAAGGACTGCAGATTCTCGAGCAGATCGGATATTTCTACGGACTGGGCGCCTTGATCACGGCGCTGGCGGGTATCGCACTGGGTCGGATGATGACACGCGCTGTCTGATTTCGCGGTCCCCGGCGCCTTTGTCGAGGTCGCCAACCCGGCCGCGCTCGTCGTTGAGGGGAGACCGGGCGAGCAACCCAGTGCATCCCACGATCAGCACAGCACCGAAGTCCGCACCGGCGAGCCAGCCGCCGGTGCGGACCTTTTCGCCGAAGCCCAACTTCAGTATCAGGATGGGCTGTACCAGGGCGATCGGGTCGGTGCGAGCGCCCACGCCTGCAGCAGGAACCCGATGATCGCCAGTCCGGACAGCCCGGCCCGATCGCGGGTACCCGATATTGGTCCGGCGGACCCGATGCATCGGCAAGGAGGACCTTCGTGCTACCCGAGATTCCGCGTGAACTGGCCACCCATCACGGCTGGGTCGCTTCGGTCTACCTGGACGTCAGCCGCAACCGCGGCGGGGCACCAGATGAGGTGCGCCTTCGTTGGGAAGCGCTGGCCGGACAGTTACGCGAGCAGGGAGCAGATGACAAGACCGTCGACGCGGCGGGGGATGCTGCGATGCAGACCCACTCCCAACCCGGCGCGGCGGGCCGGGCTGTTTTCGCTGGCGAGGGCCAGCTGCTTTACGAGGCCGATCTGCCCCGCCCGCCGCGGCGGGAACTGGCCCGCTGGGCGGCGTTGCCGCATCTGTTGCCGTTGCTCGCGCAGCGGCCCGAGTACGTGCCGCATGTGGTAGTCCGGCTGGGCCGCACCGCTGCGACCATCACGGGTTTCGACCGCACCGGTGAGCAAGTGCGTAGCGGGATTGAGGAAGGCGAAACCCACCCGGCGCACAAAGCCGGCGCCGGTGGCGCCGCGCACTACAGCATGCAGCACCGGACCGAGGAGGTGTGGGCTCGGAACGCTCGCGCCTTCGCGGCGGAGGTCGAGCGTGCGGTCACCACGCTGCACGCCGAACTCATCGTGCTGACCGGCGATGTCCGGGCCCGCAGCCTGGTGCGCGACGCGCTCGGGGAACGCAGCCGCACGATCACCGAGGAGGTGCCGGGTCCCGGTCCTGACGACCGCACCAGCGATCACTCCGTCGACGAGGAGGTGCGTCGCATCGCAGCCGAGCGTGCCGCCGAGCGAACCCGGGACGTCCTAGCGCGCTTCGAGCAGGAACGCGGGCGTGCCGGGGGGCTGGCCGTAGAAGGCCTAAGGCCGGTGACTCGGGCGCTGCAGCGCAACCAGGTCAGCGCGGTGCTGCTGCTCGATGATCCGTCCTCCGAGCTGGAGATCTGGATCGGTCCCGAGCCGGCGCAGCTCGCGCTCACCGAAGGTGAGCTGCGCGAGATCGGCGCACCGGTGATCGGACCGGATCGGGCGGATGCCGCGCTGGTCCGCGCCATCGCCGGCACCGGTGCCGAGTTGGTGCTGCTGCCACATCCCGCCTCCGATACCGAGCCGGAGCGGGCGGGCAGCGCGGCGGGTGGCGCGCAACCGCCTGGTGGGCAGCCCGAGCTCACCGACGGCACAGCCGCGCTGCTGCGGTTCACCACCCCGTCATAGCGAAGGAGAACCAGTGCAGAGAGGCAGCGACAAGCACGGACCGCGCCAGGACGACGCGCTGGCACGTGACGTCGAGGGCATGATCCGCGGTACCGGCCCGACCCACGCCGAGGAGTGGAAGGACCCGGAGCCGCCCGCCGATGACGACCCTGAGCTCAACACCCGCGAGCCGATGGTGGAGCGCGGCGAGCGGCCGTAATGGTCAGCTTGAGGCCGGTTTGAGGGGGTCGTGGCCCAGCGACATCAGACGGTGCCGCCAGCCCGCCGAGCCGGCTTTCGCCTCCTGATCGTCCCGGCGCTCCGCGTGCACTCGCCGGACCACCCGGCGCATCACCTGTAAATCGTCTGCGTTGAGGTCGGTCCGGCGCTTGCCGAGGATACGTAGGACCTGCTGGCCGGTCGGCGTTCCGGCGCGGTCGGGGAGAGGTTCGGTCTGTGGGCCTGCTGACCGGGTGCGCAGCCAGTCGGCGAGTTCGCGCGACGACATGTTCACCACACGGTGGAACTCCGCCCACAGCTCGTCGTCGTGCAACGCGGTGTCGGCCATCTGCTGACTCCTTTCCGGTGCGGTGCGGTGCGCAATACCGGGTGCCCTCGCCGCTGCAGGGGCAAACGTGGACACCAACGCTGAGGATTGAGCTGGCCGCCTAGAGGGCAATCCGGCTGCGTTCGCACCTGTGCGGTGAGGCAGCGGTGGGGAGGATGATGAGCAAGCCAGGCCTGCCGGCCAGGGTGACCGAGGCGGCCGACGAGCTGGATCAGCGTTTCCATCTCGCGGCGGGGCTACGGCGCCAGATCAACAAAGTGTTCCCGAACCACTGGTCGTTCATGCTCGGGGAGATCGCCCTCTACAGCTTCATCGTGCTGCTGCTGTCGGGCACCTACCTGGCGCTGTACTTCGACCCGTCATTGGCCGAGGTCAAGTATCACGGCTCGTTCGTGCCGTTGCGTGGAATAGAGATGTCCAAAGCATACGAGAGCACGCTGGATCTATCGTTCGACGTGCGCGGCGGCCTGTTCATCCGCCAGATCCACCATTGGGCCGCGCTGGTGTTCGTCGCGGCGATGACGGTGCACATGTTCCGTACCTTCTTCACCGGGGCGTTCCGCAAGCCGCGGGAGACCACCTGGGCGCTGGGCGTCGGACTGCTGATTCTCGGCATCCTGGAAGGCTTCATCGGCTACTCGCTGCCCGACGACCTGCTCTCGGGCACCGGCTTGCGGATTGGATCCGGGATCGTGCTGTCCATCCCGGTGATCGGCACCTGGCTGCACTGGCTGTTGTGGGGTGGCGAGTATCCGGGCCCCGGGGTGATCAATCCGCGTCTCTACATCGCGCATGTGCTGCTGATTCCGGGCATTCTGGCGGCGCTGATCGGCATGCACCTCGGCCTGGTCTGGTATCAAAAACACACCCAGTTCCCCGGCCCTGGCAAGACGGAGCGCAACGTCGTCGGGGTCCGCATCCTGCCGACGTTCGCGCTGAAGTCAACCGGGTTCTTCATTACCAATGTCGGCGTGCTGTGCATCATGGCCGGCCTATTCCAGATCAACCCGATCTGGAACTACGGGCCCTACGTCGCCGCGCAGGTCTCGGCGGGGTCCCAGCCGGACTGGTACATGGGCTTCACCGAGGGCTTGCTTCGACTGTTCCCACCGTGGGAGATCTTCCTCTTCGGCAGGTACGACATCCCGCCGGTGTTCTGGGCAGTCGTGCTGATCCCCGGGATCATGACCATGCTGCTGGTGTTCTACCCGGCACTGGAACGCAAGCTCACCAAGGGCGAGGCCACCCACAACCTGCTGCAGCGACCCCGCGACGCTCCGGTCCGCACCGCGCTGGGCATGATGGCCATCACCTTCTTCCTGGTGCTGTTGATCTCCGGGGGCAACGATGTCATCGCCTACACGCTGAACCTGTCGATCAACGCGTTCATCTGGCTAGCACGCATCGCGCTGCTGCTGTTGCCGCCGCTGGCCTACTACCTGACCTACCACCTCTGCCTCAGCCTGCAACGCCACGATCGCGAACTACTCGACCACGGGATCGAGACCGGCATCATTCGCCGGTTGCCGCATGGCGCGTTCATCGAGGTCCACCAGCCACTCGGAACCGTGGACGAACACCAGCACCCGATCCCGCTGCCGTACCAGGGTGCACCGGTGCCCCAGCGGATGAACCAGCTCGGTGCGGCGGGCAGACCCATCCCCGGCTCGATGTACCGGCCGGATCCAGCGGAGGAGACCGCGGCCCTGCAGGCCGCCCGGGACGGCAGTGACACGTGAGCGCGAGCGAGGTTCAGCGACCACGCGGATCGTCGGTCGACCCACGGTCGGCACCGGTATTGCGGTGGGTTCGCTGGCGCTTGTCGACCACGGACTTCTTGCCGTAGACCTTCTGGCCGATTTCCGGATTGACGTACGCCTCCTGTCGCATCCGAGCTGACATCTGGGGATAGTGCAGTTCGAACGCGGGCCGCTCGGAGCGGATGCGGGGTAGCTCGGTGAAGTTGTGCCGGGGCGGCGGGCAGGAGGTTGCCCATTCCAGCGAGTTGCCATATCCCCACGGATCGTCGATCGTGACCTCCTCGCCGTAGCGCAAGCTTCGGAACACGTTCCACAAAAACGGCAGCGTGGAAGCACCCAGCAGAAACGCGCCCATCGACGACACCATGCTCAACGTGGTGAACCCGTCAGTGGGCAGGTAGTCGGCGTACCGGCGGGGCATCCCCTCCGCGCCCAGCCAGTGCATCACCAGGAACGTCAAGTGAAAACCGATGAACGTGGTCCAGAAGTGGAACTTGCCCCACGCTTCGTCGAGCATCCGGCCGGTGATTTTCGGAAACCAGAAGTAGATTCCGGCGAAGGTGGCGAACACGATCGTCCCGTACAGCACGTAATGGAAGTGCGCCACCACGAAGTAGGTGTCCTCGGCATTGAAGTCGATCGCCGGCGAGGCCAGCAGCACGCCGGTCAGGCCGCCGAGCAGGAAGGTGAACAGGAAGCCGATCGAGAACAGCATGGGCGTCTCGAAGGTGAGCTGCCCGCGCCACATGGTGCCGATCCAGTTGAAGAATTTGATACCGGTCGGGATCGCGATGAGGAAGGTGGCGAACGAAAAGAACGGAAGCAGCACGGCACCGGTCGCGAACATGTGGTGTGCCCACACCAGCATCGACAGAACGGTGATCGAGATGGTCGCGTAAACCATGGTCTTGTAACCGAACAGTGGTTTGCGGCTGAATACCGGGAAGATCTCCGTCACGATGCCGAAGAAGGGCAGCGCGACGATGTAGACCTCGGGGTGGCCGAAGAACCAGAACAAGTGCTGCCAGAGCACCGCCCCACCGTTGCGCGGATCGAATACGTGCGCCCCGAGCTGCCGGTCAGCCTCCAAACCCAGCAGCGCCGCGGTCAGGATCGGGAACGCGAGCAGGACCAGGAGGGAGGTGAACAGAATATTCCAGGTGAAGATCGGCATTCGCCACAGGGTCATACCCGGGGCCCGCAAGCAGATGATCGTGGTGATCATATTGACCGCGGCCAAGATTGTGCCCAGACCGGATACCACCAATCCCATAATCCAGAGATCACCGCCCACGGCCGGCGAGTGTTGGGCGCTGGTGAGTGGGCTGTAGGCATACCAGCCGAAATCCGCCGCGCCGCCCGGCGTCAGGAACCCGGACATCACCATGAGGCCGCCGAACAGGAACAACCAGTAGGAAAAAGCGTTCAGCCGCGGAAATGCCACGTCCGGCGAACCGATCTGCAGCGGCATGATAAGGTTTGCGAACGCGAATACAGTTGGTGTCGCGTACAGCAGCAGCATGATCGTGCCGTGGATAGTGAACAACTGGTTGTACTGCTCGGTGGTAAGGAACTGCAGCCCTGGCCGCGCCAGCTCTGCACGCATCAACATCGCCATCGCGCCGGCGGCCAGGAAAAAACCGAATGTGGTGACGATATAGAGCTTGCCGATCTGCTTGTGGTCGGTGGTGCGCAGATAGCCCAGCACCTGTGCGCCGATCGGCGTAGGAGTGGGACGTGCTAAGGGCTTGGTGGGCGGCGGAAGCACAGCTGCCACGGGGAACCTCCCTACGCGATCACGACTGGGATACCGATCAGGCCACCGGGGCCAACGCCACCTTCACCCAACCGGGCTCGCGGGTGTCGAAGGTCCGGTAGGCCTTGACCACGTCGTCAATCGGCTCGATCTGGGTCAGCAGCTGCGCCGGGTCGGCGACATCACTGGCGACCAGGTCCACTAGCTGAGGGATGATCGCGCGGTGTGGGCAGTTGCCCATCTTCACCGTGAGGTTCTTGTTCATCGCCGCGCCGATCGGCCAGGTACGCATGGTGGGCGGATAGACACCGATAATGCCGATGCTGCCGGCTTTGGCCACCGACTCGACGGTCCATTGCGCGGCTTGCGAGGGAACGCTGCCGTGCTCCCACGCCGTGTCGCCCCCGCCCGACGCTTCGTCGATTTCGTCCGTGCGCTGCTCGCCGCTGCCGGGGTAGGCGTCCACACCCACCGCGTCGATCACCCGGTCGGCGCCGATGCCACCGGTCAGCTCGCGGATCACCGCGACGGGGTGCTCGCTGCCGAAGTCGACCGGTTCGGCGTGCTGGGATCGGGCCGCCTCCAGCCGGGCGGGTACGTTGTCCACCGCGATCACCCGGCCCGCGCCCATCCGCCATGCCGAGGCGATCGCCAACTGGCCCACCGGCCCGCAGCCGAACACCGCTACGGTGTCACCACCGGAGACCTCGGCGCATTCCGCGCCGAACCAGGCCGTGGGGTAGATGTCGGACAGCACGATGGCCTGCTCGTCGGTCACCGCGTCGGGCAGCGGGATCAGATTCGCCGCCGCGAACGGAATCCGCGCGTAGGTCGCCTGCAGCTCGATCTGTCCGGGCGCCTGCCACACCACTGCCTTCATCGCCGCATGCCCTCCCCGCCGGGTTCCGACAGACCTGACGCTGGCCGCTTACCCCAAACCCGCCCGCTACAACCGCCGCGCTGGAACGTCGAGTTGCGGGGGTGGCGGGGGCTCGAGCGGTGGCATGGGGAACGGCTCGGGTCCCGGATGAACAGGCTCCGGTTCCGGATGCACAGGGTCCGGGGGCGGCGGCATCGGTTGCGGATTCGGGATGGGCTCTGGGGGCGGTGGGACGGTCATGGTGTACCTCCTGCTCGATCGTCGCCCCCGGGTACCCCACACCCCCGCCGTCAACTCGGCACCACCCCGACATGGAGACATATCGGGGTTTCAGGGGCGTCTGAAATCCCGATATGTCTCCATGTCGGGGTTAGCGGTTAGCGGTTAGCGGTTGGCGGGACGGCGCGGCATCAGGTTGCGGCGAGGCCGATGGTCAGCAGGGTCACACCGAACAGCAGCCAGACCACGTAGTCACCGAGGTGCCCTGAGTGCGCGGTGCGCACCGCGCGAAACGGCAGGGTCAGCACGTCGGCGCCGCGGCGGAGCAGCTGCGGGAGCCGGTCGGCGTAGAGCCCGACGGCAGCCACGACCAGCGCCAGCAGGACCGACAGCAGGCCCAGCAGGACACCCGACGCGGTCCAGCTCTCGGCCGGCGTGGGTGGCGGCACGGCGCGGATTCCATCCAGGGCGGCGGCGGCATAGCCAGTGGGATCCAGCAGCTGGCGAGCGGCGTCATGAGCCAGCGTCGCCAGCCCGGGCACTAGGCCCAGGATGAGCCCGGTGGCGAGCAGCGCCACCACGGGGGCGAGCATGATGACGGGAATTCTGCCGACGTCGTAGGTGGTCTCCCGGTTCTCATCGGACCCCCGAGTGTCATCCTGGGTGTCCGGTGACGTTCCGGCCCCGAGGAAGATCCGCATCCCGGCCCGCAGCACGGCACCGCCAGTGACCGCCGAAACGCCCACGAACAGGTAGCCGGCCCAGCTGAATCCGGCATGGGAAAGGCCGTCTTCAGCCAAGGTCTTGCCCAGCCACGTGCCGAACGGGGGAAGCGCGGCCAGCGCCAGGCCCCCGACGAGAAAGCAGATTCGGGTGACCGGCAGATCACGGCCTTGGCCGTGCAGCTCGGCCTCGTCAACGCTGCCCCGCGCATTGAGCAAGACTCCCGCGCACAGGAACAGCGCGCCTTTCACCGCGGCGTGCCCGAGAACATAGACCGCCAAGCCACCAATCGCCGCCGGTTCCAACGCACCGAGCGCGACGAGGAACATGCCGACGTGGCCGACCGTGGAAAACGCAAGCAACCTCTTGAGATGAGACTGGACCAGGCACATCGCCGCGCCGATCACCGCGGTCAGCACGCCGGCGGCCATCAACACCGGTCGCAGCCGCTCGGCCGGGAGCACCGGCGAAAATGCGGCGGACCAGGTTCGGGCCACCCCGTAAAGGCCCAGTTCGACCATCACTCCGGAGAACAACACGCACACCGGTGACGGTGCGACGGCGTGCGCGTCGGCCAGCCAGAAGTGAAACGGCACCGCGGCGCCCTTGACCAAAAATCCGGTGAAAACCAGCGCGATGCCCATCAGCACCAGCCAGTCGGTGCGCTGCCCTGCCAATACGCGCTGGATCTGGGCGAAACCCAGCTCACCGGTCCGCCCATAGATCAACCCGATGCCCAGCAAGGAACAGTAGGCACCCAGCGAGTTGATCACCGCGAAGTTGAGCGCGCCTTGCAACGGCTTGGGTTCCTCGATTTTGTAGCCGGTCAGCGCATAGGCCACCGCGCCCATCAGCTCGAAGAACACAAAGGCGTCGAACAGATCGCCGGTGAGGGCGAACCCGACCATGCCCGCCAGGAACAGCAGCAGCAGGGCGTGAAAGTAGCCTTCCACCTCGTCGAAGTAACGCCAGGTGTAGATCAGCGCGGCGGTGACCAGCGCCGCGATCAGGGTGGCCAGCCCGGCGCCGACCCGGTCGACGACGAAGACCACTCCGACGCTGGAGCCGTGTACGGGTGAGTAACCTCCCAGCCAGCTGACCACGCGCCGGGAACCGGTGGTGACGAGCAGCATCACCGATCCGGCGAGCACCAGCAGGCAGCTGAGTATCGATGCCGCATCGATCGCCAGCCGGGGCAGGAATCGGCCGCTGGCAGCCAGCACCGTTGCCGCCAGCAGGGGCACCGCTACCAGCAGGGACGGCAGCGCCTCCACAGTCGGCGACACCGGTCAGTCCCGCAGCGCGCGCAGCTCGTCGGGATCGACGGTCCCGTGTCGCTTGTGGATCTGGATGGTCAGCGCGAGCAGTACCGCGGTGACCGTCGCGGAGACCACGATGTCGGTGAGGCTCAACGCCTGCACCACCGGATCGACGACCCGGGTGCCGACCGGAATGTCGCCGAACACCGGTGCGGTAGCGCCGGCCCGGAAGCCGACGGCCAGCAACAGCACGTACGTGGCGGACTGCGCGACCGTCAGGCAAGCCACCGTGTGCACAAGGTTGCGGCTGGTCACCAGGCCATAGCAGCCCACCAGAAACAGCCAGCCGGCCACCAGGTAGGGCAGCGTGGTCACCGTTGCTCCGTACCGTCGGCAATGATGCTCGAACCCGCAATCGGTTCTTCGGCGCCAATGCTCGAACCCGCAAGCGGTTCTTCGGCAATGATGCTCGAACCCGCAAGCGGTTCTTCGGCAATGATGCTCGAACCCGCAAGCGGTTCTTCGGTGCGCCGCAGCACGACTGCCTGTTCGAGAAATCCGGACAGCAATAGCACGATCGCGGCCGCCACCGCCACCCCGACGGCCCCGTTGAGCAGCGGGACCGTCCCGCCGGAGAGCAGGTCGTTGAAGCTTCCGACAGGCAGGAAGTTGACCAGGAAGGCGCCACCGATCACGAGACCCGCCAGACCGATCGCGGCGAAGGCGGCCGCACCGATCGATTCGACGATCTCCAGCACCGTTGGCGGTGCGGCCCGCCGCAACGCCGCGTACCGCCCGGCGATGTAGAGCAGATGCCAGCCGGTGGCCAGCACCACCCCACCCTGGAAACCCCCACCAGGGCTGAGCTGGCCGTGCGCGATCACATACAGCCCGACCAGGACGGTGACCGGCAGCAGCAGATACCCGGCCAGCCGGGTGGTCGGCAACACCCGGCCGGCACCCCGCCGCCCGACTTCTCGCTCTCCCGGTGCCGGGCGCAGCAGCACGACTGTGCCGATCACCGAACCGAACAGGATGAACTCCTCGCCCAGCGTGTCGACCCCGCGCTGGTCGAAGTTCACCGAGGACACCACGTTTGCCGTCGCACGCTGCCCAGTAGCTACTGCCACCGCACGGTCACCGTAGGGATGAAACTCGGAGCCGAAACCCGGCAGGCCCCGCGTCGCGAGAAAGAACAGCACGGCGAAGACCGGCGCCACGACGACGAACAGCACGAGCCGCACCCGGCGGCTCATCGCGGACCGCCGACCTTCTGGATCGTCAACATGATCATCAATGGCACCACGGCGGTGCCGATCGCCAGCTGAGACAACGCCACATCGGGCGCCTGCACGGTCATGAACAAGATCGACAAGGTCAACCCGAACACCGACAGCGTGACCGCCTGCCGGGCCGGCTGCTGAGTCAAGGCGACCACCGTGCCGGTCACCGCAACCAGTCCTAATGCCAGGAAGATCAGCAGCATCATGCCGGTGAATCCGTATCGATCAATCCGTCGCGCTGCGCGGTGGCCCGGCCGAAGGCGGCCACTGTGACCGCCCCGCTGCCGATCAGCAGTACGCCGATCAGGACCAGCTTCACCGCCGAGAAGCTCAACCCCTCGTGCACCACCAGCGCGGCGATGATCAGTGGTGTGCCCAGCGACGACGCCGGGCCCAGATAGTGCAGACGCAGGTAGGCGTCGCGAGCCGTCAGCAGGCCGAGGCAGCTCAAGGCGACCCCAGCGATTCCCAGCACGAGCAGCACGATCTCCAGGACAGTCACGGCGCCTCCCGGGTCACTGCCGTACCACCAAGCGGGCGAACACCAGCGACCCGGTCAACGACAGCGCGGCCAGCACCAGACCCGCGTCCACGTACGAGCTGCGTTGGTATCCCTCGGACATCAGCAGCATGTCCAGCGTGGCAACCACACCGGCCATCGCCAAGCCGGCCAGCCGGTCCAGGACACGTCCGCGGCCGGCCACCACCACCGCCGGCAGCATCCCGACGACCAGCAGCACCGCCGCACCCACCAGCCATCCGTTCAGCGCCGCATCGACCTTTCTAGCAAGCCCGCGTCAGCGCGAATGCCATGCATCACCAGCGTGGCAGGGTGACCGCTGCTGTCCACCACGTAACTGCCCGGGCTCAGGCTCAACAGCAGCCCGCCCACCGCCTGCCAGCTTTCGTCGCGCAGCTCATCCGGCTGACCTGGTAGTTGCAGCGGCCGCAGGGCACCCGCCCGTGACGCCCGCAGGCTCGGCGCCCGCCAGATCAGCCGGACCAGCAACCCGGTGTCGGCCAACACTGCGGCCGGCAGCCGCAGCAGCACAGCTAGCCAGCCCCGCGGCACCGCGAAGCAAGAGCCGGTCATCCGGCGCGCTAGCACGGCCGCGGCCGCGCCAATAGCACTCAACGACGCCCCGAGGACGATCTCAGCACCGGAGCGCTGGGACACCAACGCCAGATAGCCGGCGAGGAGCAGCAGCCCCCACACCGCCGCCTCGGCGACCAGAAATCGCCCACGTCTCCCCACTCCACGATCAAACCACGCCAAGGCATCCCTCAGTGCAGTCTGTTTCCCGACCGTGACGAGTTGGCCCGCCGGTAAGCGGGCCATGCCTGGTTGATGACGGCGGCGGTGGGCACCGCGATGATGGCTCCGACAATCCCGGCGAGCACAGTGCCGACGGCGAAGGACAGTCCGATCGCAAGCGGGTGCAGCCGCACATAGCGTCCGACGATCAACGGCTGGAGCAGGTGAACCTCCAGCTGGCTTTCGGCGATCAGGATCCCGAGCAGGATCAGCGCGACCACCCAGCCTTGGGTGCCGAAGGTGACCAGGACGGCCAAGCCGCCGGCAACCAGCGCGCCGACGAACGGAATGAAACTGCCCAGGAATATCAGCACGGCCAGCGGGAGCGCCAATGGCACGCCTAACAGGGCCAATGCCAGGCCGATCACGATGCCGTGAATGGTGGCGATGACCGCGGTGCCACGCACGTAACCCGTCGTGGTGGCCCAGGCCGCCCGTCCGGCCGCGTCCACTCGACGTACCTCCCGCGGCGGCAGTGGGCTGATCAGCCAGTGCCAGATTCGTTCGCCGTCGTAGAGGAAGAAGAAGGTGATGAACAGGGTGAGGATCAGCAGGGTGAAGAACTCGATGAAATAGCCCGCTCCAGTGGTCAGGTAGCCGACGGCCTCGCTGCGATTACGTTGCAACCAGTCGACCACGGACGTCTCGATCTGATCGAGTTGGAGCTTGGCCACTCCTGCGCCCGCGAATTCTGTCCGGAGCTGATGCACGGTGCCGACCAGTTGCTGGAGCAATGACGGCAACTGTTGGGTGAAGCGCACGCCGATCAGGTAACCGAACCCGCCCAGCACGACGACGGCGAGCAGCAGCGTCAGCAGTGCAGACAGCGGGCCCGGCAGCCGGCGGTGCAGCAATTCCGCGACCGGCCGCAGCAACGCCGCCAGCAGCACCGCTGCTACCAGCGGGATGACGACCAACGAGAGCAGCGCGAGCACCCGCACCACGCCGTAAGCCACGATGCCCACCAGCAGCAGCCGCCAGGACCAGGCTGCGGCGACCAGCAGGCTGCGCGGGATGGCGGACGGGATGTCGCCGCGTGGGGCTTTGCCTCGCGGGGTGCCGTTGCGCCGCGGGTGGATGGCTTCGGTAGGACGGGTCGTTGGACGGGGCACGGTCATATCGCCGCCTTCAGGGGACGGGCGGGGCCGAATCCGGGCGAAGGTCGTGCAGTACGCCGCCGTACCGGTTGACCACTCGTTCCCGCAGGGCAGGATCGGCCCGCGGCACCGGCTCGATGAAGATCTCGTCGAGGTCGCTGAACTCGCGACGCAGCTCGTCGTCGATGCGCACGCACGCCCGTTCCACCTCGTCGGCAGACAGCGGATCGATGAAATCCACCCGGGCACAGAGCAATACCTTGTCCGTGCCCGTCAGCATGGTGAGCAGATCGACCACCTGGTTGACCTCCGGGGTGGCGTTCAGCCGGGCATAGACCGCGCGAACCAGCCGCCGATCAGCCTGCTGGCCGATCAGTAGCCGCATGTTCGTGCGGCCCAGCAGGTAGGCCACCGTCGCCAGCAGAACCCCGATCAGCAGCGATGCCAGCCCATCCCACAAAGCTGAGCCGGTGAGCAGGTGCAACCCGACCCCGCCGAAGGCCAGGAGCAGGCCGATCAGCGCAGCGCTGTCCTCGAGGAACACCGTCTTGACGGTGGGATCGTCGGTACGGCGTAGGTACTCGAGCAACTGCTGGCCCTCGTCGCTTTGCTCGCGGCGGATCTGGCGCACTGCTTTCATCCAGGACGCGCCCTCCATCAGGAACGACAGCCCCAAGACGAGGAACGCCACCCAGGCGAGAGTTTGGTCCTCACCCGAACCGAGGATGGTGCGCACGCCCTCGAACCCCGAGAACAAGGCACCGGTGACGAATATCGACACCGCGGCGATGAGCGACCAGAAGAACCGGACCTTGCCGTAACCGAATGGATGCTGCCGATCGGCTGGCCGCTCCGACTGCCGCAGCGCGGCCAGCAGCAGCCCCTCGGTGGTCGTGTCCGCGACCGAATGCGCGGCCTCGGCGAACATCGCGGCCGAGCCGGTCAACAGCCCCGCCACGGCTTTCATCACCGCGATCGAGGCGTTGGCCGCCAATGCAACGACAACGGTTAGCGTGCTCTCCCCACCGCCGGAGTCGCGTTGCTTGCCTTCCGCGCGGGATTGCGCGTGCGCTGTTCTCATGGGTCGATTCGCCGTCGCCGATCAGCGCGATGCCGCACCGCCTGGCCGCTCATCACCACGATCAGCACACCGGTGACCACCGCCAGCAAGGCGGTCCACTCCGCGTTAGGCGCGCGGAACAGCGATGTGACGAGCATCGCGATCAGGGCCACCACCGACAGCACACCGGCAATGAGCTTTGCCCGGCCCAACTTGCTGTCGTCTTCGAGGCCTAAACCGTACAGTTCGGCATCCTCGGGTAGGTCGGAGTGCTTACCCTCGAGTTCAAGTCGGTTCGGCATCGGTTGGCGTTCCCGTCGTTGCGCCTATCGCGGATGAACAGGCCGGCCGGACGACCTCCGCGACGCCGGCCATGCGGTCCGCCGACAGCGACCGCGGCCGTGCCGACGCCGCCCCTGAGCTAGGCCCCCCGGGTCGGCGCGTCCACGGCTCCCTCCCCGAGGCGGCAGTTGTCTCGGCACCGGTTTCCCCAGCCAGGCCGCCCTAAACTCGCAGTCAAGCGGTGCTGGCGACCCCGTGATGACGCAGTGCCGCGT
>DASUVX010000219.1:0-27802 GCA_036378735.1 Pseudonocardiaceae bacterium | reverse complement strand
GTGAACCCGAGCGCGCTCTATCTCACCGCCGGGTTTCGTGACGCGCCCGGTTTCGCAAGTCCCATAAGCCACATGCGCCTCAAGAGCCCCACTGCCCTCAGAATCAGTCGAGGATTCGACGCTGGCGGACCGATCGAGTCGGCACCAACCCGCCCAACATCCTCGGTGATCCTGCTTAATCGGTACGCCCATCACGCTATGATCAACATGCAAGGGCCGCCACATATCGTTGCGGATGTCTCCAAGCCCCTGAGCGGTGCCGCACTTCTCATCTTGCCACTTCCGTTAACGCGTAACTGAGTGTAAAATCTATGTTTATTCCGCGTCGCCGACCTCAAGCAAGCTACTTACGAACCCATTGGTGAAACGGCTGCGTTCCGGGCCTGATCGAGTGCAGGAATATTCCTCGCAGGGTTGGGGGTAACAGTGACTGACTATGGCGGGCCGAGCCTCGCTGGCTGGTGGACCGGTCTGATCATCGGTTTGGTGATCTTAGTGGTCGTAGTGATTGTGGTAGGCACGCTCCTGGCGCTCGCAGCCCGCATCAACGCGCAGGCGCGCACGGCGGCTCGTGAGCTCGAGCCGACCCGGTCGACCACCCAGCCGCTCGGGGAGCTTGCTCGCACGAACAGCACGCTCCAAAGCATCCTCCGCGGCGCTCGGGCCGCCCGGAAAGCATTGGGAGGATAACCATGGCCTTAGCTCTGGCCCACCAGGAAGTGACGTTCTGGCAGGTGATTTTGATCATCGGGCTGATCGTGATCATTGCCGTGATCGCGCTTCTCAGCCTGCTCCTCGGCTTGGTCCGCTCCATCGAAACAAGCGTGCATCGACTGGGCGGCGTGGCGCAGGGGGTTGCAGGCAACACAGCCAACATCAATGTTGCGCTGGCCGTCATAGCTAGCCTGGAGGAAATCATCGGCGAGCTACGCAGTCACGCTCAACTGCTAGGGGTGGGATCGCGATGAGCACACAACTACTCGTGGCACTCACGGTCATCGAGATCGTGGCCCTGGTCGCCGCGTTGGCGCTGTTCGTTATTGCGATCACTCGTCGGCTGCGCGCCCTCGGGGACGCCCTCGGGAACGTGAGTGCAAATATCCTAGGGGCGATCCAGGGGAACGTATGTCTGGTTGGCGCCGGCGCCGCCATCCTGAACAACCAGCTGGACGCGATCGGCGCTATGCTTCCCGCGGTCGCCGAGGCGGCCGAGGCGCTGCCTTCGCAGAAGGCGTCGGGTCCTACGCCACAGTCGCAGCAGGGTCGTGATCCCGTGATCGGAAGAAGGTAAGACATGAGCGCGGGAATGGCACTGTGGTGGATCGGCAACGCGATCTTCATCTTCTTGGTCATACCCATAGTGGTCGTGCTCCTGGCGCGTCTGGCGAGAGCGGCCTCCGACGTCGGCAAACATATCGACATGATCCACAGTCAAGCCGCGGGTATCGTTGTCGCAGTCGATGATGTGAAGCAGCTGGTTCCCACCCGCGACCGCGTGAAACGGGTGTCGGCCGGCCTTACCCGCTACGTCAACGCGGTTTCCCGAGCCCTGTGAGGAGCGAATTGCGATGCCGGCAGCCGCTATAATCACAATCATCGCAGCACTGCTCACGGTGCTGGTGCTCGCTGCTTACCTGATCAGTATTGCGCGCGTTCTCGCGCGCGTGAGCTCGAAGCTCCAAGCAGTCAACGCTGGCCTGCCCACTATCCCCCAGAAGACCGAGCCAGTTGGATCGATCATCGATGCGATCAACAGCGACCTCGCCGGAGTGGACAACGCCTTGCGGAGGGTGCTCGGCCGATAGCCTCATTGCGCCATGAACTCGGCGCCACCGACGTGGCCAGGCCACATGTAGTCGGTGGCGCCGAGTTCACGGCGTGCTGGCCGATTGGGCAACCGGACGACACCAGAGGTCCCGGGACGCGCAGCCCCGGTGGCGCCTACCCTTCGTCTCGTGGCTGACTACCTGCCGACCGCGCCTTACCGCGGCACCCGGGACTTCCTGCCGGCTGAGATGAGCGTGCGGACGCAGGTGTTCCAGCGACTGTACGACGTGATCGAGCGGTACGGGTACCTGCGCTACGACGGGCCGATCCTGGAACCGATCGAGATCTACGAGGCGAAGTCCAGCCAGGAGATCGTGCAGCAGCAGCTGTACACGTTGACCGACCGTGGCGACCGGCGGCTGGCGCTACGACCGGAGATGACGCCGTCGGTCGCGCGGATCATCGCCGGCCACGTCGGCAAGCTCCAGTTCCCGGTCCGCTGGTACAGCCACCCGAACTGTCACCGTTACGAGCGCCCGCAACGCGGTCGGGTTCGTGAGCACTGGCAGATCAACGTCGACGTGTTCGGCTCAGACAGTCCGGCCTGCGAAATCGAAATCTTCGAATTGATCCACGACATGATGGCCGCCTTGAAAGCGTCGCCGGACATGTGGGTGTTACGCGTGAGCGACCGGGTGCTGCTGAATGCGATCCTGACGACGATGGTCGAGGTGGCACCCGAGCAGATCCGAGAGGTGAGCGCACTCATCGATCGGTGGGAGAAATACCCGCAGGATCGGCTGGCTCGAGAAGCCGCTGAAGTGGGTTTGACGGACAAGCAATTCCACCGGCTGGGCGAGATCCTCGGCGCCGGCGATAACCTCCTTGACGAGCTGCCCGCTGAGGCGCGGCAACGGTCGGTTCTGATGCGTGTACTCGACAGCGACACCCGAGATCTGGTCACCTTCGACCCGATGATCGTACGGGGCTTCGATTACTACACATCGACTGTTTTCGAGGTCTTCGACACCAGCCCGGAGAATCGCCGCTCCTTATTCGGCGGCGGCCGGTACGCCAATCTGGTCGGACTGTTCTGCGCCGCACAGATCCCCGGGATCGGGTTCGGCATGGGTGACGTCACCTTGATGGATTTTCTCGGCACGCACGGCTTGTTGCCCGCGCCGCGCAGCGAGGTGGACGTCGCGGTCATCCCGGTTGACCAGACGCTGGCCGAGGCGGCCCGCCAGGTTGCCCGCGAGCTGCGCCAGGCGGGCCTGCGAACCAGCACGCCGCTGGAGATCCGGAAACTCGGCAAGGAACTCGCTCGCGCCGACAAGGCCGGAGCGGCCGTCGCCGTGATCATCGGGTCCGACGAGTGGGCCGTAGGCAACGTCACCATCCGCAACATGGTGACCGGAGATCAACAACAGGCGCCCGCCAGCACAGTCCCATCAGTGGTGACCACGATGCTGGCGCTGACCGGCCCGAGTTGACGAGCTGAACCGATCGCCCGACGTCGCGCGTCGGCGGCCTTGCTCGGCGAGGTGGTCCAACGGCGCTGGCCCACCGAGGAGCCCGGGACCCGTTTGTTCGCATACCGGATCGACCAACCATCTTGTGGAACCGAATGAGGATGCCGTGGAGGTTGAAAGCCGGGTCAAGCTGAGCAGCGGTGAGCAGGAACGGCTTATCGGCGAACTCGCTGCCCGCCAGATTGCGCTTGCTGCGCCCGTCTTGCAACGCGATGTGTACTTCACGGAACGTGGTTTCCGCGATCGTGTCCACGGTCCCGGTTCAGCCATCATTCGCGTTCGGTACACGCCGTCTGAGGTGACCCTGAACATGAAGCGGCTAACCAACCACGACGGCGTCTGGGAAGAGTTCGAAACAAAGATTCAAGATGGAAATGTTGCGGAACGCATCATGGATGCCATGGGCGCAGAGCTGGCTGTTATAGTCACGAAGAAACGCCGAAGCGGCCGCTTCGGAGAAATTGAAGTGCAGATAGACGAGGTTGAAGAGCTCGGCACATATCTAGAAATCGCCATGCAGGTTGACATGGAATTCGATCGAGCGCGGGACATGATTGATCAACTGTTGCGCGAGTTAGGTATTCCAGCTGACCGAGTCGAGTTACGGGGCTACCCGGTAATCCTTCTCGAACGGCAGGGTGTCTCGTTCTCCGCAAGGTAGCGTGTGCAATTATCAATCCGGAAGTTGACCGACGTCACCGAAGCCGTCCGTGGGATGCCCGAAACGGGCCGAGCAGCTGCCGCCACCCGGGAAGCGGTGCACCGCTACCTGCCGGCATCCACGACTGCATCGCCGGGTCCATCCAGTGGCATGCTCACGGCACCCGCCGCTACCCCAAACCGACCGCCGAGCACGGTGGTCGAGTTGGTGGCTGACCTGGCGGTTGGCCCGCGCTGGGTGGCGTGCGCCGGCGCCGCCCCGGAGGTCTCCATGGCGACTGCGCCGATGTCCGGAGTAGACCATGTGGATGATGAGTAATCATCGCGTTCTCACCAAGAGTGATGACTACTCGCACGACAATTGCCCACCTTCGGGCGACTTCACGAGTTTTGATATATCCTGCTAACCTCAACATTATTCGAACTTCTGGCAGTTATTTGTGTAGGGGGCACACGTCGGCGCGCCTTAAGGCGTCCGGCCCATTCTGGGTAATTCCAACGATGTCGACCGCAACCCTCGATCGGTTGACGTTGTTTTCCCAGCTCGGCTTTGGCTTAGGCGTTGGCAGTTTATCGAGGTGGCGAGTGGTATGCGCAGTACGTACGTCAGTGGCTACGCGACTGGACAGACGTGACGATGGCCGCCGCTGCCAGCTCATTCTCCGACGTGGGTACCAATCGGCGTCTCGTATCCGGGCGCGTTCGCGAACTCGCAGTATTGCGGGCCGAATGGCAACGGAGCATGCTCGGTGAGCTAAGAATGGCCCTGGCGCTCGGCGACGCAGGGTTGGGAAAAACCCGGCTGGCGGCCGAACTGATACCGCACGACGATGACTTCGCCGTCGGCCTGATCGCGCACAATTGCCTATTCCAGGGCATGCCACCATTCGGTCCCTGGGCTGATGCTCTCGGGCTTCGTGCCAGTGGCCCAAAAGAAGGCGCAGAGGCTGATCGAGTCTGCCGCGTCTGCGGGAGCGGGCTTGGTGGCCTTCCCCCGCTCGTGCGTCGTGCCGATGTCACCCACGACGCAGCTTCGTGTGCGCAAGCTCTTCGCTACCACATCGTCGAGTGGATCCCCGGCCTGCTCGCCAAGGCCAGTACTGACCGGCTGATCGTCCTGATTCTCGACGACGCACACCGCAGCGACGATGCAGTGTGGCAGATGCTGCTACGGCTCGCCCGGGACTGTCCGGGCAGCCGCGTATTCGTACTCGCCACGGCTCGGCCGGCAGAGCTGGCGAATAACCGGACGGCCCTGGAAGTGCTGCATGCCCTGGAGCAGCACGCGCAGGTACGCCGGATTGCACTGGCACCGTTTTCCCGGCGGGATATCCGGGAACTGACGGCGGACTTCCTTGGGCAAGACCGGGTGCCGGCAGCGCTGGTGGACTGGTTGGCGGGGCGCGCGCAGGGCAACCCTCGGTTCACCGTAGGCCTGCTGGAGGCAGTGCTTGAGGCCGACGCCGACTTCCAGGCGCCAGCCCTGGGCCGGGTTCCGGAGCAGCTGGCCCGCTGGATACGCAGCGAGCTGGCGCAGTTCGACTCCTCGGCGCTGACCATCCTCGAGCTACTTGCGGTGGCGTTCGATTCGGTGGATCCAGACGATCTCGCCCGGATCACCCAGTCGCCGATCGAGAACGTCGCGGTAACCCTCGAACAGCTCGCGCGGAGTGGCACGGTGGTCGAGCAGCAGCGCGAAGGATCTCTTGGCTACGCGTTCGCCCACGTGCTCGCCCGGGAGGTGGTGTACGCCGACATCGGTGCGGCCAGACGGCGGGTGCTGCACCGGCGGGTTGCTGCGACGCTACTCGCCTCCGGACGGACTCAGGCCGCGTCATCGCACTACATTCGGGCGGCACAAGCCGGGGACGGCGAGGCGATCGTCGCGCTGATCGAGCTGATCCGTGGAGCGCACCACCGCGGACTGGGTTGCCTGGCATGGCAGACCGTCTCAATGTTGCAGGACCTCCTGCCGGCCGGCGACGAGCGCTGGTGCGAGGTGTTCGATGCACTGTTCCAGCAGCGGGCGACCTGGGGCATCATCGATCGCACCGAGCACTACGTGCCCGAGATCGCGGCTGTGCAGCGGATGCGACAGCTGCTCACGGGACTGAGCGACTTGCAACGGCAGGCCGAGTTCCGGTTGTGGCTTGCGGGTCTGTTGGCCTACGGAGCGGGTGACGTCGATGCGGGCGCACGGGAATGCCGGCACGCTTTCGAACTGTGCCAGCAGGGCGGCTGCGGCGTCGCAGCTCGATCGGCCGCGGCCGAGCTGGCAAAGATTTACGGGTGGGCCGGTGACCTGCGCGGCGAAGAGGTCGCGGCGAAACAGCTGCTCACCGACGCCGAGCAAGCCGGGGATCAACGGGGGATCGCTGAGGCACTGGCGGCATTGGGGCACACGCTGGGCTGGCAGGGCCGGTTCGAGGCGGCCGAGACCGTGCTCTTACGTAGCATCGCGATGGCCACCGCAGCCGCGCACTCCTCGTGGATGTCACAGAGCCTGGCCCTGCTCGCCTGTTTGGATGCCTGCCGGGGCCACCTGATCTCCGCACGCGTCCGCTGCGCCCAGGCCGCCGCATCCAGCCCCGGGTGGGCGGGGGCAACCGATCCGACAATCGGACGCTGCGGTGAGTTCGTCGAGCTGCTCGCCGGGGATCTGACCATGGCGCAAGCGCATGCCCGGCAGGCAGAAGGTCACCAGCCGGCGGATCGATCCCGGGTGCCGGTCCGGCGGGCGGCCCGGGCGGTGATGGTGGCCGCGGAGCGGGGCGATCTCGTCGAGGCTCGCCAGCATCTCCACCACATGACGTGGATCGATAGCGGGAGGCTAGGAATTCTTGAGCCGTTGTACTGGTGGGCCCAGGGAGTGGTGGCCCGGGCCGAAGGCCGGTTGACCAGGGCAGCCACCGCGCTCCAGCGTGCGGTCGACGGCTACTCGGCGATGGGTGCCCATGCAGTGAGGCCGTTTGTTCTCGCAGATCTGGCCGAGGCCGCGGTGATCGCCGGCGATGGCCACACTGCGGCCAGCGCCGCGCTATCGGCCGCAGACAACGCGCGCCGCACCCGCGCGCCGATCCACCAGACGCTGCATCTGCTCGCAACGGCGTGGGCACTGGTGGGGCGAGGTCGCCGCGACGCGGCCGCGCGATCGGCATTGCGTGCTGTCGAGGGATTTAGCGCGCGCGGGTACGTGCTGCTGGCGGCGCGTGCTCGCGTCACCTACGCAGAAGCTATCCAACGATCTGATCGGGACGCTGCCGAGGAAGCGTTGCGGCAGGCGGCCGTCGCGTTCGACGAGTGCGGCGCCATCGTGCGGCATCAGCAAGCTCGTTCGCAGCTGCGGCGACTCGGATCAGCCGGGCGGTGCCCCGCGCGGACCGGACCGGACCCAGGATCACTAACCAGACGCGAGCGGCAGGTCGCGCAGCTGGCCGCCGGTGGCTACACGGCCGCGCAAATTGCCGCCCGGCTGCACATCGGTGTACGCACCGTCGAAACTCACCTCGCGCGCAGCTATCCCAAACTCGGGATCACCTGCAAGCAGCAGCTGGTGCACCGCGCCGCGGAGCTCGGGTTCAACTCGGGTCCGTAGTTTCTACGGACCCGAGCATACGGATTAGGCCGATATCGGGCTGACGTATTCGGTCCGTATTTTTTACGGATGGCGTCTCATCTGGTGATCCCTAAAATGTGTCGTGACCATGACACTAATGGCTGTCAATGATGAGATCGGTGGTGTGTGGCGTGACTGAATCGGCGCAGATGGAGTCGAGTGTGAATGGTCAGCAACCGCAGAATGGTCAACGTCCGCAGTTGACTCTGGCTACGGAAGCCGCCCGTAATCTGGCGACGACGACCAAGTCCCAGCCACAGATGCAGGAAATCACGTCGCGCTGGCTGCTGCGGGTGCTGCCGTGGGTAGAGGCTTCCGGTGGCACTTTCCGGGTCAACCGCCGGGCGAACTACACGGTGGGTGACGGTCGGATCGAGATCGTGATGAATGGGGACGCCGACATTCGAGTCGTCGCCGACGACTTGCACGAGCTACCGATGCTGCGTGACTTCGACGATCCCGATGTGCTCAGCGCGCTGGCGGGTCGGTTCGAGCTGCGCGACGTCGGGCCGGGCAGCGTCATCGTGCGCGAGGGGGAATCAGCTGATCAGCTGTTCATCATCGCCCACGGCAAGGTCAACAAGATCGGTCCCGGCAAGTACGGTGAACCGGCCGTGCTGGATACCCTGTCCGACGGTCAGTATTTCGGCGACCTCGAATTGGTCCAGTCCCACGACACCTGGACTTATACGGTCACCGCGGTGACCCCGTGCAAGGTTCTTGCGCTGCCTGAACAGGTATTCCAGGAACAATGCGACCAGTCCACTGCCTTGCAGGCTCAAGTTGACTGGTTCCGGTCCATCATCGACCAGAAGCAGAACGAACATGGTGAGGCCGCTATCGAGCTGACCGCGGGCCACCGGCAGGAAGATCCGCTGGACGGAACGTATGCCGATTACGAGCTCAATCCCCGGGAGTATCAGCTCAGCGTGGCTCAGACCGTGCTGCGGGTGCACACCCGGGTGGCGGATTTGTACAACAACCCGATGAACCAGGTCGAAGAGCAGTTGCGACTGACCATCGAAGCTCTGCGGGAGAAGCAAGAAGACGAACTGATGAACAATAAGGACTTCGGTTTACTGCACCAGACCGAGTTCTCGCAGCGGATCAGCACCCGCACCGGACCACCCACCCCCGACGATCTCGACGAACTGATAGCCACCGTATGGAAAGATCCGGACGTCTTGCTGGCTCATCCTCGAACCATCGCCGCGTTCGGGCGAGAATGTAGCCGCCGGGGCGTCTACCCGCACAATGTTGACTTCAACGGTCACAAGATGCCGTCGTGGCGTGGGATACCGCTGCTTCCGTGCAACAAGATTCCGGTCAGCAAGTATCAGACCAGTTCGATTTTGTTGATGCGGACAGGCTTGGACAAGCAAGGCGTGGTCGGTCTACATCAGACCGGACTTCCCGACGAGGTCCAGCCTGGCCTCAACGTCCGCTTCATGGGAATCGATGATAAAGCCATCATGTCCTATTTGGTCAGCGCTTACTATTCGGCGGCCATCATGACTGCCGACGCTATCGGCATCCTGGAGAACGTCGAGATATCGCGTCATGAAGACTCGCTCGCGACGGCGACCGAGCAACCGTCCCCGTCCCCGGCGTCCCCAACACCGGCGGCGTCGACCTCGACGAGACGGCCGGCCCCATCCTCGACATCGTCACGAAGGACGAGGTAACGAGGGCTCGTGATGCAACCCTACGAGCTGCCAGATTTCTATGTGCCCTATCCCGCCCGACTGAATCCGCATCTGGATACCGCGCGGGTGCACACCAAAGCGTGGGCGCGTGAGATGGAGATACTCGACGCGCCACCGGACATCTGGGATGAGCACAGGTTCGACTCCATGGATTTCGCATTGTTGTGCGCATACACACATCCTGACGCGCCGAGCCACGAGCTGGATCTGGTCTCGGACTGGTACGTCTGGGTATTCTATTTCGACGACCATTTCCTGGAAGCCTACAAACGCAGCCACGATCAGGCCGGCGCAAAAGAGTATCTCGACGGGCTGCCCGCGTTCATGCCCATCAACTTCACCGACGCGGTGCCCGAGCCGACAAATCCGGTGGAACGTGGGCTGATCGATCTCTGGAGGCGTACCGTCCCGCATCGATCCCTGGCATGGCGACGGAGGTTTTTTGAGAGTACCCGCAACCTTCTTTACGAATCGACCTGGGAACTTGCCAACATCAGCGGGAACCGGGTCCCGAACCCGATCGAGTACATCGAGGTGCGGCGCAAGGTCGGTGGTGCACCATGGTCGGCCGATCTTGTGGAGCACGCGGCGTTCGTGGAGATACCGCTCAGGATTGCGGACAGCCGGCCTATTCGTGTCCTCAAAGACAGCTTCGCCGACGCGGTGCACCTGCGCAACGACCTTTTCTCCTACCAGCGTGAAATCCAGCATGAAGGCGAGGTCAACAACTGCGTCCTGGTGCTCGAACGATTTTTGGACGTCAGCCCGCAGCGCGCCGCGGATCTGACCAACGACATCCTGACCTCCCGCCTGCAGCAGTTTGAGAACACCACGCTGGCCGAGCTACCCGCCCTGTTCGAGGAGTTCGGCCTGAACCTGCCGGAACGGGAGAGTGTCCTGCTCTTTGTGAAGGGCCTGCAGGATTGGCAATCGGGTGGCCATGCGTGGCATCTGCGCTCAAGTCGTTACATGAACGAGAAGGCAACCCGGCTCAGCGGTCCTAGGGGGCTGGGCGGCGCGGCGGCTCAGATCACGTTGTCACCAGGCACCTTGGGTCTGCAACGGGTCAAATACCACACCTATTCGCCGTACCTGCCGGTGGGACCCGCGCTCTTGCCGGATTTTTACATGCCGTATCGCGCGCGGGTCAACGGTCATCTGGAGCGCTCGCGGCGATATTGCATCGAGTGGGCCCACCAGATGGGTATGTTGACTCCTGGCCCTGACAAGATCGGGATCTGGGATGAGGAAAACCTCGCATTGTTCGATTTCGCGAACTGCGCGGCGCGGATCCATCCGGACGCATCCGGCCCCCAGCTGGACCTGTCCTCGGCCTGGTTGACCTGGGGCACCTACGGAGATGACTACTTCCCGGCAGTCTTCGGGCCAACCCGGAACATGGCGGGCGCGAGGTTGTTCCACGCCCGGCTACCGGCGTTCATGCCCCTTGACTGCGCCACGACACCACCGCCGGCCAACCCGGTGGAAGCCGGCTTGGCCGATCTGTGGATCCGCACAGCCGCTTCGATGACCGCAGGTCAGCGGCGCCAATTCCGGCAGGCCATCCAGACCATGACGACCAGCTGGCTGTGGGAACTCGCGAACCATATCCAGCACCGGATCCCCGACCCGGTCGACTACATCGAGATGCGGCGCCACACTTTTGGCTCCGATATGACTATGAGTCTGGCCCGTATCACGACAGCGAGCCGGGTTCCGGCGAAGATCTTCCACACTCGCACGCTGCGTGCGCTCGAGAACTCGGCCGTCAACTATGCGTGCTTCACCAACGACATCTTCTCCTACCAGAAAGAGATCGAGTTCGAAGGTGAGCTGCACAACATGGTGCTGGTCACCCAGAAGTTCCTCGAGATCGATCACAAGCAAGCGGTAGAAGTCGTCAATAATCTGATGACGTCGCGGATGCGCCAGTTCGAGCACATCATTGCCACGGAGCTGCCACTGATCGTCGACGAGTTCGGGCTGGATGCCACGGCCCGCGATGCTCTCGACGGATATGTCGTGGGATTGCAAGATTGGATGGCCGGCGTTCTCGACTGGCATATCCTCTGCGGCCGATATCCAGAGCCGGCATTGCGACGACGCTATCGGAGAAACCCGCAGCGACTTGCCGGTCCCACCGGGTTGGGCACGTCCGCGACTGTCATCAGTTGCTTGCGCAGCGCATGAGCCCGTTCAGGCTCCACCAGCGACGACCGAAGGAGGACCGGTGTCTGTGCTGTCTCGGATGTCCGCGCCCGCGGCCGGCCACGACCTGGCGAGCGTGGTGGCCGCCCTGCTGTCCGACCCGCAACGCCCAGCCCCGAAAGGTCTTCCGCAGTCGGCCGGACCGCAGGCCGGCCACGACAGGAAGCCCGCCGCGTCGTCGCTCGACCGGCTCGTCACCGGCCCCACCGGGCTAGGGACCTCGGCGGCTCGGATCCTTCTGCCGAGCCCCGATACCACCGAGGCGGCCGCAGCCACCAGTGACGAGTGTTCGGATCTCGAGCTGTACTGCCCGCCGGCAGTCCGCGACGACGTAGCCCTCGGCGAGGAGGTCAACAACCGCCTGATCGACTGGGCCGAGCAGGTAGGGATCTACCCCGGACAGCTGCACCGGTTGCAGCAAGCCAATTTCGGGCGCCTGATGATGCTCACCCATCCGGCCACCAGCGACCCCGATCGGCTGCTGGCGGCGTCGAAGTGCGTCCTAGCGGAGTGGGCCACCGACGACCACTTCCTCGACGAGGAGTCCATGGGCGCGGACCCGAAGCTGATCGGATCCCGCCTAGGGGTCACCTACGGCGCGATAGATCCAGTCGACCTGCCGGTCTGTTACGCGCCGCACCTCGACAGGGCACTGTCCGAGGAGCCGGTCGCGGTCGCCTACCGCTCGGCATTCGAGCACCTTGCCCAGTACGCCACGGCGACCCAAGTGGCCCGGCTGCGCCACGAGTTGGCGGTCATGTTCATGGCCTACAACCATGAGGCGAACTGGCGCAGCGTAGGGCGGATCCCGCCAGTGTGGGAGTACCTGACGCACCGGCACGAGAACAGTTTCTTGCCACCCATGGTGCTGGTCGATCCCATTGCCGGCTACGAGCTTCCCGCGTACGAATTCGCTGATCGGCGGGTGCGCCGGGTGTTCTGCCTGGCCGGCAGCGCGAGCGTGATTTTGAACGATCTGTACTCGCTGGGTAAGGAAGCCGACGATGACTTCGACCTGCCCAAGGTAATCGCGGCTGAGGAAAACTGCTCCGCGCACGAGGCGATCGAGCGCTCGGTCCAGATCCATAACGAGTTGATGCACACCTTCGTCGAGGAAGCGGCCATGCTCAGCCAGCTGGGCTCGCTCGCGCTGCGGCGTTTTCTGGCCGACATCTGGGCCTGGCTCGGCGGCAACCGTGAATGGCACAGCACCACGCAGCGGTATCACGGCGCAAGCAAGGCCTAAGCGTTCGGCCCTAGAAAAAAGAAGGAGGAGTCCACCATGACTGCAATATCGAGGACCGTCCGCGCCCCCGGCAAGGTACTCCACACCGCGTACGAGAAATCCGTTGCGGCGTATTGGAACTCCAATCAGCAGGACCCGGTCAACCTACGGCTCGGCGATGTCGACGGTCTATACCACCATCACTACGGGATCGGCGACTATGACCCGTCTGTGCTGGACGGCCCGAGTGACACCCGGGACGATCGGATCATCAAGGAAATGCACCGGCTGGAGACAATGCAGGCGAGCCTGCTTCTTGACCACCTCGGCGATATCTCGCCCGATGACCGCTTGCTGGATGCCGGGTCCGGCCGAGGTGGTAGCAGTCTCATGGCCCACCAGCGATTCGGCTGCCGAGTGGACGGAGTGACGATCTCGGAATACCAGGTCGAGTTTGCCAATAGTCACGCCGAGCAGTGGGGCGTGGCCAACCGGGTGAAGTTCCACTTCCGCAACATGCTGGATACCGGATTCGAGACGGGATCGTGCCGGGGTGTGTGGACCAACGAGACCACCATGTACGTCGATCTGTTCCAGCTATTCGCCGAGTTCTCCCGCCTGCTTGAGTTCGGCGGTCGGTATGTCTGCATCACCGGCTGCTACAACGACGTGACGGGTGGCCGATCCAAAGCGGTCAGCCGGATCGACGAGCACTACATCTGCAACATCCATCCCCGCAGCGAGTACTTCAAGGCGCTGGCCACCAACAACTTCGTCCCGATCAATGTCATCGATCTCACCGCCGCCACCATCCCGTACTGGGAGCTGAGGGCGAAGTCGTCGGTGGCCACCGGGATCGAGGCCCCGTTCCTGACGGCGTACCGCGAGGGCAGCTTCCACTACCTGCTGATTGCCGCTGACCGAATCTGAGGTGCATGGTGACCACGACCGATGTTGCCGAGCAGCCGCGATTAACGCTCAGCACAACCGCGGCGCGCAACCTCGCGACGACGACGAAGTCCGCGCCGCAGATGCAGGAAATCACCCCTCGCTGGCTGCTGCGGGCGTTGCCGTGGGTGGAGGCCACGGCCGGTACTTTCCGGGTGAACCGCCGGTTGACCTACCCGGTGGGCGACGGTCAGGTGACCTTCACCCCAACAGATTCGCAGCTGCGGGTCGTTCCCGGCGAATTGCGCGAATTGCCGATGCTGCGGGATTTCGACGATACCGAGGTGCTCACCGCGTTGGCGGGCCGGTTCACGCAACGGGAGATTGAGCCAGGAAGCACCCTCGTGGAGGAGGGTCAGCCGGCCGATCAGCTGTTCCTCATCGCCCACGGCAAGATCAACAAGGTCAGTCAGGGCAAGTACGACGCACCGACCGTGATCGATGTCCTGGCCGACGGGGACTATTTCGGCGACCGAGAATTGGTGCAGTCTGGGCAAACCTGGGACTATAGCGTCCGCGCGGTGACTGCCTGCACCGTGTTGACCCTACCCCGGCAGGAATTCGAGCGTCTTACCGAACAATCCGAAACGTTGCGAGCGGCACTCGAGCGATTCCGGGCCCAGGCCGGCCGTCCCCAGAATAAGCGCGGCGAGGCCAAGATCGAGCTAACCGCCGGGCATGAGGGTGAGCCACAGATAACCGGAACCTTCGTTGACTATGACCGCGCACCGCAGGAATACGAGTTGAGCGTGGCCCAGACCGTGCTGCGGGTGCACTCTCGGGTGGCGGACCTGTACAACAATCCAATGGATCAGACTCAGCAACAGTTGAGACTGACCATCGAGGCGCTCCGGGAAAAGCAGGAAGATGAGCTGATCAATAACGCGGATTTCGGATTGCTGCATAATGTTGCTGCCCAGCAACGGCTGCATACCCGCGCCGGGCCACCGACACCCAACGACATGGACGCGTTACTCGCCCGCCGCCGGAAGACGCGGTTCTACCTGGCGCATCCATACACGATCGCCGCGTTCGGCCGGGAATGTAACCGGCGAGGCCTCTACCCGCCGAGCGTCGATGTCGATGGCCGCCAGATGCAGGCCTGGCGTGGCGTGCCCATCTTCCCCTGCAACAAGATCCCCGTCACCCGGCACCGCACCAGCTCGATTCTCGCGATGCGCACCGGTCTGGACGATGAAGGAGTGATCGGTCTCCATCAGACCGGAATTCCCGATGAAGTCGATTCTGGGCTCAATGTCAGATTCATGGGTATCGACGACAAAGCGATCATTTCCTACCTGGTGAGCGCGTACTACTCGGTGGCAGTGCTGGTTCCCGACGCACTGGGCGTCCTGGAGAACGTCGAAATCGGCCGCTGAGGGAAGGTGGGATGACCGTGACCACCATGGACGTGATGACAGTAGGCCGGTCGGCACGCGAGGTGCTGGCCTGGAGTCGCGGCCTCGTCGAACCCGCGTTGCGCTCGGCGGTCGGCACACTGCCGAGCTCGATGCTGCGCATCGCTGGGTACCACCTCGGATGGTGGGACGAACACGGTCACCCAGTGCGGGTGAGTGGGGGCAAAGCAATCCGGGCAGCGCTCGTCCTGTGCAGCGCCCAGGCCGTGGGGGGTACCGCGGGCGCGTCGGTGCCGGCCGCGGTCGCGGTGGAACTGGTACACAACCACTCGCTGCTGCACGACGATGTGATGGACGGTGATCTCACCCGCCGCCACCGCCGGACAGCGTGGAGCGTGTTCGGGGTCAACCCGGCGATCCTGGCCGGGGACGCACTGCTCGTTCTGGCCCTGGACGTGCTCGCCGGTAGCGGGCATCCGGCAGCAACGGACGGCACCCGGATGCTCACCGCCGCGGTGCAGAACCTGCTGGACGGCCAAAGCGCGGATCTGTCGTTCGAGCAACGCGCGGCGGTCGAACTGGCCGAGTGCGTGCGGATGGCGCAGTGTAAGACTGCCGCCCTGTTGAGTTGCGCGTGCGCGATGGGCGCCGCCTTTGGCGGCGGTCGCCCGGAGCAGGTGGCGTGTCTGCGCGGCTTCGGGATGCAGCTGGGGCTGGCGTTTCAGCACGTGGACGACTTGCTGGGGATCTGGGGTGACCCGGCGGTGACCGGTAAGCCGGTCCACTCGGACCTGCGCAGCCACAAGAAGTCCCTTCCGGTGGTAGCCGCCCTGGCCTCTGAGACCCCCGCCGGGCGCGAGCTGGCCACGCTCTACGACCGTGACGAGCCGTGTTCCGAAACCGAGGCAGCCCACGCCGCCGAATTGATCGACATCGCCGGCGGGCGCGCCTGGAGTCAGGCTCAGGCTGAGGACCTGGTGGCGCACGCGATGCGGGAGTTGCAGTCCGCTGGTCCGACGCCGCGAGCCGCCGCAGACCTGGCCGCGCTGGCCCGGCTGGCCACCCACCGTGACCACTGAACCCACCCGGAGCCACTGATGGCGCTCACTGTCCTGCTCGCCTCGCCGCGGTCGTTTGCGCCGGGGTCCAACCCGCCATCGCGGTCGTCGAGCAGCTGCTCGACCAGCGGGGCGGCCCGATCTATGTGCGCAAGCAGATCGTGCACAACACCCATGTCGTCGCTGATCTGGCGGCGCGCGGAGCAGTGTTCGTCGATGAGCTGGATGCGGTCCCCGAGGGCGTGACCGTGGTGTTCTCCGCTCACGGAGTGTCCCCGGCGGTGCGCGCCGATGCCGCCGACCGGGGGCTGGACGCGATCGATGCGACCTGCCCGCTGGTGACCAAGGTGCACGCCGAGGCCCGCCGGTTCACCACCCGGGGCGACACCGCGGTCTTGATTGGCCACGCCGGCCATGAAAAGGTCGAGGGCACCCTGAGCGAGGCTCCGGACCAGATGGTGCTGGTGCAGAGCGTTGATGACGTGGCCGAGATCTCCGTGATCGATCGACGCGCTACAGGCCCGCTTTCCGGCGCTGCGGACTCAGTTACCTCCCGATGCCACTGCCCTCCGGGTGTCGAGCACGGCAAGGTCCGCGGCGGCCCGGCCAGCGTGCCATCCGGCGGCGTTGCCGACGCTGAACGACCGGGATACCGACTGCGGAAACATCGACTCGAACAATTCGTCCACTATCCGTTCCCGCGCGGCCAGCACCGGCAGCAGCTGGGCCGCATCGGCCACCGCGGCGGTGCTCACATCCCGCGCGGTGTTCAACCGCTCCCCGATCCGGGTCGCGTAGGCGAGCAGGAAGGATTGCCGGTACGACCTGGTACGCGAGCGCCCGCTACGGGTGAGCTGGGTGCCCGCTGACACCATCGCCCGGGTCGCCTGGACCAGCAGCGACGTGCTGAGCAGTTCCACGATCTCCAGGTCGACCTCGTCACCGAGCACGGTGGTGAACCCGAGCTTTTCCGCCAGCACGGTGCGGCAGCGGTTCGCCTCGGCCACCGCGCCCACCAGCATCGCTTTGGCGGCCACGTACGGGTTGTCCAGCCACAGCCGGCGAGCGGCGGCCGGATAGGGGTCCGCAACGCCGTCCGTGCCGCCGGTGCTTTGCACCACGATCCGCTCCAGCGAGTACCGGCTCATCAGTTCCTGGGCCTTGGCCGACAGCGCCTCGGCTTCCTCGGGGAAAGTGGTCGACTCGGCCTTGGCCAGCAGCGCTCGCACCCGGGACAACATCTTCTGGTCGACGCCCCGGCGTGGCGTCGTGGTGGCGGTGGCTGAACCCGGCGGTGGCACGATCCTGGGCAGTACGGGCAGCGCCAGCAGCATCGCCAGCACCTCGATCACCGTCGTGAGCGCGGCCGCCACGTCGGTTCCGCGGCGGTGGGCCCACTGCGGCAGGTGACCACCTGCCTGGCCGGGTTTCCACCACACCACCGCGCCGATGTGCCTGAGGTCCTCGCGCCACCGCGGCGCCACAGTGGCCTCGGCGTAGCGCTGGGATTCCTCCGCGATCGCATCGACGAGGTAGGCGGTACCGGCCGCGTCCAGCCGGCGCCGGGCGATCTGGTGCAGGTCCTCGGGTGACCAGCCACGTTCCCAGGCTCCGGTGACGAGGGGCAGCACCGCACACCGCGCCGCCGCGGCCACGATTTCTGGCTGATCAGCGCACCGATCGGCCACGATAAGCGCGATGCGGGCGCCGGCCTCGGGATGACCAGCCCAATGTTCGCGTGCGGCGCTGAGCAACACGGTCGAGATCGTCTCCGCTGACGGTTTGGCTCGCCCGGACCCGGCTGCTGACGGTGCGGCGCCCCACCCAGCGGTCCCGGATTCCCCGCCTGCGCCCGCCGCGCAGGCCCGGCGGTGCGCCCGTCGCCGCGCCGCAGCAGCAGCTCGCCGCTCCCGATTCCGCTGTACCACCGCACCCTCCCGCCTTCAGGCAACCGGTCGGCAGCAGTATGGATCGCGACCCTGACAATCCCGTGCTCCCGCGCCGTCGCCGGACGGCGCACTGTTTCCCGAAGACGCCGGTGTCGACGAGCTGACCTGAAACCCGCGCAAGCTACGCACTCAGTGGGTTGCCCGTTAGTGGGTATAAGAGGAAGCGCCCTCGTGGCGCACTCAGAACGGCGGAAATTCGTGCGGGTCGTCGGGTGGGCGCTTGGGTGCGGGTTCGGCGATGGGGTCTGGTTGGTAGGTCCAGGTGTGCCCGCTGGGGCTGGTCCAGATGAACGTGCCGTTGCCGTCTTGGTGGACTGACCAGCCGGGCGTGTGCTTGGTGCGGTGGTGGCGCCGGCAGTAGGGGTCGAGGTTTTGCTCGTTGGTAGGCCCGGTGCCAGTGGTGCGGTCGTAGGGTTCGCGGTGGTCGAGGTCGCCGCGGTGAGCGGGTTGCAGGCACGACGGGAAGCCGCATCGAGGGGTACGGGTCAACACCAGATCGCGCAGGGCGGCCGGTGGTCGGTAGATGGTCGTGCCGTAATCAGTGGGCACTCCGGTAGCGGGGTCGGTGAGGATGCGTCGCCAAGTGCCCTGCGCGGCAAGCTCGCGGGCCTGCTCGGCCGTGATCGTTCCGTAGCCGGCCAGCTCACCGGGTTGTTCGTCCAACCCGAACAGGGTGCTGAACGGCACGGTGACGCGGACCTGCACGCGCACCCTCGACCGGCGTCGCCGGACGCGGCGGCGCTGCGTGCGCGTCATGGTGGCCTCGGCGGTGCATGTTCCGGCGCTGAGGTAGCCCGCCGACCCGCAGACCAGGTCCACCAGGGCATCGGCGCGCCGGGCAGGCAGGGTACGAGCATCACCGGCCCCGCCGGTGGCCCGGGCGTACTCGTCGAGTACCCCGTACACGCCGACGGCTTCACCAGCGGGCAGGCACGCCGAGACCATCGCCATGCCATCAGGTAGTTCCCAGAACGACACGCCACGCTCACGTTTGGCGGCCTCGTGACGGCGGCGCAGCGCGGCCGGATCGGCCTTGGTCACCGACCGGCGCACCGAGCGGCGCAGCTGACCCGGGGTCTGGGTCGCGGCCCGGTCCAGTACCCGCTCCTCCACCGAGCCAGCGTGGGCGTCGGAGAGTTGGGCGGTCTGCTCGGCGATGATCCGGGCCTTGCACAGCGTGATCCGCCCCGTGGCCAGCGCGGCCAGGGTGGCCGGGTGCCGGGCGGTGAGTGCCAGCGCGTCATCCAGCCGGGAGTTCGCGGTCACCGGGGCGATGCGCAGCATCAGCGAAATCTCCGCCGCCGCTGACTCCAGCCCATCGAGCTGGGCTATCTCCGGAGCGACCGGTTCTCCCGAGATTTGCCTGGCGTCCCGCTCCCGCGCGCGCCGGACCGCGTCCCGCTCCGCTTCATGGGCGAACGCGGCCAATTCGCGCAGCTGGTTAGCCTGCGCCCACGCCACCACCCGTTCCCAGGCGCCGATACGCTCCAGTCGCTCCCACTGCGAGCCCTCCCCGGACTCGCGCTCGAGCATGTCGGCGAGCAATCCGTCCGGCACGTAGGACGACCACCGCGGACCCGGTCCTGGATCGAAGTC
This sequence comes from Pseudonocardiaceae bacterium, assembly GCA_036378735.1. Lineage (GTDB taxonomy): Bacteria > Actinomycetota > Actinomycetes > Mycobacteriales > Pseudonocardiaceae. The sequence continues at coordinate 8,179 of DASUVX010000219.1, read as the reverse complement.
GGGGCAGCCCAGGTCGGGTGGGGCCAACACCTCCGTGTCGAACATATGTTCGATATTACTCCACTAGCATCGGTTTGTCACTAAACGATGGCCATGCAGGCGGCACCGACCGGCGGCAGGGGCGTCTACTTGCCAGACCTGACCCGGTGGTCTGATGGTGACACGGTGGTAGCGCGACTACTGCAAGCGGCATCATGTTGGCCGTGTGGGGGCGGAACCTGGTGGTTGCTTGTCTGTGCGCGGCGCTGCTGGCGGTGATCGGTGGGTGCCCCCGCCATCACGCAGTGCGCCCGAAGCCGGCGCCGGTCGCGCCAGCGCCGGTCCCGCCGGATACGACGACCATGGGGCCGGACGGGGTGCAGGCTTCCTGGGTGATGCGCGAGAACCAGCGACCGGGCACCGACGACTGGAAGATCACCGGGATACCGCCGGGGATGATCGCCGGGTTCGCCGATCGCACGTACGCCGCCGCGGGGGACACCGCGTCGCTGTTCGTGTCGACGGATGCGCGACGGTTCTATGTCGAGGCCTACCGGATGGGTTACTACCAGGGCAGTGGCGGGCGGTTGGTGTGGCGTTCGGACGAGCTGCCCGGTACAGCTCAGCCGCCGTGCCCGGTGACAGCCAAAATCAACATGGTGTCCTGCGACAACTGGTCACCCACTCTGCCGGTGGCGATCACTGCGGCGTTCGTGCCAGGCGACTATTTGTTCAAGCTGGTCGGCAGCGGCGGCCAGGCCAGTTACGTCCCGTTGACGGTCTGGGATCCACGCAGCCGCGCCACCTACCTGGTCAAGAACGACGTGCTTACCTGGCAAGCGTGGAACCCCTACGGCGGCTACGACTACTACGTAGGCAAGGGCTCCTGCCCCTCGGGGGTGTACCCGTTGTGTTCGCGGGCGCGGGTGGTGTCTTTCGACCGGCCGTACGCGTTTTCCTACAACGGCGGCGCGGGCACCGGGGACTTTCTGGCCTTGGAGCTGCCGCTGGTGCGCTGGACCGAACAGCACGGGCTGGACGTCAGCTATGTCACCGACCTGACGGTGATCCAGCACCCGGACATCCTCATCGATCACAAGGCGGTGTTGTCCCTGGGCCACGACGAGTGCTGGTCGCTGCGGGAACGCCGGGCGGCGGTATATGCCCACGCCGCGGGTGTCAACCTGGCGTTCTTCGGCGCCAGCGGGATGCTGCGGCACGTCCGGCTGGAGGCTTCCGCGCTGGGTCCGGATCGTCTTGAGGTGGACTACCGCGACTCGGAGCAGGACCCACTCAACGGCTACGGTGATCCTTTAGAGATCACCGGCAACACGTGGGCGTCTGCACCAGCGAGCTGGCCGGAGGACACCTTCGTCGGCGAGTCCTACAACGGCTTCCTGGAACCGGACGCCCCACCGGGTGCGCTGCGCATCACCGATGCCGCTGCGTGGATCTTCGCCGGTACCGGCCTGCGCGACGAGCAGCAGGTTCCCGGCGTGATCCGCTCCGACGTCGACAGCCTCGATCCGGACCGGGGATACCCGCCGAACGTGACGGTCTTCGCGCACTCGCCGCTGGACGCCTCCCAGGCGCAGGCCCGCATCAATCACGGCGGCGTGTTCTATTCCGACATGACGTACTACACCGATCCGCAAAGCCACGCCGGAGTGTGGGATTCCGGCACCAACGCCTGGATCCCCGACCTCACCCCGTGCCCCGGCGACCGGCCCTGCCCCGCCGCGATGATCGGCCGCATCACCGGCAACCTGCTCCAGGCGGTCGGCGCCGGCCCGGCCGGGATCGCGCACCCCTCCGAGCCGAACTGGCAATCCGTCTACCCAGCAGCCGCGCCAGCGCAGGCATCTGGCGCCCACCACAACTGACCGGTTCGCCGACCACAAAGCGAGCGGGTATGGGTTTAGCCGGCGGTCAGCTGGGCAGACCTCGGGTGGCAGCCATCACGACTACGCAGCAGGAGGTGCGACGGTGCGGCCAGCAAATGATCAGGTCGCGGGTGACCGGCCAGGCGCGAGGGTCGGGCAATGAAGCGGCTTGTGAAGGCACCCGGGCTGAAGATGGGCTCCGGCCCAGCGGTGCCGGACCAGCTCCCGGTGCTCTCCCGTGGTTGGCACCGCGGTCCAGAGGACGGCGCGTGCGTGATGGAGTATGTCTCGGTGCTCGCGGGGGCTCGATTTACCGACCATCCCCGGTGCACGCCGCCAGCGCTGGCGGCACTGGCCCGGCTGGTCAACGATCGCATTGTCGACGACGGCGTGCGCAGCAAGCTGGCGCTGCTCGCCCCGGATCTGATCGGGATCAGAGCAGACCCGGCCACGACGCAATGCGTCATCGCCAGCTGCTTGACGGCCGCCGACGAGCTGCAACCGGCACTGCCCCGCGGTGCCCGGCGAAAGTTGACCCGAACGAGTGCGCGGATGCGCCGGCTGGAGCGCGGTGACCGGTGGACCCGGATCCGGCTGCGCTGCTGGGAACTGCTCAACCCCCCGAACGTGGCGGTCAGCTCGGCATTCCAGCTGCTGTTCGAGCAGATCCGCGGGCTTGCCCAGCCGCAGCGCGACGCGCGGCTGTCCGAGCTGCTGCACAGCACAGTGGCCGCCTGCCGGAAGCTCGAAAGCCGGCCCGTTGCGTCAGCGGGCCGCGCCGAGGCCCGTACTGCCTGACGGGCCAGGGTCCGCCTCGAGGCGGGCATGAGTTTCCGGAGTGCTCATGCCTGCCTCGGGGCGGATCCCATTGGACGGCGGATCCCCATTGGACACAGTGGCGACAGCGCAGTAGGTGTGCCGCGGCGAGCACCGGGGTAAGCGGTCGGTAGACAAACGAATTCCGACGAGAAACGGGAGCACCGGCATGGCTTCGTCTAAGGTCGCCGACTACGTCCTGCAACGCCTCACCGAGTGGGGCATCCATCGCATCTTCGGCTACCCCGGCGATGGCATCAACGGTTTCCTCGGCGCCCTGGATCGCGCCAAGGGCGATCCGGAGATCATCCAGCCGCGGCACGAGGAGATGGGCGCCTTCATGGCGACCGCCCATGCCAAGTTCACCGGGCAGCTCGGCTGCTGCATGGCAACCTCCGGCGGTGGCGCGATCCACCTGCTCAACGGCCTTTATGACGCCAAGTTGGACCACCAGCCGGTGCTGGCCATCGTCGGGCAGCAAAAGCGGATCTCGCTGGGCGCGGCCTACCAGCAGGAGATCAACCCGGCCCTGCTGTACGAGGACGTCTCGGAGTTCGTGCAGGTCTGCATGCACCCGGCGCAGGCGCGCCAGCTCATCGACCGCGCCTGCAAGATCGCGCTGTCCCGGCGCGGAGTGGCCACCGTCATCTTCCCCGAGGACGTGCAGGAGTCGCAGGCTCAGCCCTCGCCGCCACGGATGCACGGCGCGGTCTACACCAGCGTCGGGTACGTCAAGCCGCGGGTGATCCCGCCGGATGCTGAGCTGCGCAAGGCCGCCGACATCCTCAATGAGGGCCAGAAGGTGGCGATGCTCATCGGGCAGGGCGCCGCCGAGGCGGCCGACGAGGTGATCAAGGCCGCGGAACTGCTAGGCGCGGGAGTGGCCAAGACCCTGCTGGGCCGGGAGGTGCTGCCCGACGACCTGTCCTATGTGACCGGCCCGATCGGTCTGCTCGGTTCGACTGCCAGCTATGAGCTGATGATGGGCGCCGACACCCTGTTCATGGTCGGCACCAGCTTCCCCTACACCGAGTGGCTGCCCGAGGAAGGCCAGTGCAAGGCCGTCGAGATCGACATCGACGGCGGGATGATGGGGGTGCGCTACCCCATCCAGGCCAACCTGATCGGCGACTCCAAAGAGACCTTGCAAGCGCTGATCCCCATGCTCAAGCGCAAGGAGGACCGGTCCTGGCGGGAGAAGATCGAAAGTGAGGTCCGGGAGTGGTGGCGGGTGCTGGACGATCGCGCCCACGAATCGGCCGACCCGATGAACCCGGAGCTGGTCGCGCACGAGCTGTCGGCGCGACTGCCCGACAACGTGATCCTCACCGCCGACTCCGGGTCGGGCACCAACTGGTGGGCCCGGCACCTGCGGCTGCGCCGTGGCATGCGGGCGTCGCTGTCGGGCACGCTGGCCACGATGGGTCCCGGCACCCCGTATGCGATCAGCGCGAAGTTCTCCTACCCGCACCGCCCGGTGATCGCCTTCGTCGGTGACGGAGCGTTCCAGATGAACGGGATGGCCGAGCTGATCACCGTCAAGCGCTACTGGGAACGGTGGCAGAACCGCACGCTGGTGTTCTGCGTGTTCAACAACCAGGACCTCAACCAGGTCACCTGGGAGCAGCGCGCGGAAGCCGGCGATCCGAAGTACATGGGCACGCAGTGGATCCCGGACGTGCCCTACGCCGAGTTCGCCAAGCTGCTCGGGTTTGTCGGCATCAAGGTCGACGACCCCAAGCAACTGGGCGACGCGTGGGACGAGGCGCTGGCCGCCGACCGGCCGTGCGTGCTGGAAGTCGTCGTCGACCCGGAAATACCGCCGATCCCGCCGCACATCAAGAAAGAGCTGGGCAAGAAGGCGGCCACCGCGATGATCAAGGGTGACCCGGAGGAGATCGGCATCATCACCAAGGGCGTGAAGCAGAAGGTGGTCGAGTTCACCGAGTCGGTCAAGGAGAAGCTGCCGGGGAACGACGACTGATGGCGGGTCAGGTCACCGTGCCGGCCTATGCCGACAAGCGGTTCGCGGCGGGCATGAGCGCGGTCGAGAATGTCAACGCCAAGGGGTTGGAGCAGCACCTGCGCCGTCACGTACAAGGTGAGGTGCGCTTCGACGCTGGGTCGCTGGCGATGTACGCCAATGACGCGTCCAACTTCCGGCAGGTCCCGATCGGGGTGGTGGTGCCCCGCACGCTCGACGACGTGGTCCAGACGGTGCGGGCCTGCTCCCGCTACCAGGCGCCGGTGCTGTCCCGCGGCGGGGGCACCAGCCTGTCCGGCGAGACAGTCAACAACGCCGTCGTCATCGACTTCTCCAAATACCTCACCGAGATCGGCGAGGTGGAGGTGACGGCGCACCGCGTCACCGCGCAGACCGGGGTGATCAACGAGCAGCTCAACCGGGTCACCGGTGAGCACAACCTGGTGTTCGGGCCCGACCCGTCGTCACACTCGCGGTGCACGATCGGCGGCAACATCGGCAACAACTCCTGCGGCATCCACTCGGTGCAGGCCAAGCACTACGGCCCGGGCCCGCGCACGTCGGACAACACGCACGCCCTGGAGATCGTGACCTACGACGGGGAGCGGTTCTGGGTCGGCGTGAACGAGGAGGACCAGCTCGATGAGATCATCGCCGCCGGTGGCCTCAAGGGTCAGATCTACGCCCAGCTGCGGGACCTTCGTGATCGGTACGCCGACGACATCCGGGACGGCTTCCCGTCGGTGGACGTGCTGCCCCGGCGGGTGTCCGGCTACAACCTCGACGAGCTGCTACCGGAGAAGGGCTTCAACGTCGCGCGCGCCCTGGTCGGCACCGAGGGGACCTGCGCGGTGGCGTTGCAGGCGACCTTGCTGCTGACCCCGGCGCTGTTCGAGCGCACCACCGTGCTCGTGCAGTACCCCAGCATCGCCGACGCCGCCAGCCACGTCACCGAGATCAACGCCTGGAAGCCGATCGGGCTGGAGGCGATCGACCACCTGCTGGTGCATGACCAGCAGCTCAAGTCGCTCAACGTGACGGGCCTGCATGAGTTGCCCCGGCGCGACGACGCCGGGGCCTGGCTGATGGTGCAGTTCGGCGCTGACTCCAAGGACGAGTCGGTGCAGCGCGCCGAGGACTTCATGGCCTGGCTGTGCAAGGAGAAGGGCTACGACGCCGACCGGATGCTGATGTCGAAGAGTGTCCAGGAGGGCGGCAACAGCGAGGACCTGTGGGCGATCCGGGAAAGCGGGCTGGGCTCTACGGCGTTCCCGCCCGATGGCGGCGACCACTGGCCAGGCTGGGAAGACTCCGCGGTGCCGCCCGACCGGGTCGGCGACTACGTGCGGGACCTGCAACAGCTGTATGCCAAGCACGGGCTGCGCGGGGCGATGTACGGCCATCTCGGAGAGGGCTGCATCCATTCCCGGATCAGCTTCGACCTGCGCACCGCCGACGGGTTGCGCACCTACCGGGCGTTCATGGAGCAGGCCGGGGACCTCGTCGCTTCCTACGGTGGGACGATGTCCGGTGAGCACGGTGATGGCCAGCAGCGCGCCGAGCTGCTGGTCAAGCAGTACGGACCGCGGCTGATGGCCGCGATGCGGGAGCTCAAGCTGATCTGGGACCCGGACTGGAAGATGAACCCGGGCAAGGTCATCGACGCGTACCGGTTCGACGAGAACCTCAAGCTCGGGGTGGACTACAACCCGGCGCGGCCGGCGGTGAAGTTCGCCTACCCGCAAGACGGTGGCGACTTCGCGCACGCCACGCTGCGCTGCGTCGGGGTGGGCAAGTGCCGGGTGCCCGACGCCCAGCAGACCATGTGCCCGAGCTTCCAGGTGACCCGGGAGGAAAAGCACTCCACCCGCGGGCGGGCCCGGCTGCTGTTCGAGATGCTGCGCGGTGAGGTGATCACCGACGGGTGGCAGTCCCGGGAGGTGGCCGACGCGCTGGATCTGTGCCTGGCCTGCAAGGGCTGCACCAGCGACTGCCCGGTGGACGTGGACATGCCGACCTACAAGGCGGAGTTCCTGCACCACCACTACCGGTCCTGGCGGCGCTGGCGGCCCCGGTACGCCTACGCGTTCGGGTTCATTGACCAGGCCGCGAGGCTGGCATCGCGGATGCCCGAGCTGGTCAACGCGGTGACCCAGACACCGGGGCTGTCCCGGGTGGCCAAGCTGGTCGCCGGGATCGACCAGCGCCGGGCGCTACCGGCGTTCGCGCCGCTGACCCTCCAGCAGTGGTTTGCTCAGCGGGGCGGCACGGTCAATCCAGATGGGCGTCGGGTGGTGCTGTTTCCGGATACGTTCAACAACCACCTGCACACCGACGTCGGGGTGGCCTGCGTAGAGGCCATCGAAGCGGCCGGCTGGCAAGTGGTGATGCCGGCCGGGCACATCTGCTGCGGGCGCCCGCTGTACGACTACGGACTCCTCGACACCGCCCAGCGCTACCTGCACCACGTGCTGTCCGTGCTGCGTGAGGAGATCCGGGCCGGTACGCCGGTGGTGGGGATGGAGCCCAGCTGCCTGGCGGTGTTCCGCGACGAGCTGGGCAAGCTGTTGCCCCACGACAATGACGCCCAGCGGCTGGCCCGCAACGCGTACCACTTCGCGGAGTTCTTCACCACCTTCGACATCACACCGCCGTCGTTGGCTGGGAAAGCGCTGCTGTGGGGACACTGCCACCACCGCGCCACCGGCGGGATCGACCCGGAACGCAAGCTGCTGGAGCAGATGGGCGTCTCGGTCAACCCGCTGACCGGCGGCTGCTGCGGGCTGGCCGGCTCGTGGGGCTTCGAGAAGGGCAAGTACGACATCTCGATGGACTGCGGCGAGCAGGCGCTGCTGCCTGCGGTGCGATCTGCCGACCCTGCAACAGTGATCGTCGCGAACGGCTTTTCCTGCAAGACGCAAATCGAGCAGGCCGGCACCGGCCGGCGCGCCCTGCATGTCGCGCAGGTGATGAAACTGGCCCGCGAGCACCGCAGTCACGTCGGCGACCCACCCGAGCAAGCCCTTGACGGCGTGCGCCCACCAGCCAGCGCGGCCCGCCGCGCCGCCCGCATCGGGATCCCAGCAGCCGCCGCTCTCGGGGTCACCACTGCGGTAGTCACCCGCTGGCTCACCCGCCGCTGAGCACCACGGTCGTGAACTCGACGCTACCGATGTTCTGAGCGGCGCGAGAAATGTCGGTAACGTCGAGTTCATGGCGGGGATCCCTGGCCCTGCCACGGCAGCCCGATGATCCACGCGACTTCGGCGCGGGTGCCCTCGGACATCACGGTGGCCTGGACCGTTCCGACCGCGCGCCCGGTGTCCTGTGTACGGACGACCCAGTTGTACCAATCCTGCAGGCAGTCGCCGGAGTGGCCGACGACGAGCTTCGCGTACCGAGCGCGCAACTGGTCGACACTCGGTGATTCACCACCGATGAAGGCGTAGAGCTCGCGGCCGGCCAGCACCTCCACCATCTCGTCCGCATCCACGACGGTGATCGGCGTAAGGACGGT
>DASUVX010000218.1:0-2088 GCA_036378735.1 Pseudonocardiaceae bacterium | reverse complement strand
CCTAGTACTCCAGCCGTAGATCGTGATCATGCGAGCTGGGCTTGCTGGCGGTGGTAGTGGCAGGCGCGGGCATGGTGTTGATGGCGACGTCGCCAGTGTGACCATGTGTGTGGATCGGTGAGCTGGCGGGTGGGTTCGGTGATCAGCTTGGTGAGCAGGTGCCGGATCTCATTGCAGGTCAAGGCGATCAGGCCCGCGGGTGGTGGGTGCTGGGCGCGTTCGGTGGCGGCGATGACGGCGAGCAGGGCGTGGGCGAGCATGGCCAGGATGGTCCAGCGCCGCCAGGCCAGCCAGCGGCGAACCTGGTGCTCATCGAGCCCGGCCAGGCCCTTGCCGGCTTGGAAGCTTTCTTCAATGGTCCATCGCCGTCCGGCGACCCGGACCAATTCACCGAGTCTGACCGGAATCGGGCTGTAGCAGCGGTAGAAGGCGAGTTCGCCGTGGTGGAGGTGGCGACGGATCAGCAGCCAATAGTGGCCTGACTCGCCGGTCAGGGCGACCCACGCCCAGTCGTAGTACCGGTGGCCCTTGGCGCCCGGACCGGCTGAGAGCCGCGCCCAAGCTGCCTTGGGCACGCTGGCGGCCAGAACATCGGCGCGGATCGGGCCGGCGGCGGTGGGCAGGCGGCGGTCGCAGCCGATGCCCAGCACATAGCCGATCTGGCGGCTCTCTAGCTCGGCGCGCAGCCCGGGATCAGCACCATAAACCTCGTCACCGGCTGCCCACCGCGCCGGCACCCCGGCATCCAGCGCGCGGCCGATCATCGTGGTGGCCAGCGCCGGTTTGGTCGCGAACTCAACATCCTCAGGTACTCCCGCCCCGGCGCACCGGGCCGGGGCGTCCATCCAGGCGCGCGGCAGGTACAGCTCACGGTCGATCATCGCGTGCCCGGCCGGTCCGGCGTAGGTCAGATACACCGCGACCTGGGCGTTCTCGATCCGGCCCGCGGTCCCGGTGTACTGGCGCTGGGTGCCCACCGTCGCGGTCCCCTTCTTCACATCACCGGTCTCATCGACCACCAGCACCGCAGCCGGATCACCCAGATACTCCACGACATACTCGCGCAGGTCATCGCGTACCCCGTCGGTGTCCCACACCGCGCGGGCCAGCAGGTGCTGCATGCCATCCGGGCTGGTCTCCCCGGCGTGCTCAGCGACCGTCCAGCAGTTCTTGCGCGGAAGATCAGCCAGCAACCCCAGCACGAACCCACCTACCCGCCGCCGCGGCTCGACCCGACTAAACCGGCCAGCCACCCGACCGAGCAGCTCCTCCAGCATCCCCGACCACCGCGGAGCCGCTACGCTGTGGCCCACAGCCACCGCATGATCTTCTGACGTCGTCACAACCGAGGATGATCATGCGGTGGCTGCCCTGCGTCCGGGACCGACACGCCGGAAGATCACGATCTACGGCTGGAGTACTAGCTGCGGTGTCGGCGATTTGGCGCGCCAGGCCAACTCGATGTCAGACAGGTCTACCGGACTGTCCGGTAGCCAGCTCTCCGACGTAAGAACCGTCGTTTCGGGGATGCGCATCTGCGCGGGGTACAGCTCGGCGGCCAGGTCACCCAGGACCGCGCGGTTGGCGTTGAGCTGGCAGCGGACGTCCCGCCAGCGTTCTTGGCTGTCCCGGATGGGGCCGGGTCGGTCGGTGACGTGCGAGGCGAACGGGCGCGCGTCCGCCGAATGGTCCGGCAAAACGCCAAGTCGCTCCGGCGGGATGCCGAGCTTGCGCGCGATGTGACGCAGCTCCGCGACGTCGCGCAGGCCTTGTGTGCCCTTCTCCAGTTTCGACAGTCGGGACTGGGTTGTGTTGAGGCGGGCAGCCGCGTCTTGCTGGGTCAGCCCCTCGTACATGCGGTACCAGCGGATGATCTGCCCAACGTCCGAGCCATCCGGCGGCGCCGCCGCGCCGTGCGCCACCTGTAACCAGCCCATGAAGCTCCCGTCGCCGGTGTCCTCAGCTGTCCCCCTGATGATCGCAGGTGAGGCAGTGGCTGTCAGGTCGTCCACCGCTGCTGCAGTCGCGTCGTCAACGGTTTGAGGAGGGTTATTAACCGGCGGGCTTTGCGGCTCCAGCCTGATGCCT
>DASUVX010000217.1:0-42252 GCA_036378735.1 Pseudonocardiaceae bacterium | reverse complement strand
GACGGAGGAGACCGTGGCCCTTCCCGAGCTGACCGAGGAGCAGCGGGCCGCTGCGCTGGAGAAGGCGGCCGCCGCCCGACGTGCCAGGGCCGAGCTCAAGGAGCGCCTCAAGCGCGGTGGGACCAACCTCAAGGAGGTCCTAGCCAAGTCTGACAGTGACGACATTTTGGGCAAGATGAAGGTCTCGGCGTTGCTCGAGGCCTTGCCAGGCGTGGGCAAGGTCCGCGCTCAGCAGATCATGGAGCGGCTGGAGATCGCCACCAGCCGGCGGTTGCGCGGGCTCGGCGAGCGCCAGCGCAAGGCCCTGCTCAGCGAGTTCGGCCCAGAGTAAGCAACCCGAGTCAATCGGCTCGGACGACGAGCGCGCACGCGAGTGATCAACCCGCGCCGTGACGGTGTGTGAGCCGGGGTCCAGTGAGGCTGCTGGGCCCCGGCTCACCGTCGTCTCGGGTCCCTCCGGAGTCGGAAAGTCGAGCGTGGTCGCCGAGGTTGTGCGGCGCTGGCCACAGCTGTTCGTCAGCATCTCGGTCACCACCCGGCCACGTCGGCCCGAGGAACGACCCGGCGAGCACTACCACTATGTGGATCGCGCCACCTTCACTGGCATGATCGAGCGCGGCGAGTTTCTCGAGTACGCCGAGTACGCCGGCAACTTCTACGGCACTCCCGCGGGTCCGGTGCATCAGGCGCTGGCCACCGGTCGATCCACGTTGCTAGAGATTGAGGTGCAAGGCGCCCGGCAGGTCCGCGCCGCGATGCCCGACGCCCTGCTGGTGATGCTTGTGCCGCCCTCGTGGGAGGTGCTGGACGGCCGGCTGTCCGACCGCGGCACCGAAGATCCGGCGGTGCGGGAGCGCCGATTGCGAGTGGCCCGCGAAGAGTTGGCCGCCGTCGGAGAGTTCGATGCGACGGTGGTTAACGACAACGTGCAGCGCGCCGCAGAGGAGTTGATAACCTTGATGCGATGGACCGTTCGGTGAACATCCTTACCCCGACAGCGGTGACACCGACTTCTGTGACTGGCATCTGACGCATCTGGAGATAATGAGTGAGCATCCCCACCGAATTGGACCCGCTGCACGCGTCCTCGGCTCCTGCTCCCGAGGGCATCACCAACCCCCCGATCGACGACCTCCTGACTAAGGTCAGTTCGAAGTACGCCTTGGTCATCTTCGGGGCGAAACGAGCTCGCCAGATCAACGACTACTACGCGCAGCTCGGGGAGGGCCTGCTGGAGTACGTCGGGCCGTTGGTGGAGCCAGGGCCGCGGGAAAAGCCCCTGTCGATCGCGCTGCGCGAGATCCACGCCGGGTTGCTCGAGCACACCGAGGGGCAGTGACCCAGGCCGGGCCCGCCTGGCCGGATTCGTCCCGCCGGATCGTGCTCGGCATCGGCGGCGGCATCGCCGCCTACAAGGTTTGCGAGGTGCTCCGCCGCCTCACCGAGGCGGGGCACCTTGTTCGCGTGGTGCCCACCGAGGCAGCCCTGAGATTCGTGGGGGCAGCCACGTGGGAGGCGCTATCGGGGTTCCCGGCGCACCACGACCCGTTCATCGACGTTGCACAGGTGCCTCACGTGCGGTTGGGGCAAACTGCAGATCTGGTGCTGGTCGCGCCGGCCACCGCGGACCTGCTGGCGCGCGCTGCGCAGGGCAGGGCCGACGATCTGCTCTGCGCCACGTTGCTCACCGCCCGCTGCCCGGTGCTGTTCATGCCCGCAATGCATACCGAGATGTGGGAGCACCCTGCCACCCAGGACAACGTCGCGTTGCTGCGCTCCCGCGGAACCGTCGTCGCGCGGCCGGCATCCGGGCGACTCACCGGTGCCGACTCAGGTGCCGGCCGGCTGCCGGAACCCGCGGAGATCGTCGAGCTGGCCACCCTGCTGTTGCACCGCGGGGATGCCCTGCGCACCGACCTCACCGGCCGCGATGTGGTGATCTCAGCAGGTGGCACCCGGGAACCGCTGGACCCGGTGCGCTACCTGGGTAACCGGTCCTCCGGCCGGCAGGGATACGCGCTGGCCCGGGTGGCCGCCCAGCGGGGCGCTCGGGTCACCTTGATCGCCGCGCACACAGCCGACCTGACCGATCCGGCCGGCGTCGAGGTGGTCCGGGTAGGAACCGCCAATCAGCTGCGGGACGCGGTGCTCAAGGCGGCGGCGCACGCTGACGCAGTGGTGATGGCCGCCGCGGTGGCCGACTTCCGGCCGGCGGTCAGCCGCCCAAGCAAGATCAAGAAAACTGGAACTGATCCTGACCCGGTGTCGCTGGTGGTCAATCCGGACATTCTCGCCGAGCTCGTCCGGTGCCGCCCGCGGGGCCAGGTGGTGGTCGGTTTCGCGGCGGAAACCGGTGATTCAGAGGCCGATGTGCTCACCCATGGTCGGGCCAAACTCGCCCGCAAGGGCTGTGATCTCATGGTCGTCAACGCGGTTGGGGAGGGCCGGGCGTTCGAGATCGACCAGAACACGGGCTGGTTGCTTGGTGATGACGGGACGCAGACTGCACTTCCCGAAGGCCCCAAGAGCCTGCTGGCTTCCTACGTCTGGGACGCCGTTGCCGCCCGACTGACCCGGTGAAGCTCCCGAAGCGCGCTGGAATGAAGCGATGGCAATAGACTCACCACCGACTTGGCAGACTCCCGTGCAGGCGCTAGAGGTGGTGTTGTACCGCCGCCATCTGTCGCGCACGGCGCTCGTCGCGGCCGTCGTGGGCAGCGTGCTGTTCGCGATCAATCACCTCGATACGGTGCTCGAAGGCGCCGCGACCACCGCGACGTGGGTCAAAGCGGGCGTCACCTACCTGGTGCCTTTCGTCGTGTCCAACATCGGGCTGTTGGTCGGTACCCACCGGCCGGGCGCGCAACCGTAGCCGTCGGGCGTGCGCTACCGCCAGATCATGGAGTGGTCGGGCAGTTCTGGTACACCCGGCAGGTGAATGTCGGCCGGTCACGTCGTGGACAACGCAGCCCGGCCGCGTCGCTGCCCGTCGCCAGGGTGTGCGTGGATATCCCGCTGGCGCACCTGGACCGCCCCTTCGACTACCTAGTGCCCGCTGAGCTGGACGACGCTGCGCGACGTGGGGTGCGCCTTCGGGTGCGTTTCGCGGGGCGCCTGGTGGACGGATGGTTGCTGGAGCGGATCGAGCGATCCGACCACCCGGGGCGGCTGGGCTGGATCGATCGGGTGGTCTCTGCTGAACCTGCCCTCAGCCCCCAGATCGCTGCGCTGGCGCGGGCGGTGGCCGACCGGTGCGCAGGCACCATGAGCGACGTGTTGCGGCTGGCCGTGCCACCACGGCATGCCCGCACCGAAGCCGAGCCCGCTGCCGCGGTGGCACCCTCGCCGCAGCGGCCGCCAGTTGATGGTTGGCGCACCTACCCCCGCGGATCCACCTTTCTGGACGCGCTGCACCAGGGTCGCGCCGCGCATGCTTGCTGGCAGGCGTTGCCAGGCGAGGACTGGCCCGCTCGGCTCGCCGAGGCGGCCGTCACCGTCGCGGCCACCGGGCGGGGTGCCCTGCTGGTGTTGCCCGATCACCGAGACACCGCGCGGGTACACGCCGCGGTCACCGCGCTGGCCGGACCCGATGCGGTGATCACCCTGGCTGCCGAGTCGGGACCCGCGCAGCGCTACCGGCGCTGGCTGGCGGTGCGCCGTGGCGCGGTGCGCATTGTCGTCGGCACCCGAGCGGCGGCCTTCGCACCGGTTGCCGAGCTGGGCCTGATGGTGCTGTGGGATGACGGTGACGATCTGCACGCCGAACCCCGAGCCCCCTACCCGCACGCCCGCCTGGTGTTGGGCCAGCGTGCGGTACTGGAGGGCGCAGCGCTGTTGGTGGCCGGCTACGCCCGCACCGCCGAAACGCAGCTGTCGATCGACACCGGGTGGGCGCACGAGATCGTGGCCGCCCGGGACGTGGTGCGCGCCGCGGCACCGCGTGTCACCGCGATCGGGGAGGAAGGCGCCCAGCTGGCCCGGGATCCGATGGCCCGCGCAGCCCGGCTGCCCACGGTCGCGTTCGACGCGGCACGTGCGGCGTTGGGCCGCCACCGTCCGGTACTGGTGCAGGTTCCCCGCCGTGGTTACGTACCCGCGTTGGCCTGCGGCCAGTGCCGGGCGCCAGCCCGCTGCCGGCGCTGCGCGGGACCGCTGGCGCTGCTCAGCGTCGGGCACTCCGCCTGCCGGTGGTGTGGCGTTGCTGAGGCCCGGTACCGGTGCCCCGCCTGCGGTTGCGCCCGTCTGCGTGCGACCGTGATCGGCGCCCGCCGCACGGCCGAGGAGCTTGGCCGGGCCTTCCCTGGGGTGGCGCTGTACACCTCCGGTGGAGGCGGTGCAGGCGCGGGAAAGGTGCTGGTGGACATTCCGGCAGGGCCGGCGTTGGTGGTCGCCACTCCAGGCGCCGAGCCGCTGGCCCGCTACGGGGCGGCGCTGTTGCTGGACGCCGCCGCGCTGCTGGGCCGGCCCACCCTGCGCGCGGCGGAGGAGGCGCTACGCCGGTGGATGGCGGCGGCGGCAATGGTCGAGCCGGCGCCCGACGGTGGCCGCGTCGTCGTGGTCGCCGAGGCGTCACTGAGTGCAGTACAAGCCCTGATCAGATGGGACCCGGCCGGCCACGCCCGCGCCGAGCTGGCCGCCCGCGTCGAGCTCGGCTTTCCCCCTGTGGTTCGGATGGCCGCGCTGGACGGTGCCCCGGAGACCCTTGCCGGCCTGGAGATCCCGACCGGAGCCGAGGTGCTGGGGCCAGTGCCGGTTCCCGGGCAGCCCGAGGGCGAGCGGGAGCGACTGCTCCTGCGGGTTCCCCGGACGGAGGGTTCTGCCCTAGCTGGTGCGTTGGCTGCGGTGCAGGCTGGGCGCAGTGCGCGGAAGGCGGATGACTTCCTGCGGGTTGAGCTCGACCCGCAGGAACTCACCTGAGTGCCATCGGGTGCCGGGGCAGCCGGCACCACTCACGAGGCATACTGCGCAGGTGTCTGTTCGACCCGTCCGGCTCTTTGGCGATCCCGTGCTGCGCGCCCGCGCGGCGGAGGTCGTCGACTTCGACAAAGAGCTACGTAATCTGGTCCGTGACCTGCTCGACACGATGACGCAGGAGAGCGCAGCGGGACTTGCGGCTCCGCAGCTGGGTATCGCGCTGCGGGTGTTCAGCTACCACTGTGACGACGGCAGCTGGAACGACGGCAGCGGGGACGACGGCAGCGGGGACGGTGTCACCGGTCACCTGGTCAATCCCGTTATCGAGGTGCTGGGTGAGGATATGCAGGACGGCCCGGAGGGCTGCCTGTCCATTCCGGGAATGTCCTGGGACTGCCGGCGTCACCTGCGCGTCATCGCCCGCGGGCGCAACCAGCACGGCGAGCCGATCGAGGTGCGGGGCAGCGAACGCCTGGCCCGGGCGATCCAGCATGAGACCGATCACCTCGATGGTGTGCTGTTCATCGATCGGCTCGACCCGGAGACCCGCAAGCAGGCTATGCGCGAGATCCGGCACGCGCGGTGGTTCGGCGCTCCCGCGCCGGTGGTCAAGACCAGCCCGCACCCCTTGCTGGGCAAGGTGCGCTGAGCGGTGCGGCTGGTCTTCGCAGGGACGCCCGAGGTGGCGGTGCCCGCGCTGCAAGCGTTGCTGGGCTCCGACCGCCACGATGTCATCGCGGTGGTGACCCGGCCGGACGCGCCTGCCGGGCGCGGGCGACGACTAACTCGCTCCCCGGTAGGAGCACTGGCCGACGAGGCGGGAATCGAGGTGCTCACCCCGCGCCGCCCCTCCGAGCCGGACTTCCTGGCGCGACTGTCCGCGCTGGCCCCGGACTGTTGCCCGATCGTGGGCTACGGGGCGCTGGTACCGCGCGCGGCGCTGGACATCCCCCGCCACGGCTGGGTGAACCTGCACTTCTCGCTTTTACCCGCCTGGCGGGGTGCGGCTCCGGTGCAGGCCGCGATATGGCACGGCGATGAGATCACCGGCGCATCCACGTTTGCATTGGAGGAGGGGCTGGACACCGGTCCGGTGTACGGCACGGTCACCGAAGTGATCCGTCCCGACGATACGGCGGGAGAGCTGCTGTCCCGGTTGGGCGGTGCCGGTGCGGCCCTGCTGGTCGCCACCCTCGACGGTATCGCCGACGGGACGGTGCATCCGGTGCCCCAACCGGCCGACGGGGTTTCTTATGCGCCGAAGATCACCGTGCAGGATGCGCACCTGAAATTCGCTGCCCCGGCCTTCGCGGTGCATCGCCAGTTGCGCGCGGTCACGCCTTCCCCTGGTGGCTGGGTGCTGTTTCGGGACCAACGTCTGGGTGTCGGGCCGATGCAGCTGAC
Organism: Pseudonocardiaceae bacterium; assembly: GCA_036378735.1. Taxonomy (GTDB): domain Bacteria; phylum Actinomycetota; class Actinomycetes; order Mycobacteriales; family Pseudonocardiaceae. The sequence continues at coordinate 35,934 of DASUVX010000217.1, read as the reverse complement.
CGACGTCGACGGGCTGGCCCCTGGCGAGCTCCGCGTGACCAAGCGGGAAGTGCTGGTGGGCACGGCCACCGGGGGGTTGCGGCTAGGCGAGATCACCGCGCCCGGCAAACGGACGATGGCCGCGCCGGATTGGGCTCGCGGTGCCCGACCCCAATCGGGAGAGCGTTTCGAGTGACGTCGCCGCGCAAACCCTCCCGACCTCGCCGGCCCGGGCCGCCCCGGCGGCGTTCCGGACCTAGCCGGCCACCAGTGGAGGATCCCGCCCGCCAGGCCGTCCTCGATGTGCTCGCTGCGGTGCGCGAGCGCGATGCGTACGCGAACCTTGCGCTGCCCAGCTTGTTGCGCCAACGGGGGATCAACGGTCGGGACGCCGCACTGGCCACCGAGCTGTGCTACGGAACGTGCCGCGCCCAGGGCTTGCTGGACGCGGTGCTGCAATCGTGCATGGATCGGGCCCTGTCCGAGGTGGACGGTGAGCTGCTCGATGCCTTGCGGCTGGGCAGCTACCAGCTGCTACGGACTCGGGTTCCGTCCCATGCCGCGGTGGGCACCACCGTAGATCTGGTGCGGGCTGGGCGGGGCAGCGCGGCCACTGGCTTCGTCAACGCAGTGCTGCGCCGAGTCGGTGAGCAGGACGAGCAGAGCTGGGTGCGGGCAGTGGCGCCGGCGCTTGAAGATGACCCGGTGGGGCATCTGGCGATGACCCACCCGCATCCGCGGTGGATCGCGCAGGCCTTCGCCGACGCGCTGGCCGGTGACCTCGACGAACTGGCGAACGCGCTGGCTGCCGACGACGCCCGTCCACTGGTGCATCTGGCAGCGCGCCCCGGCCGGATCAGCGCTGCCGAGTTGGCGGCCGCGATTGGCGGCACACCCGCTCCTTATTCACCTCATGGCGTGCATCTGGCCGAGGGCGGTGACCCCGGCGAGCTGGCGGCGGTGCGCGAGCATCTGGCCCAGGTACAGGACGAGGGCAGCCAACTCGTCACCCTGGCGCTGGCCGCCACGCCGCTGGACGGCACTGATGCGCGCTGGCTGGATCTGTGCGCCGGGCCCGGTGGCAAGGCGGCTCTGCTGGGTGCATTGGCCATCAGCCGGGGCGCCACGGTGGACGCCGTGGAGAAGGCCGAGCACCGAGCCCGGTTGGTCGATCAGGCGTGCGCGGGTCTGCCGGTGACGGTCTATGTGGCCGACGGGCGGGACAGCGGGCTGCCGGATCGGGCTTACGACCGGGTGCTGGTGGACGCGCCGTGCACCGGGCTCGGGGCTCTGCGCCGCCGCCCCGAGGCGCGCTGGCGGCGGCAGCTCAACGACGTCGCAGGGCTGGTCCGGCTCCAGCGCGAGCTGCTGATCGCAGCGCTGCGGCTGGCCCGCCCTGGTGGCGTGGTGGCCTACGTGACCTGCTCGCCGCACCTGGATGAGACGGCGGGCGTGGTCACCGACGTGGTACGGCGAACGCGCGCTGAGTGGCTGGACGCCAGGCCGGTGTTCCCCGGGCTACCTCAGCTAGGCGACGGACCGCACGTGCAGTTGTGGCCGCACCGGCATGGCACCGACGCCATGTTCTGCGCGCTCCTGCAACGCTGAGTAAATGGTCATCACCACCCGGACCGAAAAGCGTAGTTTAGAGGAATCATGGCTCGCGCCTATTCCCAGGGAACAGTGAGGTTGTGTCCAGGTTGCTCACACATCACCGGCCCATAAACGGGAAGCGAGACCATATCGAGGAGTGGAATGATCCAACTTGAGGCCATCACCAAGGCGTACCGGATGGGTAAGGTCCGGGTGGACGTGCTTCATGGCATTGACCTCACCATCGACGACGGTGAGCTGGTCGCCATCATGGGACCGTCCGGATCGGGCAAGACCACGTTGATGAACATCCTGGGCTGTCTCGACGCTCCGACCGGCGGGCGCTACCTCCTCGACGGCATCGATGTCAGCCGACTGTCTGACAATCGGCTGGCGAAGATCCGCAGCCGCAAGATCGGCTTCGTGTTCCAGTCGTTCAATCTGGTACCGCGCACGAATGCGCTTCGTAACGTCGAGCTTCCGTTGATCTATGCCGGCGGACGAGCCAGGCACCGAGCGGCCCGGCTGGCGCTGGAGCAGGTTGGCCTGGCCGATCGCCAGAAATTCATGCCCAACGAGTTGTCCGGCGGTCAGCAGCAGCGGGTGGCGATCGCGAGAGCGCTGATCAACGACCCCGCGTTGCTGCTTGCCGACGAGCCCACCGGCAACCTCGACTCCGCCTCTACCAGGGACATCCTGAAGTTGCTCGGTGGTCTCAACGATGCCGGCCGCACCGTGGTGATCATCACCCATGAAGAGGAGGTCGCCCGGTTCGCCAAGCGGGTTGTACGGCTGCGCGATGGACGAATCGTGAGTGACGAGTGATCACGCTCGGCGCGAAGGGCGCCTCAGGGGCATTATCGACGATAGTGGCGCGAACTGCGGGCAAGGAGGCTCGGTATGCCCGATGGTCCGTTCGGTCCCGGGTTCAATCCGCTTGAGGACCTGGTGAGCCGGCTGGTCGGCGGGCTTGAGCAGTCCCTGGGAGGCATAACCCGGCCGGGCGCATCGACGCGGCGATTGGATCGCTACGGCCGGGACCTCACCGCCGCAGCACGTGCCGGCCGCCTCGATCCGGTCATCGGGCGCGAGGACGAGACCGAGCAGCTCCTGGAGGTGCTGTCCCGGCGAACGAAGAACAACCCGGTGCTGATCGGCGATCCGGGCGTTGGCAAGACAGCGATCGTCGAGGGCCTCGCTCAGCGCATCGCCGAGGGCACGGTCCCGGAAGCGCTGCGCAACCGGCGGGTTATCGCGCTCGATCTGGCCGGGATGGTGGCCGGCACCAAATACCGCGGGGAGTTCGAGGAGCGGCTCACGGCGGTTATTGACGAGGTGACTGCCGCTGCGCGGATGGTAGTGCTGTTTCTCGATGAGCTGCACACGGTGATCGGTGCCGGTGCCGGGGCCGAGGGCGGTGCAATGGACGCCAGCAGCATGCTCAAGCCGGCACTGGCCCGCGGCGACCTGCAGCTGATCGGGGCCACCACAGTCGACGAGTACCGCCGGCACATCGAGCGGGATCCGGCGCTGGAACGACGGTTCCATCCGATCCTGGTCGCCGAGCCGAGCATCGCGGACACCGTCGCCATCTTGCGCGGCGTGCGCAAGCGCTATGAGCTGCACCACCGGGTGCGAATCACCGACGAGGCCACCGACGCCGCCGCTCGATTGTCCGACCGTTACCTCACCGACCGTTTCCTGCCCGACAAGGCAATCGACCTCATCGACCGGGCCAGCGCGCGCGTCCGGCTGCGAGGTGCGGTGCCGAACGAGGACACCCGGGCTCTCGAGCAGCGGGTCGAGCAGCTCACTCGGGCCAAGGACATCGCCGTGGACGCTGAGGATTACGAGCGCGCCGAGGCACTGACCCAAGAGCTCGATGTGGCGATCGTCACGCTGGAGACCGCGCGCGCCGGCTCGACGCGACCGCCGGAGGTCGGTGCCGATGATGTCGCGGACATCGTCGCGCGCACTACCGGCATCCCCGTCGCGCAGCTCACCGAGGTCGAGCGGCAGCGGCTGCTGCACCTGGAGGAGCAGCTGCGCCAGCGAGTCATCGGGCAGGACGAGGCGGTGGAGGCCGTCGCGGACGCCATCCGCGCCAGTCGCGCGGGGCTTAAGCAGCCTGACCGCCCGGTCGGTTCCTTCCTGTTCCTCGGCCCGACCGGCGTGGGCAAAACCGAGCTGGCTCGCGCGCTGGCGGAAATTCTGTTCGGGTCGGAGCAGCAACTCATCCGCATCGATATGAGCGAGTTCCAGGACCGGCACACCGTGTCGCGCCTCGTCGGTGCCCCACCCGGCTACGTCGGCCATGAGGAAGGCGGCCGGCTCACCGACGCGGTCCGCCGCACGCCTTACACCGTGCTGCTGCTGGATGAGATCGAGAAGGCGCACGCCGATGTGTCGAACATCCTGCTGCAGGTTTTCGATGCTGGTCGGCTCACCGATTCCCGAGGCCGGACCGCTAACTTCGCCAACGCAGTGATCATCATGACCAGCAACCTCGGCGCGGACCAGTTGCTGGCCGCAACGAGCGCCCGGCGTTCGGTCGAAGAGGTGCGAGAACCGCTCATGGCCAGCGTACGTGGGCACTTCCGACCGGAATTCCTCAACCGGATTGATGAGATCGTCCTGTTCCGAGGCCTCGATCCGGCGCAGCTGCGCGCCATCACCGCGATGCTCGTGGAGCAGACCCGGCAGCGGCTAGCGGCACGGGACATCGTGCTGCGCCTCGATGATCGCGCCATCGACTGGCTTGCCGGCCGCGGCTACCAACCCGAGTTCGGAGCCCGGCCGCTGCGCCGGGTCATCGGGCGGGAGCTGGACCGGAACCTGTCCCGCATGTTGCTGGCCGGCGACCTGCGAGATGGCCAAGAAGTGTGCGTCAGCGTCGTCGACGATCGGCTGGAGCTGCACTGCTCGTAAGTGGCAAACAGTGCTACAACACCGTTTGCTCACGACGCGATACCGTGCACCTTGTGTCGCACCAGCCAATGATCGCGCCGTCCCTGCTCGCTGCTGACTTCGCCCGGCTGGCCGATGAGGCCAAGGCGGTACCGGGCGCCGACTGGTTGCACGTCGACGTGATGGACGCGCACTTCGTGCCCAACCTCACGTTCGGTCTTCCTGTGGTGCAGAGCCTGATGAAGTACACCGATATCCCGATGGACTGCCATCTCATGATCGAAAACCCCGATCGGTGGGCAATCGGGTACGCCGAAGCGGGGTCGCACAACGTCACGGTGCACGCCGAGGCCGCGCAGGAGCCGGTGAAGCTGGCCAAGGACCTGCGCGCGGCCGGCGCCATGGCAGGCCTGTCGATCAAGCCCAAAACGCCGCTGGAACCCTGGGTGGAGGTGTTACGACACTACGACACGCTGCTGGTGATGAGCGTGGAGCCGGGTTTCGGCGGGCAGTCGTTCATTCCCGAGGTGCTGGACAAGGTGCGAACCGCCCGCCGGTTGGTGGACACCGGACATCTCACCGTGCTGATCGAGATCGACGGGGGGATCAACGACGACACCATTGAGGCTGCCGCGGAGGCGGGCGTGGACTGTTTCGTGGCCGGTTCCGCGGTCTACGGTGCCGACGACCCGGTGCGGGCCATCGAGGCGCTTCGGGCGCAGGCCCGGGCGTGCGGCCGCCGGTGAGGCGCATCGCCCCGAACGGTTGAGCCGTGTTCACCGGCATTGTCGAGGAACTCGGGGAGTTGCTCAGTCGGCGTGAGCGGCCGGATGCGGCGTGCTTCACCATCAGCGCCCCGCTGACTGGCTCTGATGCTCGGGCCGGTGATTCGATTTCGGTGAACGGCGTATGCCTGACCGTTGTCGACGTCCAGAATGGGCAGTTCAGCGCTGACGTGATCGGTGAGACGCTGCGCCGCTCAAGCCTAGGCGGGGCGCGGCCCGGCGATCGATTGAACCTGGAACGAGCGGCGAAGCTGGGCGACCGGCTTGGCGGCCACCTGGTGCAGGGTCACGTGGATGGCACCGGGACCGTGCTGTCCCGCACGGCACCGCAGGACGGGACGCCCTGGGAGCTGATCCGGATCGGGCTACCCGCGGGATTGGCCAGCTACGTGGTGGAGAAGGGTTCCATCGCCGTAGACGGGGTGTCGCTGACTGTCATCGAGGTCGGCGGCGACGAGTTCTCCGTGGGACTTATCCCGACCACCCAGCAGTTGACCACGTTAGGCTTGCGGCGCCCCGGCGAGCTGGTGAACCTCGAAGTCGACATCATCGCCAAATATGTCGAGCGGATGATGTCGGGCTATTTTCCCACTGACCCGCGATAACGTGTGCCGGCAGACATCAGCCTAAGCACTCTGCACGATTGCAAAGGTGGCGATTTCGTGGTCTTCCGGCCTGGACCGGCCAGCGCGCGAACTCATCGGTCCAGGAACAGATCCTCGCCGAGGTCGTCGGCCGCCTTACTGCTCATGCAGTCGCCGCCTGCACTCGGGACAAATCTGGGCAGCATCGAGCGGCACGCCAGGTAGCGGGCCCGGTGTGGGCGGCATCCCGACTGCCAGCGGGACGAACTCCCGCCCACAGACTGTGTGCACTAATCGGCTGGCCGGCCGGTAGGCAGCCTTGTGCGTACCTCCATCGGCCAGAGATTCGACAAACCAGCGCAACTCGGCGGCGTCCACAGTCTGCGATCTTCCTGGGGCGGTATGTGCTCGTCGAGTGGTTTGTCGGGTTTACCTGACACCAGCAGCTTCTGCGGCCGCAGGGAACCTGCCATCCAGGGGAGACGGTAGGTCGTGACGACGGATGCAGTGGCGGGGTGGTCGTTTTTATGCGCCCTCAAGGCCGCGCCGGCGGCAATTCAGGCCAGCCGCGGGAGCGCTCGACGTAGGGCGAGCCTGCGCGGATCTTTGTACACTGCTCGCAGAGGCACCCGCACTCAAGAGCGTGCGAACGACACCAGTCACATGAACACCCGCCGTGGAAACTGGCAAGGGTCCCGTGCCCGGTGGGATCGGGCTGTTCCGGCTGCCGCTTCACTCGCCCCTCCTCGGTGGTGCACGGGCCGGGTAGACCCGCATGGATGGATGTTCGTGCCAGAGCGTCACAAGCAGAAAACGTCGCCAGTGCTCGGTATGCGCCGATTGGGCGATTAGCGAACTCGTCGAGCGGGGGCCCCCGCCAATTCAAAATTGATACGCTCCGGTGCATTGTGCTCACCGCTCCCAGTCGAGCCCCAGTGCGGCGCCCCCGCGGATAGGCGGTATCGATATCGGCCACGTGCTCGCTGGCGGCGGCCACTCCAGCGTCGATCACATCGAGATCGTCAATAACGCAATTGTTCCCCTGGCCGCCTTATTTATGGTTTCATCTCGCTTTCTCGTCACTCATTTCGGTGCTCACCCGCGACAGCCCGCGCACTGCACACCCCCGTACCTGCTGCCGCCGGTAGCGAGGAGCAGCGCAACAGCCACAGACGGGTCGCGGTGCTCGTGGCCCGGTCTGTGTGAGCGCGCTGCTGCTCAATGGCCTGCGTCTAATCTCGGTGGCAGGCCGCTGCGAAAGACTTGCTCACTAGGCGGAGCGGTTGGCCTTGCCACATTTTGCCCCCGGTAGCGGCGGGCTGGGGGGATGATGCGGGGGAGGAGGACGCGATGACCCAGAGCGCCTTTGCCGGCATCGATCGCGCGATCGCCGACGTGGCGGCCGGGCGCCCGGTGATCGTGGTGGACGACGAGGATCGGGAAAACGAAGGAGATTTGATCTTCGCCGCGGCTCGGGCCACTCCCGAGCTGGTGGCGTTCATGGTGCGGTACACCTCGGGATACATCTGCGTGGCGCTGACTGGCGAGGATTGCGACCGGCTGGACCTGCCACCGATGTACCACACCAACCAGGACAAGCGGGGTACCGCTTACACCGTGACCGTGGACGCCCGCGAGGGCGTCACGACCGGGATCTCGGCAGCGGACCGGGCTCGCACCATCCGGTTGCTGGCCGATCCGGACGCCAAATCGGTTGACTTCGTGCGCCCCGGACACGTTGTACCCCTGCGGGCCAAGGACGGCGGGGTGCTGCGCCGTCCCGGACACACCGAAGCGGGCGTGGACCTGGCCCGGATGGCCGGGCTGCCACCGGCCGGTGTGCTGTGCGAAATCGTCTCCGCCAAAGACGACGGCGACATGGCCCGCCGCGACGAGCTGGAAGTCTTCGCCGCCGAGCACGACTTGGCGTTGATCACCATCGCCGATCTCATCGCCTACCGGCGGCGGTTCGAAAAACAGGTGGAGCGGGTCGCGGAGGCGCGCATTCCCACCGTGCACGGTGAGTTCCGGGCGATCGGGTTCGACTCGCTGCTCGACGGGGTCGAGCACATCGCGCTGGTCGCAGGGGAGATCGGGGACGGCACCGACGTGCTGGTCCGGGTGCACTCGGAATGCCTCACCGGCGACGTGCTCGGCTCGTTGCGCTGTGACTGCGGCCCTCAACTGGATGCGGCGCTGGCCGCCGTCGCCGCCGAGGGCCGTGGCGTGGTGCTCTACGTGCGTGGTCACGAAGGTCGCGGTATCGGGCTGATGCACAAGCTGCAGGCCTACCAACTGCAGGACGCCGGCGCTGACACCGTTGACGCCAACCTGGCTCTGGGCATGCCCGCCGATGCCCGTGACTACGGCACCGGCGCGCAGATCCTGGTGGATCTGGGCGTGCGGTCGATGCGGTTGCTGACCAACAACCCGGCCAAGCGGGCCGGTCTCGAAGGCTACGGCTTGACCATCACCGGCCGGGTTCCGCTGCCGATCAGGCCGAACCCGGAAAACCTCCGTTATCTGCGGACCAAACGCGACCGGATGGGTCATGATCTCGATGGACTGGAGCGAGTGCAGCAGTGAGCGGTACGGGTCAACCTGCACTGGAGGTCCCGCACTGCGGTGATCTGCGGCTGGGTATCGCCGCAACCCGCTGGCATGAGCGCATCACCACATCATTGCTGGAACGGGCGACCGCTGCGGCAGCGCAGGCTGGGATCGCTGACCCGACGGTGGTGCGGGTGCCGGGTGCCGTGGAGCTTGCTGTGGTGTGCCAGCAACTCGCCCGGGCACACGACGCCGTGGTCGCGCTCGGAGTGGTGATCCGGGGTGGCACGCCACATTTCGAGTACGTCTGCGACGCGGTCACAGCAGGCCTGACCAGGGTGGCGCTGGACGAGGGGGTCGCGGTGGGAAACGGTGTGCTCACCTGCGACACCGAGGAACAGGCGCTGGACCGCTGCGGGCTGCCCTGCTCCGTGGAGGATAAGGGATTCCAGGCCTGCGTCGCCGCCCTGCAGACCGCCCTCGTGTTGCGTGAGCTACGTCAGATCCCGCGGAGCGCGTCATGAGCTCCCCCCTTCCCGGCGTGTCGCGCCGCCGTGCACGCTGTGTCGGTGTTTCATGCGCGGTCGGAGCAGGATGAAACCCGCGGGAGTGTTCTTCGAGACCCGGCCGCGCAAGGCCCGCCACGTCGCGGTGGCGGCCGCGGTGGTGCTGGTCGTGCTGTTCACAGTGGTCGCGGTGTTGTTGCGGCGCACGCCCACCGGTGTCTATTTCCGGTTCTCCGACCAGGTGGCCATGGTGCTGCTGGGGCTGTTGCTCGCCGGTGCCGCTCTGCTGTTCGCCCGGCCGCGGGTGCGTGCCGTGGCCGATGGCGTGGAGGTTCGCAACGTCCTCACAACCCGCACGGTGCCCTGGGACCTAGTGCTTCAGGTGACCTTCCCGGATGGTGCCCCATGGGCACGCCTAGAGCTGCCCGACGACGAGTACATCGCGGTGATGGCCATTCAGGCTGCTGACGGCCAATATGCGGTGCAGGCCATGCGCTCGCTGCGCGCGGTTCACGCCGAGCACACCGCACCGAGCGGTATCCCGGAAGGGGACACTTAACCGGGCCGGATGACAAGCCTTATGACCGCGTGATGAGGAGGTTCTTGCCGCTGTACTGAGCGAGAATGGTGATGTCGTCAGGGTCGGTGGTGAGGATCTCGTCGCCGTCTAATGCTGCGTCGACAATGGAACCATGGATAACGTCGAATCGACCTGCCCGGCCCAGCAACCCGCCCACTCGCCGAACCCGTTCACGGGTCAGCTCAACTTCGAATACTCCGCGCAGAAGCATCGCTAGGCGGGCCTGGCGCGTTCCATCGCGCCATACTTGCCCGGCCGCGCCAGCCGTGGTTCGGACATCGACTCCGGTTTGTCCGGCACGCGAGCGCTTCCCGAAGCCTTCGGCGGCGGACCTGGGCCTGTGCCGCGTCGGCTAGCCACGTTGAGATGCTTACAGCCCGAAAGATGTGACTGGCGACTTTGGTGCCGGCGGTGGGATTCGAACCCACACTGGCGGGCTCCTAAGGCCCGTGCCTCTGCCGTTGGGCTACGCCGGCTTGCAGTTCCTCCGCACACCAGGTATCGGTGAGCGCGGGACAGTTGGGGCAGAGGATACGGAGGTTCGCCAGTCGATTATCAGCGTGGTCGCCGTTGATCCCCTGTGCAAAGTATGGATCAGACTCCGAGGTCTTTGCGGAGTTTGGCGACGTGGCCAGTGGCGCGGACGTTGTACAGCGCCTTGTCGATCTGCCCCTGCGGGTCGATCACAAAGGTTGATCGGATCACGCCGGTGACCGTCCTGCCGTACATCTGCTTCTCGCCGTAAGCGCCGTAGGCCGTGAGCGCCGAGCGGTCCTCATCGGACAGCAACGGGAAGGTAAGGCCCTCCGCGTCGCGGAACTTCGCCAGTTTCGCAGGCGGGTCCGGCGAGATGCCGAGCACCGCGAGCCCGGCGGTGTCCAGCTCGGCGAGGTTGTCCCGGAAGTCGCAGGCCTGCTTCGTGCAGCCCGGCGTGCTGGCCGCGGGATAGAAGTAGACCACCACGGACCGGCCGCGGTAGTCCGACAGCGCAACGGGCTTGCCGTCGGCGTCGGGCAGAGTGAAGTCGGGGGCAGGGTCGCCAGGGGACAGCCGGACGTTCTCGGTCACGAAGTCGGACGGTACCGCTGCGATGGGGTGCCTTCGGCACCCGGCTGCCGATCGCCTACGGTGTGCCGCACGCACACCCCGCGAGGAGGACTGATGGCCCGCGACGCTGACACCATCGAACGCGACATCGAGCAGGCTCGTGATGCGCTGGCTGCAACGCTTCAGGAGATCGGTATCCGGGCGAATCCTCAGCGCCTGGTGGAGGCCGGCAAGGAACAGGTCGAGGCCACCATGGCCGACCCCAGGGTCCGTTACACGCTGATGGGTATCGGCGCGCTCATCGTGTTGGCGTTGTTGCGCAAGCTGTTCCGCTAGGACCCGACGGCGACCACCGCGAACGTCTCGGCATCAAGCTGCACCGTGTGTTTCGCGGAAGTGGCCTGCCCTGAGCTGAGTAGCACGCGGGTTGGTGCGCTGTCCAGCGTGACGGTGGTGGGCTGGGCGCCGAGGTTCACCACCACCCGCAGCGCACCGCGGTGCAGCACTAGTGTGCGGGCCTGGTCATCCAGGTCGATGGCCAGAGCGTCCAGCCGCGGGTCGGATAGCTCCGGGTGCTGCCTGCGCAACGCGATCAGCTCCCGGTAGGTGCGCAGCACGCTGGCATGCGGCTGCGTCTCAGGCTCGGACCAGTTCAGCTTGGAACGTTGGAACGTCTGCTCATCGTTCGGGTCGGGAACGTCCGTTTCGTCCCAGCCGTGTTCGGCGAACTCGGCGTAACGTCCGCGGCGGACGGCCTCCTGCAAGTGCGGGTCGGGCATGAACGAGAAGAACTGAAACGGCGTCGCAGCCCCCCACTCCTCGCCCATGAAAATCATCGGCGTGTAGGGAGTGCACAACACGAGTGCCGCGCCGCAGGCCAGCAGGCCGGGAGACAGCGTGGCCGAGATACGGTCGCCAGTGGCACGGTTACCCACCTGGTCGTGGTTCTGCAGGTAGCTGACGAACTTCCAACCGGGTAGATGGGCGGTATCCACTGGGCGGCCATGGCTGCGCTGGCGGAAGCTGGACCACCGCCCGTCGTGGAAGAACACCGTGCGCAGCGTCCGCGCCAGTTCGGGCAGCGCACCGAAGTCGGCGTAGTAGCCCTGCCGTTCGCCGGTGAGCGTGGCATGCAGGCAGTGGTGGATGTCGTCGTCCCATTGCGCGGTCAGGCCGTAGCCCCCGGCGGCCCGCGGGGTGACCAGACGGGGATTGTTGAGGTCGGACTCGGCGATCAACGACAGCGGCCGTCGCAGGTGCGCGGCAAGGGCGTCCACCTCGGCGGCCAGTTCCTCCAGCACGTGGCTGGCACGGGTGTCGCGCAGCGCGTGCACGGCGTCCAACCGCAGGCCATCGAGGTGGTAGTGGCGCAGCCACTCCACCGCGTTGTCGATGACGTAGCGGCGCACCTCGTCGGAATGCGGGCCGTCCAGGTTGAGGGTGGGTCCCCAGATGTTGCTTCCGGCGAAATAGGGTCCGAAGCGGTCCAGATACGCGCCCGATGGACCGAGATGGTTGTGCACGACGTCGAGGACCACGCCCAGCCCACGCGCGTGGCAGGCGTCCACGAAGCGCTTGAAGCCGTCTGGCCCGCCGTAGTTCTCGGTGACGGAGTACCAGCCCACCCCGTCGTAGCCCCAGTTGCGGGGTCCATCAACGACGTTGACCGGCATCACCTCAACTAGGTCGATGCCCAGCTCGACGAGGTGATCGAGACGCTCGATCGCGGAGTCGAAGGTGCCCGCTGGGGTAAAGGTTCCGATGTGCAGCTCGTAGAGCACGCTGCCGGCCAGTGCGCGGCCGGTCCAGTGGTCGTCGGTCCACTTGAATGCGGCGTGGTCATAGACCCTGGACGCTGCGTGCACCCCGTTCGGTTGCCACCGGGAGCGGGGGTCCGGTAGCGGGGTGTCCTCCTCGTCGAGCCGAAACGCGTAGTCGGCAGCTGATTCGGCCCCGCTGATGTCGGCGCCCCACCAGCCGCCGGTTGTCCGCGCCAATTCGTACTCGGCGCCGTCCACCACCACCCGTACCCGCTCACGCAGCGGGGCCCACACCGTGAACTCCATAGACACCGATCTTGTCAGGGTCGTGCGGCATTGTCTGGCTATGACCACAGCGAGGGGGCACCATGGCGGCATGGCGCCCGCGAACCTCGTCGCTGGACTGCATCGCGGTTAGTCGGCGATCAGCAAGGCGACGGGGTAGCGGGCGAGCAGTTCGGTCAGCGCCACCTCGCCCGAAGTCGACAAGCCGGTGAAGGCGTCGGTCCAGGAACCTTCGGGCAGGGCCAGCGCGGTCGCACCCCAGCCGCCTCGGGTAGCCAGCCCGACAGGAAGCCGGGTAGCGACCGCGACCACTCCGCGGCGGGCGAACGCCACCGCGTGCGAGGCGGCCGGCCCGGTAGCCCGCAGCGGGAGGTACCCGGTGAACCGCTCAGGCTGATCACGGCGAGCCCGCAGCGTACGAGACACGACGAGCAACTTCGCCGCGCCCGACGCGTCGATGCCGGGCAGCCAGCCCTGGTCGAGCTGCGCCAGCAGGTCCGCACGCCCGGTGAAGTCCACCGGCCGACGATTGTCGGGATCCACCAGGGACAGGTCCCACAACTCGCCGCCTTGGTAGGTGTCCGGCACCCCGGGCATGGCGAGTTGCAGCAGCGCCGCTGACAACGAGTTCGACCGTCCCGGCTCGATGATCCGTGCTGCCGCCGCGGCGACCGCGGAGCGCAGCACAGGGTCATTCAGCGTTGCGTCGGCGAGGCAGTGCATGGCGGTCTCGAACTGCTCGTCCGGGTCGGTCCAGCTGGTCCGCGTCCGCGCCTCCCGCATTGCTTTTTCGACATACGCATGCAGCCGCTCGAGCGGCAGCGGCCACCCGCCCACCACGGTCTGCCACAGCAGGTGACCGAGAGCCGGATCAGGTACGGGGGCGCTGGCCACCGCTGCCAGCCTGGTGAACTCCCGGACGGTTTCAGCCCACCAGTCCGGCAGCTCGGACAGCACCGCAAGACGGGCCCGCACATCCGCTGCGCGCTTGGTGTCGTGGGTGGACAGTGCGGTCATCCCGTGCGGGGCGATCTGCTCGCGGTGCGCCATGGCGGCGTGGAAGGCGTCGAGATCGAGGCCGAAACGGTCCGGATCCCCGCCGACCTCGTTGAGCGCGACGAAGCGGGTCCAGCGGTAGTAGGCGGTGTCCTCCACGCCTTTGGCCATCACGGCCCCGGAGGTTTGCTGGAACCGGACGGCCAACTCGTCGCGGGGATCGCGCAGCCGGGGTGACAGGGCCTCCAGCGCCGTCCCGAGATCGGGACGCCGGCGCCGGGCGGCGGCCAGCGCCTGATCGAGATGTTCGACTCCGTCTGGCAGGTAAGAGCGGTAGACCGGGAAGCAGGCCAGCACCTCGGCTAGCGCATCGGTCACCTCGGGAACGGAGGGTGCCAGCACGGCCAGGCGACGCAACTCCGACCGGAGCATGCCGGTGGCCACGTCGAGCTTGCAGTCGTGCACCAGCTGCGGCCAGCTGGTCTGGACGCCGGTCAACTCGGTGTCCAGTGCGGTGAACACCCCCGCCCCGGCTGGATCGACGAGGACACCGTCGACCTCGGCGAGCGCGTCGTAGCCGGTGGTGCCCGCCACCGGCCAGGAACGAGGCAGCTCCTCGCCCGGTTCCAGGATCTTCTCCACCACGATCCAGGTATCCGGGGCGTGCGAATGCAACCGGTGCAGGTAACCCTCCGGATCGGTGAGGCCATCGGGGTGGTCGACGCGCAGGCCGTCCACGTCGCCGTCGGCCACCCAGCGCAGCACCTCACGGTGGGTGGCGTCGAACACCTCCGGGTCCTCGACGCGCACCGCGGCGAGATCGCTGATCGCGAAGAACCGGCGGTAGCCCACGTCTGACCGCCAGGACACCAGCCGGTAATGCTGCGCCGCGTGCACTTGTTGCGGGCTGCCGCCGCCTGTGCCCGGCGCCAGCGGGAAGGCGTGTTCGTAGTACCACAGCAGGTCGCCGTCCAACCGCAGGTCGGACAGGGCGTCCGGGGAGTCGGCCAGGACGGGCAGGCGCAGCGGCCAGCCAGTGATGTCAAACCACCGCGCGAAGCGCGACGACGGCCCGTGGCGCAGCAGATCCCACCACGCCGGATTCGCCTGCGGTTCGGCCACTCCGAGGTGGTTAGGCACGATATCCACTACCAGCGCCAGCTCGTGTTTGCGGACAGCCGCCACCAAGGCGTGCCGACCCACTTCGCTGCCGAGCACGCCGGATACCTGGCTGGGATCGGCCACGTCATACCCGTGCTGTGACCCGGGCATCGCCGTCAGCAGCGGCGAGGTATACACCGCGCCGACACCCAGCGATGCCAGGTAGGGCACCACGGCAGCGGCATCGACGAAGGTCAGACCAGCGTTGAGCTGTAGCCGGTAGGTTGACGTGGGGATCAGCATGGCGTCATGTGACACGCTCCAGGACCATCAACGACCGGCCCGTGATGGTGATCTTTGCGTCGCCCGCGGTGGTGGTACCGCGGTTGCCCGGTAGCTGTTCGGTAGCGGTGTCCAGTACGACGGTCCATTCCTGCCCGTAGCCGTTGCCCGGCAGCTGGACGTCGATGTCCGTGTAGTGGGCGTTGAAGCACAGCAGGAACGAATTGTCGGTGACCGGCTGGCCGCGTGCGTCGGCATCCGGGATGCCGTCGCCGTTGAGGAATACGGTGAGGTACTGGCAAACCTGCACTTCCCAGTCCCGCTCGGTCATCTCCTTGCCGGACTCGGTGAACCACGCGATGTCGCGCAGGTCGTCTCCACCGCGGATTGGGCGCCCGGCGAAGAATCTGCGACGCCGGAAGACCGGGTGCTCGCGGCGCATCGCGATCAGCGCCGCGGTGAAGGCGGCCAGCTCCTGGTCGGCCGAATCCCAGTCCACCCAGGACAGCTCGTTGTCCTGGCAGTAGGCGTTGTTGTTGCCTCGCTGGGTGCGGCCGAGCTCATCGCCGTGCAGCAGCATCGGTACGCCCTGGGATAAGAACAAAGCGGCCAGCATGTTGCGTCGTTGCCGGTCCCGCAGAGCCAGCACCTCAGGATCGTCCGTGGAGCCCTCCACCCCGCAGTTCCAGGACCGGTTGTCGTCGGTGCCGTCCCGGTTGCCCTCGCCGTTGGCCTCGTTGTGCTTGTTGTTGTACGACACCAGGTCAGTGAGGGTGAAGCCGTCATGCGCGGTGACGAAATTGATCGACGCGTACGGCCTTCGTCCGTCGTCCTGGTAGAGATCGGAGGAGCCGGCAAACCGGTAGCCGAACTCCCCGAGCGTGCCGGGCCGGCCACGCCAGAAGTCCCGTACCGTGTCGCGGTACTTGCCGTTCCATTCGGTCCACAGCGGCGGGAAGTTGCCTACCTGGTAGCCGCCGGGCCCGACATCCCATGGCTCAGCGATCAGTTTCACCTGGCTGATCACCGGGTCTTGCTGCACCAGATCGAAAAACGTGGACAGCCGGTCGACGTCGTAGAACTCACGGGCCAACGTGGAGGCGAGGTCGAAGCGGAACCCATCGACATGCATCTCGAGCACCCAGTACCGCAGCGAATCCATGATCAGCTGAAGGGTGTGCGGATGGCGCACGTTGAGCGAGTTGCCGGTACCGGTGTAGTCCATGTAGTAACGAAGATCGTCCTCGGCGAGGCGGTAGTAGGCCGGGTTGTCGACGCCGCGCATCGACAGCGTCGGTCCCAGGTGATTGCCCTCGCCGGTGTGGTTGTAAACCACGTCGAGGATCACTTCGATGTTTGCTGCGTGTAGCTCCCGGACCATCGACTTGAACTGCGTGACGACCTCATGCGCTCGGGTGCCGACGGTGCCTGCCACGGCGTAGCCGTTGTGCGGGGCCAGAAACGCGATGGTGTTGTAACCCCAGTAGTTCGTCAAGCCTCGTTCGGCGAGGTAGCGGTCGGTGAAGAACTGATGCACCGGCATGAGCTCAACGGCAGTAACGCCCAGCGAGGTGAGATAATTGATCATTACCGGATGTGCGAGACCAGCGTAGGTGCCGCGCATGCCGGGGGGAATCTCGGGATGGGCGATGGTCAGGCCGCGCACATGAGCCTCGTAGATCACCGTCTCGTGGTAGGGCTTGCGGGGGTGCCGGTCGTCGGCCCAGTCGAAAAACGGGCTGATCACCACTGACTTCGGCGCGTGGATCGCCGAGTCGGCCTCGTTGCGCTGTTCCGGATCGGCAAACCGGTAACCGAACAGCGACTCGTCCCATTCCACGCCGAACTGACCTGGGGCGGATACCGCTTTGGCGTAGGGATCGATGAGCAGTTTGGCCGGGTTGCACCGCTGCCCAGCGGCCGGATCGTACCGGCCGTGTACCCGGTATCCGTAGTGCTGACCCGGTCCGATGCCGGGCAGGTAGCCATGCCAGACGAACCCATCGACCTCCGGCAGCCGGACCCGGGTCTCGATCGCGCCGGCGTCGCCACCGTCGTCGAACAGGCACAGCTCCACCTCATCGGCGACCTCGGAGAACAGCGCAAAATTGGTGCCTGCGCCGTCGTAGGTTGCACCTAGCGGGTAGGCGGTGCCGGGCCAAGGCCCGGCGCTCGTGAGTGGCGTTCGGTGCCAGAACACTGCTAGGCACTCATGTGCGCGGGGACCGCTGGGCGCACTTGTCCGCGCACCTCCCCCAGCCCGATGGTGGTGCCGTCGGGGCCCGGTGCGGTCGCGGTGATCGATACCTCGTCGCCGTCGGCGAGGAAACTTCGGGTGCCCCCGTCCTCGAGAGTCAGCGGTGATGCGCCGTCCCAGCTGAGTTCGAGCAGACAACCACGCTGGTCCGGCGCGGCGCCGCTGACCGTGCCCGAGGCGAACAGGTCGCCGGTGCGCACGCGGGCGCCGTTGCTGGTCAGGTGTGCAAGCTGCTGCGCCGCCGTCCAGTACATCCCGGCGAACGGCGGGCGGGACACCAGTTGGTCGTTGAGCCGCACCTCCAGCGTGATGTCCAGCCCCCAGGGCTCGGTGCGAGTGTCGTCGAGGTAGGGCAGTGGGCGGGGGTCCCGCGACGGAGGCCGGACCCGGGCCGCGGCCAGGGCGTCGAGCGGGATGACCCACGGGGAGATCGAGGTGGCGAAAGACTTTCCGAGAAAAGGGCCGAGAGGAAGGTATTCCCAAGCCTGGATGTCGCGGGCGGACCAGTCGTTCACCAGGCACACGCCGAAAATGTGGTCGGCGAAATCGGTCAACGGGACCGGTCGGCCCGGAATCGACGGTGTGCCGACGACGAAGCCGACTTCGGCCTCGAAGTCCAGCGCGCTTGACGACTCGAAGATGACGGTGCCGTCTGGGAGGCGCCGCTGGCCGGGTGGCCGGCAGATCGGTGTCCCAGAGATCACTACCGTGCCCGCCCGGCCGTGGTAGCCGACCGGCAGGTGTCGCCAGTTCGCCGGTAGCGGGGGCTGTCCGGGCCGCAAGATCCGCCCGACGTTGGTCGCATGCTGCTCGCAAGAGTAGAAGTCGACGTAATCGGCGACGGTGAACGGCAACTGCATCGTCGCATCGGTGGCCGGCACCAGCAGTGGCGCCAGCACGTCGGCGTACTGTTCGTCGGTCAGCCACTCGGTCAGCGCGGCCCGGACCACAGTCCAGGTCCGGCGTCCGGCGGCCAGCAACGTATCGAGGCTGCCACTGCCGAACAGGGCGAGGTGTTCGGGTAGCAGGGCCGCAGCGGCGGCAGTGAGGTCGAGGATGGCATCGCCCACGGCCACGCCGACGCGTGGCTGCTCGCGCGCCGCGTCGGTGAAGACACCGAAGGGCAGCGTGTGCAGGCCGAAGGGGTGGCCGGCGGCCACCCCAATCCAGTCAGGTGTGGAGCCGGGTGCAGTGCTGTTGCTCATCGGCTCGGACCTCGCCCCGACCAGCTCCATGGATAGGTCCGGTCCTCGCACGCGGCACCGCCCTCACCCAGCTCCAGAGGGCGGAAGGTGTCCACCATGACCGCCAGCTCGTCGAAGAACTCGGTGCCGAGGCTACGTTCGATCGCGCCCGGCTGGGGGCCGTGCGAGTGGCCACCGGGATGCAGGGAGACCGATCCGGCGCCGATCCCGCTGCCCTTGCGCGCCTCGTAGTCGCCACCGCAGTAGAACATGACCTCGTCGGAGTCGACGTTGGAATGGTAGTAGGGCACCGGTACCGCCAGCGGGTGGTAGTCGACTTTGCGCGGCACGAAGTTGCAGATCACGAATCCGGCGCTGGCGAACACCTGGTGTACCGGCGGCGGCTGGTGGATGCGCCCGGTGATCGGCTCGAAGTCGCCGACGTTGAGCGCGTAGGGGTACAGGCACCCGTCCCAGCCCACCACGTCGAAGGGATGCCGCGGGTAGGTATATGCGGTACCGGCGGCGCCGTGTGCTCCCCGGTGTTTGACCAGCACCTCCACGTCGGCAGCCTCGACAACCTCCGGCGCGCCGGGGCCTCGCAGGTCCCGCTCGCAGTACGGAGAATGCTCCAGGAACTGCCCGAATCGCGACAGGTAACGTGGCGGGGGCGCGATATGGCTGTTCGCCTCGATGCAGTACGCGCGCAACGGTTCATCTGACCCTGGCACCCACCGGTGAGTGGTGCTGCGCGGCAGTACCACGTAATCGCCCGCCGCGACCTCCAGCGCGCCGAACACCGTCTGCACCGTCGCCGAGCCAGATTCCACGAAAACGCACTCGTCACCCAGGGCGTTGCGGTACAGCGGCGAGGCAACGCCCGCGACCACGTAGGAAATCCGCACGTCGGCGTTGCCGAGCACCAGCCGCCGGCTGGTCACTACATCGCAGCGTTTCCATTCCTGGCCGGCGAACAGTTCGTGCAGCCGCAGGTGCCGGGGCATCAGCGGCTCATTGGGCGCCGTGGCATGCTCGGGCAGCTCCCAGGGTCGGGCGTCGACGATCGCCGAGGGAATCTGCTCGTGGTACAGCAGCGAGGAGTCCGAGGAGAAGCCTTCCGCGCCCATCAGCTCTTCGTAGTAGAGGCTGCCGTCGGGGCGGCGGTGCTGGGTGTGTCGCTTGCGGGGAATCGTGCCCGCCTGCCGGTAGAAGGCCATGGCGCCGCCTACAGGTTTCCCCGGCGGGCCTGCTCGCGCTCGATAGCCTCGAACAGTGCCTTGAAGTTGCCCTTGCCGAAGCCCATCGAGCCGTGCCGCTCGATCAGTTCGAAGAAGACCGTCGGCCGGTCCTGCACCGGTTTGGTGAACACCTGCAGCAGGTAGCCGTCCTCGTCGCGGTCGGCGAGAACACCTACTTCACGCAAGATCGCAACAGGTACCCGGGTGTCGCCTACCCACTCGCCCAGCGCGTCGTAGTAAGAGGCGGGTGTGTCCAGGAACTGCACTCCGCGGTCTCGCATCGCTGTGACAGCGCCGACGATGTCACCGGTCGCCAGCGCGATGTGCTGTACGCCTGGACCGCCGTAGAACTCCAGATACTCGTCGATCTGTGATCGCCTGGTGCTGATCGCCGGTTCGTTGAGCGGGAACTTGACCCGGTGGTTACCGCTGCTCACTACCTTGGACATCAGAGCGGAATACCTGGTGGCGATGTCCTCGCCGACGAACTCCGCCATGTTCTCGAAGCCCATCACGCGGTTGTAGAACGATACCCAGGTATCCATGCGGCCCAGCTCGACGTTGCCGACGCAGTGATCCACCGCCTGGAACAACCGGCGCCCCGGGCGTACCAGGGGTGCACGCGCGACGAATCCGGGCAGAAAGGGACCCCGGTAGCGCGATCGGTCGACCAGGGTGTGCCGGGTATCCCCGTAGGTTGCCAGCGCTGCGAGCCGCACCGTGCCGTGCTCGTCGGTGGCGTCAGCCGGCTCGGCCAGCACGGTGGCGCCCTGCCGGTGGGCGAACGCGATGGCCCGGTCCACGTCGGGTACCTCGATCGCGAGGTCGCTCACGCCGTCGCCGTGGGCTGCCACCCGCTGGGCGAGCGGCGTGCCCGCTCGGGTCGGACCGGTGAGCACGAACCGGACCCGGCCCGAGATCAACACGTACTCCACCGCATCCCGGTGGCCCTGCTCCGGGCCCCGGTAGGCCACACAGGTCATGCCGAACGCCGTCGAGTAGAAGTGCGCGGCCTGCCGGGCGTTGCCGACGGCGAAGCGGATGTGGTCCGTACCGATGACCGGAAACGGATCCGGCCCAGCGTCAGTTACGACGCCACCGATCAGTGCGTCGACATCACGGCGTTCCGGCGGCCGGAACGATGTGGTCATCCCTCGATGCTAACCCGCACGCTACGGCTGTTCGGCGATCTTTCATGGCCAACCCCGAGCAGATCGCTAGCGGGATCGGACGGCGGCTTCCAGGGCCGCGCGCATCTGGGCGATCGGCGCGCAGCGGCCGGTCATCAGCTCAACCTGGGCGACGGCCTGGTGCAGCAGGACCGCCAGACCGCTGACGATCTGGCAGCCAGCGGCGAGCGCGGAGGAGGCTAGCGGCGTCGGCCAGGGCGTGTAGACGACATCGAGCACTACCGGCCGGGTAGGCCACGGACGACCACTTATCGCGTCGGCGGCGCCGGGCGGCAGGGTAGACACGACCAGGTCGGTGTCCGCCAGTTCCACCTCGGGGAGCCCGCCGACGATCCGCGGCCGGACACTGAGCCGGTCGGCGGTTGCTATCAGGTCCGCCGTTCTGGCCGGATCACGAACCGCCACTGTGGGCGCCGTCTCGCCGAGTTCCCGCAGCGCGGCGAGCGCGGCTTGGGCGGTGCCGCCGGCGCCGAGAATCACCCCGGCGCGGACCCGCTGGATGCCTGCTTCACGCAGTGCAGCGACGATCCCCGCCACGTCGGTATTCTCGGCTCGACGGGGCTGCCCCGCCGGCCCGAGCACCAGGGTGTTCGCTGCGCCCACCGCGCTTGCCAGGGCTGACACCTCGTCGGCCACCCGCATTGCGGCCCGCTTGAGTGGCATCGTCAAGGACAACCCCGCCCATTCTGGACCGAGCTGCTCGACAAACGCGGGCAGCGCCGCCTCATCGCACGTGACCGCGTCGTAACACCACCCGGTCAGACCCAACGCCGCGTAAGCAGCGCGGTGCAGCGTTGGCGACAGTGAATGCCGAATCGGAGAACCGAGCACCGCTGCCCGTCGCTTCATCGACTCGCTAGCCGCCACTCGCCGATCTTCCCACGACGTACACCTGGCGTTCACCACCCAGGCGGTATCAAGAAACAGCCAACAGACAGCCATGCAGTCTTGCACGCACCGTTTCCGGTCTGTTATTGAAGTGTCGCGGAGTAAGTTCGTGTTCGCGGTCTGCGGCTGTTCGGCATCCAACTCGTCGACCTCAGCAGGGAGGGTTACCGATGACACTGCCGAGCTGGGCATCGGACGACGTCGACATCGAGCATGCCAGCCCGGCTCGGGTGTACGACTACTACCTCGGCGGCTCACACAACTTCACCGTGGACCGGCAGATGGCCCGTCAGGCGATCGAGCTGTGGCCGGAACTGCCGTTGGTCATGCAGGCCAACCGGGCGTTCCTCCGCCGCTCGGTGCGCTACCTGGTCAAGCAGGGCATCACCCAATTCCTGGACATCGGTTCCGGTATTCCCACCGAAGGTAACGTGCATGAGGTTGCCCAAGGTGCCTCGCCCGAGTGCCGAGTCGTATACGTGGATATCGATCCGGTGGCCGTGGCGCACAGCCGCGCCATGCTGGCCGGCAATCCGTTCGCCGACATCGTCCAGGCCGACCTGCGAGACGTGGCAGCGATCTTCGCTGATTCCAGGGTCAGGCGGCTGCTCGACCTCAGCCAACCGATCGGCCTGCTCATGGTGGCGATGCTGCACTTCGTCACTGATGAGGCGGATCCGGCGAACATCGTGGCTCAGTACCGCAAGATGATGCCCTCGGGGAGCTACCTTGCCGTCTCGCACGCTACCCACGAGGGCCGCCCGGACGTGGCCGGGCCGCACACCGAGCTCTACCGGCGCGCCGGCGCGCCGCTGACCATGCGCTCGCGGCGAGAGATCGAGACGTTGCTCGACGGGTTCGAGCTGGTGGAGCCTGGCGTGGTGTTCATGCCGCTGTGGCGGCCGGACTCGCCGGCCGACGTCGACGATCATCCCGAGCGGTTCACCGGCTATGCGGTAGTGGGCCGGCGAACATGACTGTGGTCGATCACGAGGCGTTCGCCCGGCGTTGGGCCGAGGCGATCGTCGGCACCAGCTATGTGTCGATGGGGCGCCGCGTGCTCGCCAATCATCTGCTTGGACTCACCCAGCAGCTCGTCGATGCCGCGCTGGCCGTGGAGTTCGATCCATCGTCCGGCCGCCAGGTCGGCGTCGACATGGTCGCGGCGCATTTCACCGGCACCGAGACGCTCAGAGGCACCCTCGCCCTCATTTCCGAGGAGTTGCCGGGTCTACTGGGTTCGATTCCGGACTGCGCCGATGTCGCCCGCCGGGTTGCACAGCTGGCTGCCAGCATGGCCGCCGGCTACGCCGGTGCGCTGCGCGAGCGCAGCCTCGACGAACAGGATGCGGTCTATCGAGCCGGGCTGCGCGCGCGCAGGCAGGCTGAACAGGCTCTCGCGGCGAGTGAGGCGAAGTTCCGCACGATGTTCACCGAAGCGGCGATCGGGATCGGGATCGCTGATCTGGAGGGCAACATCACCGATGCGAATCCGGCGCTGCAGGAGATGTTCGGCTACAGCCTCGAGGAATTCACCCAGCTCAACGTCAGCGCGATGATTCATCCGGACGACGCTTCCAGCGTGTGGGAGACCTATGAGCAGCTGGTTCGCGGTGAACGTGACCACTTCCGTATGGAGAAACGTTTCTACCGTTCCGACGGTGGTGAGATTTGGAGCCATTTGACGGTGTCGCTGGTGCGCGATGAGAATAACGAACCCGCTTACCAGGTGGCGATGCTGGAAGACGTGTCCGAACGGCGTCATCTGCAAGCCAAGCTGGAGCATCAGGCCTACCACGACCCGCTTACCTCGCTGGCCAACCGGCAACTGGTGACTGAACGGCTGGCTCAGATATTCGCTGGGCCGGCCGGCCGGCGCCGTGTTGGGTTATGTTTTCTGGACCTCGACGGGTTCAAAGTGGTCAATGACAGTCTGGGACACCACGTCGGCGATCAGTTGCTGCAAACCGTCGCCGCTCGGTTGACCCAATGCTGCTGCGCAGGGCAGCTGGTGGCGCGAATGGGTGGCGACGAATTCGTCATTATTGTGGAGGGCACTGCCGGAGAGCATGACGTGGTCGCGCTGGCTGATAAGGTGCTGGCCGCCATGGCCCAGCCGATTCAGCTCAGTAAACATGAGTTGACGGTGACCGCGAGCATCGGTGTCGTCGAGCAGCCCGTGGCTGATACCAACCTCGAGGATCTCCTGCAGGCTGCCGACATCACCATGTATCGGGCGAAGGCGGACGGCAAGGCTCGCTACGCGGTTTTCGATCGGAACCGCAACGAAAGCGAGGTCGTTCGTGCCACCCTGACCGCAACCATGCTCGCCGCGGTGGAGCGTGGCGAGTTCTTCGTCGAATACCAACCGCTGTTCCGGCTGCGGGACCGCTCGTTGATCGGTGTTGAGGCGCTGGTGCGGTGGCGCCATCCGACGCTCGGCGTGCTCGGACCGGAACGCTTCATCGACCTCGCCGAGGAGAGCGGGTCGATCGTGCAACTCGGACGCTGGGTGCTCGTCCGGGCTTGTGAGCAGGCCCGGACCTGGGTGGACAGATTCGGTGCTGCTGCCCCGTTCGTCAGCGTCAATCTTGCGCCGCGGCAGCTTTACGAACCGGCCCTGGTGGCCGACGTCACGGAGATCCTGGTGGATAACCGCCTGGAGCCCGCCAGCCTGCAACTCGAGCTCACTGAGCAGGCCCTGATGAGCGACGGCACAGAGCCGCTGACGATGTTGACAAAACTGCACGCCATGGGCGTGCGCATCGCTCTCGACGACTTCGGCACCGGCTACTGGAACATCCCCGACCTGCGCCGCCTGCCACTGCATGAACTGAAGCTGGCGGGTTCGTTCGCCATGGGTCTGCAATCTCCGTCGGGTCTAGTGGATCAGCGGATCGTGGCGGCGTTGGTGGACCTGGCGCACGCTTTGGGCCTGACGGTCACCGCGGAGGGCATCGAGACACCGGCACAGTTCGGGCGCTTCCGCGCGGCCGGGTGCGATACCGGCCAGGGCTCGTTGTTCGCGCCACCCGCCGCCCCCGAACGAATCGATGACCTGTTGCGGGCCGTCCATCCGCTGTGCGACGTCAGCACCGAGGCGTGATGACACCGGTCGACATCGCGAGCGTGCTGCTACGGGTGGTCGTGGGTCTCACGGTGGTGGCACACGGGTACAACCATGTGTGGGGCGGTGGCGGTTTGGCCGGCACGGCGCGCTGGTTCGGCTCGCTGGGTTTGCGACCGCCGAAGCTGCACGCCGTGCTGTCCGGGGTGGGCGAGCTGGCCGCCGGATCCGCGCTGGCGATAGGGCTACTGACGCCGCTCGCGGCGGCGTTCGTCGTGGGCACCATGTTGGTCGCCGGGATCACTCATCACCGGGTCAACGGCTTCTTCGTGTTAAAAGAAGGCTACGAGTACGTCCTCATGATCGGCGTGGTGTGTGCGGTGATCGGCTTGCTCGGGCCGGGTGCTGCGTCAGTGGACCGGCTGCTGGGGATAGCACTAGCCGGCCTGGTAGGGCTGGCCGTCGTGGGCGGACTCGGTGTGGTTGGTGCCGCGGTGCTGCTAGCGGCCACCTGGCGGCCCAATCGATCGATGAGCGGCGGCCGAACCCGGTAGTACCAGTCATTGTCCCGGCGCGGGATGCAACCGATCCGGCGCACAGGCGTCTCAATTCACGGCTGCCAAAAAACTGGCCACCGGCCCAGATGATTGCTCAGCGTTGACGTCCGTGCGCGCTGCGTGTTCACTGATCACTGTGCGTCTCGTAGGTACAGAACAGGGAGGGTTCATGCCTCGACGGGGTTTGCTGACCGGGCTGTTGGTCAGCGGACTGGTCGCCGGAGGTTCGTTGGCCGCCATGCCGGCGAGTGCGGAACCGGCACTCGTGCCGCTGTCACCGTCGCTGGCGGGTCAATTGCTGTCGGCGGTCTCTGGTCAGCTGCCGGTGATGGTGCATGGCGCGACTCTCGCCGACGCCCAGCGGGCCGTCGCTGCCACTGGGATGCGTCAGGTCACCACGTTCCGCGAGATCGGCGTGGTGGTCGCATCAGCGACCAAGCCACAAATCGAAGCGGCTCGCACCCAACCCGGTGTCACCTACCTAGAAGGTGATCAGCCCGTCGCGGTGCACGCGGTTCCCACCCAGGTGGCCACCCGCTCCACCTCTCTGCTGGCCACCCGTGGCCTAGAGGCCCAGCAGACGTTGACCGGGGCGAACGGCGCGGCACTGGATGGCTCCGGGGTCAGCGTTGCGATCATCGATTCTGGGATCGACCCCACCCATCCCTCGTTCGCCGGGGGCAAGGTGGTACGCAGCCTCAAGAGCGTGTGCCTCGACGAGTCCAACACGAGCACCAATTGCATCGTGGACATGCCCAGGAGTGTCGATACCGACACGTTGTCTCTCGGCGGCCACGGCAGCCACGTATCCAGCATCGCCGCTGGTCGCGGCGTCACGCTAAGCGATGGCACCAAGGTGTCCGGGGCGGCGCCGGGAGCCAGTATCGTCTCATTGTCCACCGGCTCGGCGGTGGTGATCGTCAGTGCCGATACGGCGTTGAACTGGGTTCTCGAGCACCATGCCAAGCCGTGCGGCGACTCGGTACTGCCCGCACAATGTCCGCCGATCAGGGTGGTCAACAACTCCTATGGTCCGGGCGGTGGGGGTACGTTCGACCCGAATTCGGCGACGGTCAAGCTCCAGCGTGAGCTGGTCAAGCAAGGCGTGGTCATGGTGTGGGCCGCGGGCAACGACGGCGGAGACGGCTCGAAAAGCCTGACCAATCCGCCGGCCCAAGACCCCACCGGCGGGATCATTTCGGTGGCTTCCTATAACGACCAAGGTACCGGCACTCGCAGCGGCCCGGTGTCGAAGTTCTCTTCCCGGGGCGCCAAGACCGACGCCGCGACCTGGCCAGACATCTCCGCGCCAGGCGAGAACATCGTCGGTGCCTGCCGCGCTTACCTACCGATCTGCTCTACCGGACTCAAGCCGCAAAGTGGCCCCGGACTTCTTGACGTGGGTAGTTACAACACCCTCAGCGGTACGTCGATGGCGGCACCGCAGATCACCGGGATCGTGGCACTGTTATTCCAGGCCGACCCCACCGCGACGCCCGCCGAGATCGAGAAAGTGCTGAAATCGACCGCGTTGCGATATTCCGATGGCGCGCCTTACCAGCAGGTAAGCGGGTACTCGACATCATTCGATAAGGGCACCGGGTTGGTTGACACAGTCAGTGCCTCCGAAGCGGTGGGGGCCCATAGCCACTGAACCTGTTTCCCACGACACACGCTCCCTCGCTGGCGCCCCAGCGGTTGCAGCGGGCACAATGAGTAACGGTACGCCGTCGATGATCATGAGGACGTAGGGGAAGACGCTCCTCGTCGATCAGCGGAGGCACCACATGAGCACTAGTGGCATCATCTATGTCCACTCGTCGCCGTCTGCGGTATGCCCGCATGTCGAGTGGGCGGTGGCGGGTGTCCTGCAAACCAAGGTTGAACTTCTGTGGACTGCCCAGGCGGCGGCGCCTGGGCAGTTGCGCGCCGAATGCGAGTGGTCAGGCAAGCCGGGCACCGCGGCCGCTTTAGTCCGCGCATTGCGGGCGTGGCCGATGCTGCGTTTCGAAGTGACCGAGGAGCCCAGCACAGGGCTGGATGGTGAGCGGTTCTGCTTCGTGCCGGGGCTAGGGTTGTGGCGGTCTCGCACCAGCGCCAATGGTGACATCGTGATCGGTGAGGACCAGCTGCGGTCGCTGGCCGCCACCGCGCGCGACGGTCAGTCGTTCGCTCACCAGCTAGACCAGCTTCTCGGTGCTGCCTGGGATGATGCACTGGAGCCCTTCCGTCGGGCCGCCGACGGCGCCCCCGTCACCTGGCTACACCGCGTCGGCTGACTCCCCGTACCCGTACCCTGACATGGAGACATATCGGGGTGAAACGGCTCCGTTTCACCCCGATATGTCTCCATGTCAGGGGTGAAGCGGTGGCGCGTAGGCTGCCCGGGTGGCACGGCGGGTCGCTCGGCGCGGGTGGATCTTTCTGCTCGTGGTGATGGTGTTGGCCGGCGCGGCCGGGATCGGATTCCTGCTGCGCGATCGGCGGCCGGTTGCCGGGGTGGGTAGCGTCAACTCGCTCGGTGGCTCAATCGGAAAAAACGCGCCGCCCAGACGGCCGGAGCCAGGCCCGCCCACCGTCGTACTGGTCGAGGACGTGGCGCTGAATCCAGATGCCGATCGGATCCGCATCGTCCTCCAGACGTACTTCGACGCTATCAATGCGGGTGACTACAAGTTGTGGCGCAGCGCTGTCATCCCGCAATGGGCCCGGGACACTGGCGAGGCGGCTTGGCGCGCCCAGTACCGGTCCACCCTGGACGGCAGCATGGTGGTGCATCGCCTAGAGCCGCGGATCGGCGGCGGGCTCGTCGCGCTGACGTCGTTCACCAGCCTGCAGAACCCGGCTGACGCCCCGCCTGAGCTGCCGGTGAGATGCCTGCACTGGTGGGTGTCCTACCCGCTGATCGGCCAGGGCGAGGCGCTGCGGTTAGGCCCGAGCGCGCCGACCGCGAACCTGCTGAGGGCCTGCTGATGTTGGTGGCTCTTCAAGGCCGGCCAACCAGGGAGTTGGCCGGCCTTGAAGAGCCACCAACTACAGCGGGATGTTGCCGTGCGCGCCGCGGCCCGCGGGGGCGGCAGCGAGCGCCTCGGCCAGCCGCCGGCGGGTCTGCGAGGGCTTGATCACCTCGTCCACCACGCCGATCGCCACCGCGCGGTCCACCCCACCGGCGATCTGCTCGTGATGCTCGGCGAGTTTGGCGTGCAGGGCCTCGCGCTCGTCTTCCGCTGCTGCGGCCAAGGCCCTGCGGTGCAGGATGCCCACCGCGGCCTTGGCGCCCATCACGGCAACCTCGGCGTCCGGCCAGGCGAAGACCTGGGTGGCGCCCAGCGACCGGGAGTTCATCGCGATGTAGCCGCCGCCGAAGGCTTTGCGAGTGACCAGGGTGATCCGCGGGACGATCGCTTCGGCGAAGGCGTGCAGCAGCTTGGCGCCGCGACGCACCACGCCGTCCCATTCCTGACCGACCCCCGGCAGGTAGCCGGGCACGTCGACGACAACGAGCAGCGGCACGCCGAAAGAGTCGCACATTCGCACGAAACGCGATGCCTTCTCCGCTGACGCCGAGTCGAGACACCCGCCCAACCGCAACGGATTGTTCGCGATCACGCCCACAGTCCGACCGGCGAGCCTGCCCAGCCCTACGACGACATTGGGCGCCCATTTCGGCTGCAGCTCGGCGAACCCTCCGGTCGGATCCGCTCGATCCGGATCGGCTCCATCCAGCACGGCGTGCACCAGCGGACGAACGTCGTAAGCGCGTTGACGTTCCGCGGGTAGGTACTCGGACAGGTCGACCTCTTCACCCAGCGAGTGCAGATCAAACATTCCAGGCCGGGCGAACAGTCCTGCGATATGGCGAGCCCGCAGCAACGCGTCGGGCTCGGCGGTGGCTACCACGTGCGCCACCCCTGACTTCTTGCCATGTGCGCCAGGACCACCCAGCGCTTCCATGTCGATCTGCTCGCCCGTGACGCTGCGCACTACGTCCGGGCCGGTCACGAATATTCGCCCCTCCGGTGCCATGATCACGACGTCGGTGAGCGCGGGCCCGTAGGCCGCTCCGCCTGCGGCGGCCCCCAGCACCACGGAGATCTGTGGCACCCGCCCGGAGGCCCGGACCATGGCGGCGAACACCTGGCCGACGGCGTCGAGAGCTTCCACTCCCTCAGCGAGCCGGGCACCGCCGGAGTGCCACAACCCGATCACCGGCGACCGTTCCCGGATCGCGATGTCGATGGCCTCCACGATGTGCCGGCACCCTTCGGAGCCCATCGCGCCGCCCATCGTGGTGGCGTCGGTGCAGTAGGCGATCACCTTCGCTCCGTCGATGCGACCGCGCGCGGCGAATGCTCCACTGCTGTCACGGGGATGCAGGGACACCAGCGTGGCGGGATCGAACAGGCACTTCAGCCGTTGTTCCGGGTCGCGCGGGTCGGCGCCCTGCCCATTGCCGGACTGGCCATCAGTGCCGCCTTCGGAGCGGGTCGCTGCGCGGGAGCGATGGGCCAGAGCTGTCATCGGGTGGTCTCCTTGAGAGCGGTGCCTTGCCGGCGAGGCGGTCACGCCGAGGTGAAAGCGAGGGCCACGTTATGCCCGCCGAATCCGAAGGAGTCGTTGACGGCGGCGGTCAACTGCACCTCTCGGGCTGAGCCGGTCACGACGTCGAGCTGGACCCCCGGGTCGGCGTCCTCCAGGTTCAGCGTGGGTGGAACGACACCGTCTCGCAGCGCCAACACGCAAGCCAGGCCTTCGACTGCGCCCGCGGCGCCGAGCAGATGACCCAATGCGCCCTTGGGTGCGGTGACCACCGTGTGATCACCGATTGCGGTCCGGATCGCGGCCGCCTCGGCAACGTCGCCAACCGGGGTGGCGGTGGCGTGCGCGTTGACGTGTCCGACGTCGGTCTTGGCTAGTCCTGCAGTGCGTAGCGCGGCAGAAATCGCCCTGCCGGCTCCGATGCCCTCAGGCTCTGGCGCGGTGATGTGGTACCCGTCGGAGCTGGTGCCCACCCCGGCCAGCCGTGCGTGCCGGGCGGCTCCACGAGCTGCGGCGAAGTCCGCCCGTTCGAGCACCATCGCTCCGGCGCCCTCGCCCAGCACGAACCCGTCCCGGGCGATGTCGAACGGCCGGGAGGCCCGTTCGGGCTCGTTGTTGCGGGTGCTCATGGCCCGCATCTGTGCGAACCCAGCCAAGGTGATGGGCAGGATGCACGCCTCGGCTCCACCAGCCACCACCACGTCGACTTCGCCTGCTCGGAGCATCCGCCAGGCGATGGCCAACGCCTCGGCACCTGAGGCGCAGGCCGCGACGGGCGCGTGGACCCCACCGCGGGCACCAAGGTCCAAGCCGACATGAGCGGCCGGCCCATTCGGCATCAGCATGGGAATCGTCAGCGGCGAGACCTTGCGCATCCCCGCGTTCTCAAGCAGGTCATCCTGCCCGAGCAGGGTGATCGCACCACCGATGCCGGTGCCCATCACCACGCCCAGCCGTTCCGGCTCGACCTCGGGTGCGCCGGCGTGCTGCCAGGCTTCTCGGGCGGCGATGATCGCCACCTGCTCGCACCGGTCCCAGCGGCGGGCCTGCACCCGCGGAAGGCAGTCACTGGGATCGACCGCCAGCTTCGCGGCGATCCGCACCGGCAAGTCGTATCGATCAACCCAGTCCTCGGTCAGCGCGACGACGCCACTCTTGCCAGAGCGCAGGGCGTCCCAGGTCGATGTGACGTCGCCACCGAGCGGGGTCGTCGCACCGAGCCCGGTGATGACAACCTCAGTGGTCATGTCCACCTCCGCCCAAGATGAGGTAGCGCAGCTGAGCGCACGCCGATGGGCCAGCTGGGCTGGGTTGCCGGCGTCATGTGGTCTTGGCTACGTAGTCCACCGCGTCGCCGACGGTCTTGAGGTTGGCCAGTACGTCGTCGGGCACCTTGACGCCGAAACGGTCCTCCACCTGTACCGCGATCTCCACCATGGACAACGAGTCGATGTCCAACTCGTCCACGAAGGACTTGTCCGGGGTGATCTCGCTGGTCTCGACGCCCGCTACCTCGTTCACAATCTCGGCGATGCCGTGGAGGATCTCCTCGTTCGTCACTGGTGTATGTCCCTTCTGTCGGTCTCGGTGATCGGAGTGCAGCGTCCCCTGCGGCGATGCATTTTCCAGGTGCGTAGCCTGAGCTTCACGGCAGGACCACCGCCTGGCTTGCGTAGGACAGTCCAGCGCCGAACCCGACCAGCAGCGCTAGGTCCCCGGAACGGACCCGGCCCTCGGCTCGCATGTGATCGAGCGCGAGGGGTATCGACGCCGAGGACGTGTTTCCCGAGTGGACGATGTCGTCGGCGACCACCATATCCTTCCGGCCTCCGGCGGCCTGGATACGCCTGGCGATGGCCTCGACGATGCGCAGGTTGGCCTGGTGCGGCACCAGCACATCGACATCCTCGGGGGCCAGCCCGGCCAGCTCCAACGCGCGCAACGCCACAGGCGCGATCTTCGTGATCGCCCAGCGGTACACCTCCTGCCCCTCCTGGCGGATGAAGGAGTGGCGGTCGGCGATCACGATGGTGTCGACCAGGTCCCCGGCGCTACCGGCCGCGATCGGACCGATCCCAGGCCGCTCACCGTGCTCGACAGGGCCGACCACGGCCGCGCCGGCCCCGTCGGCGAAGATGATGCAGGTGGACCGGTCCATCGGATCGACCCAGTCGGACAGCTTCTCGGCGCCGATCACCAGTACGTGGCGTGCGGAGCCGGCGCGGATCATGTCCGATGCGGTGCCCAGCCCGTAGCAGAAACCTGCGCAGGCGGCGTTGATATCGAAGGCTGGCGCGGCCCGCACCCCGATGCGGTCCGCGGTCTGCCCGGCCGCATTGGGGATATACGAAGGCATCGTGCAAGTGGCGACCAGCACCGAGTCGATGTCGCACGGTGCCAGCCCAGCGTCGGCGAGCGCCTTGGAACCCGCATCGACCGCCATGCCGACGACAGACTCGTCGGCGCGAGCCAAGCGCCGTTGCTCGATTCCCACCCGGTCGCGGATCCACTTGTCGGTGGTGTCCACCCCGCGGGCAGCGATGTCAGCATTAGTCACGATCTGCTCGGGTTGCGCTGTGCCCAAGCCCAAGATGCGCGCGCCGGCGATGGGAGCGAGCTGCTGGATGCGGGGGCTCACGCGTAGATTCCTGAACAGTTGGCCCGGCTCACATCACTGGAATGGTCGGCGATCAGATCAGCGACCTTGTCGAGGTCCTCAGGTGTCTTGAGCGCTAGCGTGACCGTGCCTTTCATGTCACGTTTGACCAGTCCGGACAGCGTGCCGGCAGGCGGCAGTTCGATTGTTGCGGTGACGTGCAGGGCGTGCAGCGTGGCCATGCAGCTGTCCCAGCGGACCGGTTTGGTCACCTGCGCAACCAGCCGGTCCAGCATCTCGGCGCCCTCGGAAACGACCTGCCCGTCGGCGTTGGACAGCAGCGGTCGGGTCGGGTTCATGGCGGTGAGCTGCGCGGCGTACTGAGCCAGAGCTCGCTCGGCCGGCGCCATGAAGTGGGTGTGGAACGCCCCGGCTACCGGCAGCGGTATCACCCGCGTTCGGGCCGGCTTGTGCTTGGCCAACACTGCCAGCGCCTCGATGGGGCCTGCGGCGACGATCTGTCCGGTGGCGTTGTGGTTGGCGGCGTCCAACCCGAGTTGAGCCAGCGTCGCGGTGAGCTCATCGCGATCACCTCCGAGTACGGCGGACATCCCGGTGGGCGCCAGCGCGCACGCCGCGGCCATTTCGCGGCCACGGACCGTGGCGAGCGCCACGGCCTCGTCGGTGGTGAGCACCCCGGCGATCGCCGACGCTGACAGTTCGCCGACTGAATGTCCGGCGACGGGGGCTGCGGCGATCGAGGTCGGCAGGTCCAGCCGGCGAAGCAGGTGCTCTGCGGCGAGCAGTGATAGCGCCACGATCAGTGGCTGGGTCACCGCGGTGTCCTGTATCTCGCCGGCATCCGCCGTGGTGCCGAGGCGCCGGAGATCCAGCCCGGCAGTGACCGACCAGGCCGCGATCCGGTCCTGCGCACCCTCTAGCTCCAGCCAGGGTGTCAGCATGCCGGGGGCCTGGGCGCCTTGGCCGGGGGCGAGCAGTGCGATCATCGGTGTCCACTGAACACCCTGGCTGGCCACGGCGGTGATGCTGGCGGTCACGAAGTCCACCGAGCCATTCTTGTGGAGTGTCTACAAGCACGTCTGTGGCGCCTCGGCCGGTCACACTGCTTTCCGGACGAGCCAGCGGGCTACCACACGGCTACCACAGGCCGCGGGAGCGGGCCAGCCGACCGATCGCCAGGCCCACTCGCAGCACTAAACCGTCTCGTGGGTCGCCGGGTACTCGTCCGGTGATCTCGGCGATGCGACGTAGCCGGTAGCGCACCGTGTTGGGGTGTACGAACAACCGCCGGGCACAGGCCTCCAGTACTCCGCTGGCGTCGAAATAGGTGTCGAGCGTTTCAACGAGGCCGCCGCTTGCTTCCGAGAGGGGTCGCATCACCTGATCCACCAGCAGCCGTTCCGCCTCGGGGTCTCCGGCCAGCGCACGTTCGGGCAGCAGCTCAGCTGCTGGTACCGGACGCGGCGCCGAGGGCCAGGCCGGCACTGCCCGCAGCGCCGACAGGGCGTCGGCAGCGCTGCGGTGCGCCTCGGCCAGTGAAGGCACCGTCGGTCCGACGACCACTGGACCGTCCCCGAAAGCACCGATCATCCAGTCCGGGTCCTCCGGCAGTGCGGAGCGGCCGCTGACCACCAGCACCAGGCGCGAACCCTGCACCCCGACGAGTACCCCCCGCCCGGTGCGCACCGCGATACCCCGGATGTCGGAGAGCAGCTCCGGGTCCCCGTCCGGGGGCGGATTGCCCACCAGCACTGTCGCCGGCGCAGCAGGTTCCAGGCCTAGCGCGGCCGCGCGGGACAGCAGCGACTCCTCGCCGTCCCCACGCATGATGCCGTCCACGACCAGGGCTTCCAGCCGAGCGTCCCAGGCGCCGCG
This sequence comes from Pseudonocardiaceae bacterium, assembly GCA_036378735.1. GTDB lineage: Bacteria > Actinomycetota > Actinomycetes > Mycobacteriales > Pseudonocardiaceae. The sequence goes on along the minus strand of DASUVX010000217.1, from coordinate 1,567 downwards.
AGCCTCCGCGGCACCGGCGTAGGCGCTGGCGGCCGCGAAGGCCACCTCGCGGCTGTAGCGAAGCGATGCCTCGGTGAGCAAGGCGCGCTCCGCGTCGTCACCGGCGAGCTCGGGCAGCTGCTGCTCGAATACCGAGGTAGCGACCCGGACCAGATCAACGGTCTGGCGCAAGCTGACCCACCGGCTCAAATCCCGCGGAGCGGTGCGGAACGGGCCGGCCGAGAGCTTCATCGAGTGCTGAGGATCCGTGAGCCACTCGACGAAATTTGCCACGCTGGTCTGGGTAACCAGCAGGATGCCGGCTCGCTGGTCGGCCGGTAGCCGGCGGAACCAGGGATAACGAAGCTCCATCTCGGCCACACTGGCCGTGGCGAGCCCACCGGTGGCCAGTGCCAGCCTGCGCAGTGTGCTGGCGGACAGCGGGTGGGTACCCGTCTGGACGGTCATAGCGCCAGCATTGCACGGCAACGCTGGGCGCAACTGCCGAACAACAGTGCAACAACGCAAGACCAACGGAAAATGGCTTCGCGCGATAGTGTTTTGGTGAAGCCAACAGACGGGTAAAGGCCGTCGAGGCAAGACGGTCGAGGAGAGACGCATGGTCAACTCGCCACCGAAGCTCACGCTGCGGGTCGATGTGCGCCCGGCGGCGCAACGCAAGCACACGGCGCTGGACTGGCTGGACTCGCGGCACAGCTTCTCTTTCGGCCGGCACTACGATCCGGCGAATACCCACTTCGGGCTGCTGCTGGTGAACAACGACGACGTGGTGGAGCCCGGTCTGGGATTCGAGACCCATCCGCACCGCGATATGGAGATCGTCACCTGGGTGCTGGAGGGGTCACTGGTGCACGAAGATTCCAATGGCAACTGCGGGGTTATCTATCCCGGACTCGCCCAGCGGATGAGCGCGGGCACCGGCATCACGCACTCGGAGAAGAACGACTCCTGGCGGTTGAACGGTGAGCCGCACGATCAGAACGTGCACTTCGTGCAGATGTGGGTGCCGCCGGATACCCGCGCGATCGAACCCAGCTACCAGCAGCTGGACATCAACTCCGAGCTTGGCCCGGTCGATGCGGGGTCGGGTGAACTCGTAGTGGTCGCGTCTGGGATGGACGCTCACCGCGACCGCCGGGCGATCTCCATCCGTCAGCAGCATGCCGCCCTGCACGCGGCACGGCTGCAACCCGGTGCCGGCGTGGAGTTACCGGCTGCCGCGTTCGTGCACCTGTTCGTCGCCCGCGGCGCGGTGGATCTGGAAGGCACCGGCCCGCTGGACACCGGCGACGCCGCCCGGCTGACCGCCGCCGGCGGCCAGCGCGTCACCGCCGGCCGAGCCGGCGCGGAGATCCTCGTCTGGGAGATGGCCGCCCGCCTGGTGAACGCGTAGCCCTCCCGCCCGCCTCCCTTCCCTCCACCCCGACATGGAGCCATATCGAGGTTGGAGGGCGCGACCAGCCTATGCGTTCACCAGGCGGGCGGCCATCTCCCAGACGAGGATCTCAGCGCCGGCAGGGCCGGCGGTGACGCGCTGGCCGCCAGCGGCGGTCAGCCGGGCAGCGTC
>DASUVX010000216.1:0-6512 GCA_036378735.1 Pseudonocardiaceae bacterium | reverse complement strand
TGCGACTCCACACTCGGAGGTTTCTGGACGATACTGTCCAGTCTACTGGCTGGGCTACGCTCGGCGCCCGAGCAGGGCCAGCAGGCGGGTCTGCGTGTCGGCGTCCTCGCCCACCTCGATCGGCGGAGCGAACAGTCCGGTCGCGACCAGTTGGTCGACCTGAGGTTCGATGAACGCTAGCACGTCGGACACCAGTTCCCCGTCGAGCTGCTCGTCCGCTCCGATGGCCCGGGCCAGGTCCCACGCGTGCACCGTGAGGTCCATGGTCATCTCCTGGCAGTAGCCCTCTGCGGGGCGGCGCCCGTAGGACAGCTCGACGGATCGCCGGAGCGCCCCCGGCGCCGCGAAGGCCTCCCGCGCCGCGGCCGATGCGATCGCCCAGGTCCTCACCGGGTCGTCACCGAGCTGGTCGCCGTCAAACCGATCGCCGACATCCTCGACGGTGGCCCCGTTGAGTAGCAGCGGCGCCCACAGCTGCTCGACGACCAGGTGATTCACCAACTCGCGGACATCCCACTCCGCACACGGCGTAGCGTCGTGCCACTGATGCGGCGCCACGCTGCGCACTCTCCCGTCAAACTCCCCCATCGCCTGCACATACTTCCCCAACGTCATATCCCCATCGTGCCGCCAATCGCATTCAGCGGCAGCGGCAGCCACGGGGAGAGGTCTGCGCGGGTGCCGGAGGCTCGCACACGGCCTTCGGCGATCGCGGTCGGCCAGGTGAGTCGGGCGGTGGCTAGTTGGAGCCAGGTTCGTGGGTCGGTTTCGACCACGTTGGGTGGGGTGCCTCTGGTGTGGCGGGGGCCCGCGACGCACTGCACAGCGCCGAACGGGGGTACTCGCACCTCCACGGTGGCGCCCGGCGCCAGCTGCGCCAGCGCGCGAAGGCTGCGCCGCACAGCCTGCGCGAGCTCCGCCCGCGCCGGCTGGCCAGCTGTCCCGTCCAACCAGTCCCCCACCTCGTCTCTCACCCGCCTACTCCTCTCGTAATCCGCAGTCTGGATGCAGACTGCTGTTATTCATGGGCTGAAAACAGCAGTTTGCATCCAGACTGCGGATCAGGGGGTGCCGAACAGGGCGGGGAGGGTGGAGGTCCAGGCGGCGCGGAGGTCGGTGAGGGGAAGGGGGGCTAGGGGGGTGATGTCCAGGGTGGGGGCCGAGTGAACGTGGCCGAGGCGGGTCACGGGGACCTGGTGGACCGAGCACAGTTGCGCGACACGCGGGGCATGAGCGCGCGACACGCCGAGGAGGACGCGAGCGGCGGACTCGGAGAACAGGGCGGTGAAGGTGTCGAGGTTCGCGGGGAGACTCACCTGGGTGCCGACGTCGGCCAGCAGGCAGGCCTCCACCAACGCCTGCGCCAGGCCGCCGTCGGACAGGTCGTGGGCCCCGGTGACCAGCCCCTCGCGGGACGCGGTCACCAGCACCTGGCGCAGCGCCTGCTCGCGGGCCAGATCTACCGCGGGCGGGCGACCACCCAAATGCCCGTGTACCTCGTGCGCCCATTCGCTGCCGCCGAACTCGCCGCGGGTTTCGCCGAGCAGCCAGATCTCGTCACCGACGCTGCCCAACCCGGTGGGGATCCGGTGGCGCACATCGTCGATCACGCCGAGCACCCCGACCACCGGAGTGGGCAGGATGGCGGTGTCCCCGGTCTGGTTGTAGAAGCTGACATTGCCCCCGGTGACCGGGATGCCGAGCTGGGCGCAGCCGTCGGCCAGCCCGCGGACGGCCTGCTCGAACTGCCACATCACCCCGGGATCGGTGGGCGCGCCGAAGTTGAGGCAGTTGGTGACGGCCACCGGCGTGGCGCCGGAGACCGCCACGTTGCGGTAGGCCTCGGCCAGCGCCAGCTGGGTACCGGCGTAGGGATCCAGCGCGCAGTACCGGGCGTTGCAGTCGGTGGCCACCGCCACCCCGCGCTGGGTGGTCTCGTCGATGCGCACCACGCCCGCATCGCTGGGCTGGGCGAGCACGGTGCCGCCGCGCACGTAGCGGTCGTACTGGTCGGTCACCCAGGCCCGCGAGCACAGCCCGGGGCTGGCGACCATCCGCAGCACCGTGGCCCGAATATCGTCCACCGTGGACGGTCGAGCCAGCACGTCCGGAGTGGATGCTTGCAGGGTGTCCTGGGTGGACGGTCTCTGCACCGGTCGGTGGTAGACGGGACCCTCATGCGCCACCGTGCGCGGCGGTGCGTCCACCACGGTGTCGCCGTGGTAACGGATCACCAGCCGGTCCCCCTCGGTCACCTCGCCGAGCACCGTCGCGGTGACTTCCCACGTCGCGCACACCGCCATGAATGCGTCCACATCGGACGGGCGCACCACCGCGCACATCCGTTCCTGGGATTCGCTGCACAGGATCTCGGCCGGTGTCATGCCCGACGCCCGCAGCGGTACCGTGCCAAGATCCACCTGCATACCACCGTCGCCGGCGCTGGCCAGCTCGCTGGTCGCGCACGCCAGCCCTGCACCGCCCAGATCCTGGATACCGACCACCAGGCCCGCGGCGAACAGCTCCAGGCAGCATTCGATCAGCACCTTCTCAGCGAACGGGTCACCGACCTGGACGCTGGGCAGCTTCTTGCGGCCCGTCCCGCTGGTGAAACTCTCGCTGGCCAGCACCGAGACGCCGCCGATGCCGTCACGGCCAGTGCGCGCGCCAAACAGGACGATCTTGTTGCCGGCCCCGCTGGCGTGCGCTAGCTGCAGGTCGCTGACCCGCAGCACACCGACGCACAGCGCGTTGACCAGCGGGTTGCCTGCATAAGATGGGTCGAAGCCGACCTCGCCACCGACATTGGGCAGACCGAGGCAGTTGCCGTAGCCACCGATCCCCGCGACCACGCCGGGCAGTACCCGCGCGGTGTCGGGAGCGTCCGCCCGGCCGAAACGCAACGAATCCAGCACCGCGATCGGGCGGGCACCCATCGCCATGATGTCGCGCACGATCCCGCCAACCCCGGTCGCCGCGCCCTGGTAGGGCTCCACATAGGACGGATGGTTGTGCGACTCGATCTTGAACGTGACCGCCCAGCCGTCGCCGACCTCCACCACGCCGGCGTTCTCGCCGATCCCGGCGAGCATCCGCTGCCGCATCGCCTCGGTGGTGGTCTCCCCGAAATAGCGCAGGTGCACCTTGGAGGACTTGTAGGAGCAGTGCTCGCTCCACATCACCGAGTACATCGCCAGCTCGGTGTCGGTCGGCACCCGCCCGAGGATCTCGATGATCCGCTCGTACTCGTCGTCCGCCAGCCCCAGTTCCCGGTACGGCTGCTCTGTCGTGGTCACCCAGCGAGCGTATGCGGCGCTATAGACTCCGCCCCACGAGGAGGAGGAGACGATGACCGAACCGCTCCTGGAGATCCCCGCCGGTGGCTGGACCGTCGATGACCTCGACGCGTTCCCGGAAAGCAACCGCAGGTACGAACTGACAGATGGAGCACTGACCGTGTCACCGTCACCGTCGAGTCTCCATCAGGCCCTCGCCGCCCGCCTGCTGGTCCATCTGGAGGCGGCCGCGCCTGAGCCGCTTGCCGTCACGCAAGGCGTGGAGATCCGCTTCGGGCGGCAGCTGACGCGCATCCCTGACGTTCTGGTAGTGCGCAGCCCGCAACCTGAAAGACATTGGTTCGCGCCGTCCGAGGTGCTGGTGGCAGTGGAGATCGAGTCACCGGGCAGCCACCTGGAGGACCGGGCCACCAAGCCCGCCCTGTACGCCAAGTACGGGATTCCGCACTACTGGCGGATCGAACTGCGGCCGCCGCTGGTCAGCGTGTACGGCGTCGGGCAAGGCGACTGCTACCAGTTGATCGGAGCAGGCCCCCGGCTGTCCGTCAGCGAGCCATTCGACTGCGATGTCGCCATCGCTGAGCTGCTGCCGCGGTGGGCAGGCCGCGGCGAGGGACCCACCGTGCCGGAACAGGGTCTTTAGGCCCGCACCGCACCCAGTACCGCTTCGACGGCGGAGCGGAAGACGTTCAGTCCATCGCTCGACGGACCGGTGAGCGGGTCGATGGCGTGCTCGGGATGGGGCATCAAGCCGACCACCCGGCCATCGGCCGAGGCGATCCCGGCTATGTCGTGCAGCGCGCCGTTGGGGTTGGCACCCAGGTACCGGAAAACCACCCGGCCATCGGCTTCCAGCGCGGCCAGCGTGGCTGAGTCGGCCACATAACGGCCCTCGATGGACTTCAACGGCACCACGATCTCCGCACCGGCGGCGTAGCGGCCCGTCCAGGCCGTCGCGCTGGTCTCCACGCGCAGCCGCTGATCGCGGCAAACAAAATGCAGCCCCGCGTTGCGCACCAAGGCGCCGGGCAGCAGGCCCGCCTCACACAGGATCTGGAAGCCGTTGCAGATGCCCAGCACCGGCATGCCGCGGCCAGCCGCGTCGCGCACCGCGCGCAGCACCGGTTGGTGAGCCGCGATCGCACCGGCCCGCAGGTAATCGCCGTAGGAGAACCCACCGGGCACGACCACGGCGTCCACGCCGCGCAGGTCGTCGTCGGCATGCCACAGGCCGACCGGCGCGGCCCCGGCACAGCGCACCGCGCGGATCGCGTCTACGTCATCGAGCGTGCCGGGAAAGGTGACGACGCCGATCCGGCAGCTCACAGCCGGCGCACCGTCCAGTCCTCGATCACCGGGTTGGCGAGCAGCTCGCCCGCGATCCGATGCAGTGTCTCCGCGTCGACATCGTCATCGACGTCAAGCTCGAAATGCTTGCCCTGCCGCACATCGCGCACCCCGCGCACGCCCAGGCGAGGCAATGCGCGCACGATCGCCTGCCCCTGCGGATCGAGGATTTCCGGTTTCGGGACAACATCAACGACCACTCGCGGCACGCCAGCGAGGTTACCCGCGCGCCAGGAGCGTGGCACGCTGGGCGAAGAGGATGGCCGACCAGAGAGGAAGGCAACACCGTGCAGATCGTTCACCTGGGGCAGTCTTGCGTGCTGGTCGAAACCGGAACGGCCCGGCTCTTGCTGGATCCGGGGATCTACTCCACCGGCTTCGACGAGCTGACCGAGCTGGATGCCATCCTGGTGACCCATCAGCACCCCGACCACCTCGACCTCGAGCGGCTACCCGCCGTACTGGCCGCGAACCCTGCCGCCGAGCTTTTGGTCGACGCCGGCTCTGCACCGCTGCTGGTCGACGCGGGCATCGAGCACCGGGTAGTCGGAGCCGGGCAGCGGCTGGAACTGGGCGGCACAGCCGTTGACGTCATCGGCGGCGACCATGGCGTCATCCATCCGGACATTCCGGTGGTCCCGAACAACGGCTACCTGATCGACGGTGATGCAGGCACTGTCTTGCACCCCGGGGACTCACTGCACCCAGCTCCTCGCCCGGTGGACGTGCTGTTGCTACCGACCGCCGCGCCCTGGCTGAAGGTCTCCGAGGCGGTGGACTACCTGCGCGCCGTCGCACCGGCGCTGGCCGTACCGGTCCACCAGGCCATCCTCGCCAAACCGGACAAGTACTACGGGCTGTTCCGCGAGCTCGGCCCCGCCGGCACCGAGCTACAGATCGCCGGGCTCGGCGAGGCGCTCAAACTCTGATTCAGCCAGCGGCGGCAACCGCCCGCGCAAACATTCGCGGGGCGCCGGCCTGGCTTGGCCGACGCCCCGCGATGGAAAACTTGCGAACTACTTGGGTGGAGCCATTACCTGACCGAGCAGATCCCCGGTGTCACCCAGCACTGGCAGACCTTGCAGCAGGTTGGTCAGTACCGACGGCAGCTGAGTGGTAGGTAGCGCCGGCAACGCAGGCAGACCGAGCGCGGTGATCTGCGGAAGCAGATCCAACGACGGCAGTGATGCCTGCCCAGCCGCGGGATCCTGGCGACCCGATGCGGCGATCATTTCCTTCATCACACCGGCGTTGCGCAAATTCAGCAGCAACGGCGAGGTCTCAATCCCGTATGCATCGCCGTTGACAGTGCCCGGGAAAGGAGCAGTGCCAACTGCGTTACTAATCACCGACGTGTCGCCATCAATGGTCTTGGCGGACCTGTCGATGTCATCAGCCTGACCCGTGACCGTCACGACCCGGGCCCTGATGTCGTACACGTTGTCCAGCGTGCCGGCGAGTTCACCATCGATCGAGTGCACGTAGCGGTTGATCGACTGGGCATTACCCAGAACGGTGATCAGGTTAGGGCCGATCGTGTTGACGCTCTGGTTGATCGTCAACACCGAAGCATTGATCTGCTTCGCCGATTTGTTGATCGGCCCGACAACATCGTTGACCGACTTCAGGCTTTGATCGATGGTGGCGGCGTTATCCGTAATGCGGCCGATGGTGGGGCTGAGGTTCGAAGCCGCATCACGGATCTGGTTGGCGGTATTCGAGACGTTGGCCAGGACCGGAACCGTGTTGAGCTTGCTGTTGATCGGCGTCAGCGCGTTATTGATGACGCCGACCCGGCTCTCAATCCGGTTGGCCGCGGCCAGGATGCCGGTGAGGAAGATTACCGCCGTCAGTGCCCAGAGGACCACG
>DASUVX010000215.1:0-5552 GCA_036378735.1 Pseudonocardiaceae bacterium | reverse complement strand
GGGGCGGGAGGGGCGGGTCAACGCGTTGCGAGCAGGCGGCCGGCATCGGGTATGTCCGGCGGGAGGTGCAGGCGAGTGAGCAGGTGATGAGCCGTCGCCGTCGCGGCGGTCACTACCGGCAGACCTAGCCTGCGCTCGACCACGGGCACCGCCGGCAACGACGGCAGCTGGACACACGCCGAGAGCACTACCGCATCGGCATCGTCCACGTCGAGCTTCTCAGCGAGCCCGATCAACCGAGCGGGATCGTATCGACCTACCTCAACGTTGTCGGCCACGCTCAGGCTTATGGCGTCCACCACCTCCACGCCGTAGGCATGGAGATAACCGACCACTGTGGCGGTCAGCGACGGGACATAGGGGGCGATCAAGGAGATCCGCCGGGCACCGAAGGTGGCAAGAGCCGCTACCAACGCACCGGCGCTACTCACCACCGGCATACCGTGACCGGCGCGCACCGCGGCCGCGCCGAGGCGCTCCTCGGCGGCAAGGTGCGCCCCCGGCCCCTCAACCATGATCGCTATCAAGCAGGCGTACACCAGAACGTCGCATCGCGCGTCGGCCAGCTCACCGGCGCAGCGATCTGCGGCGGCATTCATCCTTGCCAGTTCCGCTGGTATCACCTGACGCATCCGCACCCGGCTGGCATGACAGCTGAATCGCTCTGGCGCTACCCGTTCGCGGCGTCGCAGTAGCTCAGCCAGCTCGACCTCCATCGTGGTGTTGGAGCTGGGGACCACCAGGCCGATCCGCCGGGTGATCACCTGCCCATCTCCGTTGCGTAACCGCGGACCTGCAGCCGCCGCTGGGCGTGCGGTCCGAGCTCCACGTCGAAGCCGAACCGTTCGACGACGCGGCGTACCGCACCGATCGGCAGCGAACCGTGCCGGTCGATAGTGAGCACTGGTCGCCCACTCGCGAGACCACGGGGCGCATGAAACGACAGCAGGGTCACCGAAGTAGGCGCGAACGCTGGGTAGGCGGCCCGGGCGGCCTTCTCGTCACGGTGCTCGATGATCACTAGGTCGGGCACCTGGACGAAGTCGGCAGCTATCCCGAGCGCCTGCCAGTGCGCGGGCTCCTCCACCGCACCGGTGACATGCCGCGACCGGTTCGCCGAGGTGATGTACAGCAGCTGCGCGCCCACTTCGGCCACGGCACGGGCGAACAAGGCATTCGACGGGCAGCGCGAGCCGGGCGCGATCACCTGCGTGGTGCGGATCCCCTGATCGAGCTGGGTGAGGTGGTCAGGAACGTGGGCAGCGGCTGGACCCCGAAAACCGAATGGGCCGAGGCCGTATAGCACCTCCATCAAGCCACGTACCCGATCTTCCGCTAGCCGCGCGGGCAGCATGAACCAGTCGAACATGGATGGGATCTGACTCGCCTCGGTAGTGATGCTGCCGACCTGGGCGACCGGTCTGCCCTTGATCATGTTGACGCGGCGAACCGTCTCGACCGCCGGCCGCGAGATGATCACGTAGAAGTTGCCGAATGCGGTTGCCGTGACCGCGCCCATGGCGAGCGCCCGCGCCGCGTAGGCGATATCGGTGGCGGAATCGATGAACAACCGTCGGGACCCCGCGGGGCGCAGCCCCGCCGTGCGAACGCCGCTTGCGGAGAGGGAGTTGGGATCCATGCGGGTACCCTCCGGGCTGCCGTCCTGCGGAACTCACGATGGCGTCCCCCATGGAGAAGAGCGGGGCGCTGCGCGTGCTGATACGTGTGCAGCCCAACTGATGTCGAGGCGATCAACCCCGCCCCCGACATGGAGACATATCGGGGTTATCGAGGCCTCGATAACCCCGATATGTCTCCATGTCGGTACCAGGGGTGTCAGCGCGGTAGCGGGGGGTCTGCAGCGAGGGTTCCATCGGGCGCGATGTGCGCGAAGATCTGCTCGATGAGCGTGAGCACGTGCGGGTCGTCCACGGTGTAGATCTGGCGCTTGCCCTCCCGCCGGCCGGTGACCAAGCCGGCCAGGCGCAGCTTGCCCAGGTGCTGGCTCGCGGTGGCGATGCTCACGCCGACCCGAGCGGCCAGGGTGCCGACGTCGTAGCGACCCTGCGCGGCCAGCCACACCAGATGCAACCGCACCGGCGAGGACAGCAGGTCGAAGGTGTTCGCGGCGGCGGACAGCTGCGGGCCGGTCGGCTCCACACGCCCCGGCGCGCCGACGTCGGCGGTGGCCTGGGCACGCTCGTTGGTCATGGTGGATCCATTGTGACTCCGGCTGGCCCACTCCGTCATTCAATAAGTTGCGAAAACAACTGATCGTATGTGAACATGGCGGGTAACGGGCACGGCGTTGCGATGAAGGGAAACGGCGGTGAACCTGAGCCTGCTGGCTGCGGTTTTCGGCATAATCTTCGTGGCCGAGCTGCCCGATAAGACCGCCCTGGCGAGCCTGGTGCTGGGCACCCGCTACCGGCCCGGTGTCGTGTTCATCGGCGTAGCCGCGGCGTTCGCGCTGCACGTGGTCATCGCCGTCGCCGCGGGAAGTGCGTTGAGTCTGGCGCCGCGCCGGATCGTCGAAGCCGTCGTCGCGGTGCTGTTCCTGGCCGGCGCGGTGCTGATGCTGCGCCGCGGCCGGCAAGGACACGAAGATGACCCCGCACCGGCGAGTTGGCCGCCGGATCCGACGCAGGCGCCGGACCCGGGGTACGCCGACGACGAGCGCGAGTCGCATGGGGGGATGGCCGTGCTAACCCGAACGCGGAGCCGGCGGGCCGCCGAGCGCAGCGGGTTCTGGAAGGTCGCGGCGACCAGCTTCGGTGTGCTGTTCGTGGCGGAATTCGGCGACCTCACCCAGATCGCCATCGCCAACCTGGCCGCCCGGTACCACGATCCCCTCACCGTGGGCGCCGGGGCGGCGCTGGGCCTGTGGGCGGTCGGCGGCCTGGCCATCCTGGGCGGCCGGCAGCTGCTGCGCTGGATCCCGTTGAGCTGGATCGCCCGCACCGCCGCGTTGATCATGGCCGCGCTCGGCCTGCTCAGCGCCTTCCACGCCATCACCGGCGCCACCCCGTAGTACCCCATACAGCAGTCTGGATGCAGACTGCTGTTTTGAAGGCCCGATTTACCGCCGTCTGCATCCAGACTGCGAACGGGGGCGGCCCGCCAGCGCCTGGGAGGACGCAATGACCACGATTGCGCCGACCCTTGGTAGCTGGACCCGGGGGCAGCGACTGCAGCTGTCGATGATCGTGGCAGTGATCGCGGTGCTGCACGTCCTCGGGTGGTCGCTGTACCTATCGGTGACCCACGGGTCGGCCGGTGCGGGCGCCTTCGCCGGCGCCGGGGTGCTGGCCTACGTGCTCGGGATCCGGCACGCCTTCGACGCCGACCACATCGCAGCCATCGACGACACCACCCGGCTCATGGTGGCGCGCGGCCGGCGGCCGGTCGGGGTCGGCTTCTTTTTCGCGATGGGCCACTCCTCGGTGGTCGTCGTGCTGGCGATGGTCGTCGCGGTCGCCGCCGCCGGCGTCACCAGCAGTGGCCTCGACGAGTGGCGTGCCATCGGCGGGATGGTGTCCGCCATCGTTGCGATGTCTTTCCTGGCTTTGGTCGCGGTGCTCAACGCCATGGTGCTCAAGGGCATCATCGGCTCATGGCGGGAGCTGCGCCGCGGCCGGCTCGACGAGAAGCAGCTGGAGCTCCAGCTGCTCAACCGCGGTCTGGTCAATCGCATCCTCGGCGGCCGGGCTCGTTCACTGATCCGCTCGTCGTGGCACATGTACCCGCTGGGCATCCTGTTCGGCCTCGGCCTGGAGACGGCCTCGGAAGTCACCCTGCTGACGCTGTCCGCCAGTACCGCGCAGGCAGGGCAAATCGGTTTGGTCGCGACGTTGTCGCTGCCGCTGCTGTTCGCGGCCGGCATGAGCGCCTTCGACACCTGCGACGGGCTGCTGATGTCGCTGGCTTACACGTGGTCGCAGCGGCGCCCGGCGCGGCGGCTCTACTACAACATCGTGACCACCTGGGCTACGGTTTTCGTGGCCGGTTTCATCTCCAGCGTCTACCTGGCTGCGGTGCTCGTCGAGCATGCCGGCGTAGCGTTCCTTTCCGGGTACGCCGGCCTCGCCGATCACTTCGAGCTGCTCGGCTACGTCATCGTCGCCTTCTTCGTCGCCGTCTGGGCAGGCGCTATGGCGCTATGGCGTTTCGGCGGCTTCGACCGGCGCTATGGCAGCCCGGGGTCGGGCGACCTCAAGGAAACGGGACCTGGGAGGGCAACACCATGACCACCGGAATTGTGATCGTGATCGTCATCGGCGTATCCGTCATCCTCCTCGTCGGCGGCTTGGGTTTGATCCTGATAGCCCGCCTGCGCCGGGCGATCAAAACGCAGTTCGACACCATCGACAACCTGCTCGGGACCATCAAAGCCGGTCAACGCCCCGACGAGCCCGGCGGGCCGCCGTAACACTGCGCCGTAGCACTGGGGGCCCTCAGTCGGACATGCGCTCGTGCAGGAATGCCAGGCTTTGCCGGAGCACTCGCGAGACCTGCATCTGGGAGACGCCGACCTGCTCGGCGATCTGGGTCTGGGTCAGTTGGTGAAAGAACCGCAACGCGAGGATGGTGCGGTCCCGGGACGGCAGTTGGGCCAGCAACGGGCGCAGCGTTTCCCGATCGTCGATCCTGGCCAGGGCGCGGTCCAGGCCACAGATCACCTCGCCGTGGGCCGCGGCGCCGCTGACCGGGTCGTCCAAGGACACGCATCGGTAGGCTTCCGCAGCTTGCAGCCCTTCGATCACTTCTGAGGTCGGTAATCCCAACCGGTCAGCGATCTCGCTGGGTCGCGGGGCCCGCCCGAGTTGCTGGGACAGCTCCGCAAGCGTGCGCCTGATCGCGAGATGCACGGCTTGCAGCCGGCGCGGTACCCGAGTTGCGCAGCTATGGTCGCGGAAGTAGGAGCGGATCTCTCCAGTGATTGTCGGCACGGCGAAGGACAGGAAATCCGAGCCGCGAGCGGGTTCGTACCGATCCACGGCGTTGATCAGTCCCACGTTGGCGACCTGGACCAGGTCGTCCAGCGGCTCACCACGGCCGGCGAAGCGGCGGGCGATGTGTTCGGCCACCCGCAGGTAACCGCTGATCAGCTGCCCGCGCAGCTGGGGGTGTTCAGGGTCGTCCGGAGCGGACTGCGCATAGCGCCACTGCAGCGCGACCAGATGCGCGTACTCGTTAGATCTGGTCCCATCCGGCGATACGGGCGTGGTCACGGTTGTCGCGCCGTGGATGCGTCGCCGGGGCGTTCTCTTGGCGGTGCGGTCCACCAGTTGATCGGCGACAGTCTGCGCGGCCATTGGTTCGTCCTCCGACGATTCGTCCATCACCGGGCCAGCGGGCCCCGAACCACCTCTCACAAGCACCAGGCTACCCGCAACGATTGCGCATACGCATTGATTGCAATGAAGCACGCACGTTTGGCGCAGTTCAAGGCGTTGCAGCCCGTGGTAAGTCACGACAACCCCGCCGAGTGGCGGTGTGCGACCGGCGAGATGGAGGAGACTGGAAGGATGGGCTCGATGCAACCCGACGCG
>DASUVX010000214.1:0-11743 GCA_036378735.1 Pseudonocardiaceae bacterium | reverse complement strand
CTCGCGCCGCGTGTAGCGGCGATGGCCGCCACTTGAACGACCCGGCCGCAGCACTTCAGCGGCGTCCAGACTGCGGAGAAACGCCGGCTGGACCCCCAACAGCTCCGCGGCCTGTCCCATGCTCAGCGCCGGGTAATCCTCGTCGTCGAGCCGGTCCACACCCAACTTTCGATGGCTCCCTCATAAAACCGCAGGGACCCGCCCAGTGGGCCGGATCCCTGCCGCCTGGATGCACGACGACACTCGCCAGTACCCTCATAATTACAGTCGCGAGCATAGATAATGTCAAGCGTAAACCTAGGACCCTCCGGATAGCTACTGGCTACCTGGCAGCAGCCCGATGCGCCGAGCCCGCTGGACGGCGTCGGCTCGAGAGCTTGCGCCCAACTTCCGGTACAGCACACGGCTGTGGGTTTTGACGGTGTTGAGCGACAGATGCAGCACCGCCCCGATCTCGCGTTGCGACAGCGTGCCGGCGAGCAGTGGTAACAGTTCGCGCTCCCGATCGCTGAGAGTCACCACAGCCGCGCCGTCAGGTGCCGGGCGCGGCCCGATGGGCGCCATCGCGCGGCCCAGCCGGGTCAGCAGATCGGGCAACCACCCGGGGTCGCGGCAGGCTCGAGCCACCCGCTTGGCCTCGGCCAACATCGGCAGGCCGTCCTCGCCTGCGGTGAGCAGAGTCTGCGCGTGGGCGGCCAACGCCAGGCCGATCTCCAGCCGGCCGGCGCCGCGGCGGGCCAACTGCACCGCCCGGGCCGCTGCCGGAGCCGCCTGTTCGACGTGCCCGGTGGCCGCCAGCGCCATCGCCAGCGCCAAATGCCCCAGCCCGGTCACGAAATGCTCCGCCACGCCCGGCTCCAGCGCCCGGCTCAGAATCGCCCTGGCCACCTGCCGGCCTTCGCCGATCGCCCCCCGCTCCACGTGCGTCAACGCGAGGTAACTCATGGCGTAGGTCTCCCCGAGCAGGTTGCCGGTGCGCCGCGCCAGCGCGACCGCCTCGGTCAACGGCCGCAGCGCCGCGGCCAGTTCGCCTTTCCAGAACAGCGTCACGCCCAGCAGGGCCTGCGCGACGGTGCCGGCGAAGCACACCTCGCCCTGGTTGAGCTCGAGTACCCGGCGGGCCGCGAGGTGGCTGGCGCCCACGTCGCCGATCTTGAACCGGTGCACCGTGCGCAAGACCGCGATCTCGCGCAGCGTCACCGCGTCACCCGGGTCAGCTGCCGCATCGGCGCCGGCCAGCCACCGGTCGACGTCATCCAGGCTCCCGGTGTCCAGCAACAGCCAGGCCCGCGCCACGCACAGCCGGGAGTCGGCCAGCTGCACCGGCGCAGGTAAGCGATCCAACCAACCCTGTACGGTGGCCAGCCGCCCGGCGTTGAACCAGGTGTTCCAGTGCCTGGCGACGAGCTCGGCGGCGCCGTCGACATCTCCTGCAGCCGCGGCGTGGTCGATCGCCTCACCTACCTGGCCCGCTGCGTGAAACCAGCCAGCCGCCCGCCGGTGCAGCTTGGGCACCCGTCGCGGTTCGGCGATACCGAGTTCATGACGCAGCAGCTCACCGAACAGGCGGTGATAGCGAAACCAGCGCCCCTCGGAGTCCAGCGGGACCAGGAACAGGTTGGATCGCTCGATGCGCTCCAGCAAAGCCGCGCTGTCCGATCGGCCGGTCACCGCCTGGCACAACGACGCGGACAACCGGGGCAGGATCGAGGTCTCCAGCAGGAATGTGCGCAGGTCAGCGGGCTGAGCCGCGAGCACCTCGGAGCCGAGGAAATCGAGCACGAAGCGATCGGTGCCATGGAATGCCGCGACGAATGCCGCCCGGTCCGGGTGTTCCCGCAGGGAAAGCCCGGCCAGGTACAGCCCGGCGGCCCAGCCCTCGGTGCGGGCGGCGAGGCGCTGGACGTCCTGGACGTCGAGCCTTAGCGCGAGCGCACCGTTGAGCATGGTGGTGGCTTCGGTGTCGGTGAAGGCCAGATCATTGGCCCGGATCTCCAATATCTCGCCGTGCGCCCGTAGCCGCCCGAAGGGCAACGGCGGATCGCTGCGCGTCGCGATGATCAAGTGCAGCCGTGGTGGTTGGTGGGCCAGCAGGTAGGCAACCGTGCGATGCAGCTCCGGGTCGGTCAGCACGTGGTAGTCGTCGAGTACCAGGTGGACGTTGTCGTCGAGGGTAGCGAGATCGTTGATCAGCGCCGGCAAGGCGGCGTCGTAGAGGGCCCGGCCGGGTATGCCCAGCGTCGCCAGCGCGCGTTCGCCTACGCCGGGTAGCACCGCGCGCACGGCGCTGATCAGGTAGGTCCAGAACCGGACCGGGTCGCTGTCCTCGGGATCCAACGCCAGCCATCCGACCCGTTGCCGGCGGCCGGTGGTGTGCCAGTCGGCCAGCAGCGACGTCTTACCCCAGCCGGCGGGCGCGACGAGCAGGGTCAACCGGTGCCGGGCTGCGCCGTCCAGCGCCTGCACCAGCCGCCGCCGGTGCATCAGCCCCCGGCGCAACGGCGGTGCCAGCTTGGTAGCCAACAACGTCGGCCCACTCACACCGTGAGCGTCCCGGATCGATCTACCCAGCGGAAGAGTCCGGATGCCGGGCGGCGCGTGCGACGCTAGGTGGGAGATGTCACTTACCGCGCTGGTCGGGCGGGCACTGCGGGCGGCCGCCTCCGACGTCACGCCGCTGCGCGAGTCGGTGGCCTTCCGACGGTTGTTCGCCGGCCAGACGGTGTCGCAGGTCGGCACGCAGGTGACCCGCGTCGCGGTACCGCTGCAGGTCTACGCGATCACCCGGTCGTCGCTGGACGTGGGCTTGATCGGGGCCGCCGGGTTCGTCCCGCTGGTGGTTTTCGGCCTCTACGGCGGGTCGATTGCCGACGCGGTCGATCGCCGCAAGCTGGTGTTGCTGACCTCGACCGGGACGATGCTGGTAAGCGTTGTCTTGCTGGTACAGGCCATGCTGGGGATCAACCGGGTCAGTGTGCTTTTCGCCTGCGTCGCCGTGCAGTCGGCATTCGCGGCGGTCGACTCGCCAGCCCGGCGGGCGATCATCCCGCAGCTGGTGCGTGCGGAGAAGCTGCCGGCGGCCAACACGCTGTCCTTCGGCAGCATGCAGCTAACGGTCATCGCCGGGCCGGTGCTGGCCGGGGTCGCGGTGGCCGCCGGTGGCTTCGGGTGGGCGTATGCGATCGACGTCGCGTCCTTCGCCGGCGCGTTCTACGCGGCCGTGCGGCTGCCGCCGCTGCCACCGGGTACCGGCGCCCAGCGGGCCGGGCTGGCGTCGGTCGTGGAGGGCTTGCGTTTCCTGGCGGCGCGCCGGGTGGTGTCGATGACGTTCGTCGCCGACCTCATCGCGATGATCTTCGGGAGTCCGACGTCGCTGTTCCCCGCGCTGGCCGAGGGCCAGTACGGCGGGGGTGCCAGCACCGCGGGCCTGCTTTATGCCGCGCCCGCGGTGGGTGCGGTCGTTGCCACGTTGCTGGGCGGGGCCATCGCCCGGGTGCACCGTCACGGGCTGGGCGTGATCCTCTCGATTGCGGTGTGGGGGGTGGCGATCACGCTGTTCGGCCTCGCCTCGACGTTGTGGTTGGGATTGCTGCTGCTGGCGGTCGCGGGGGCGGCCGACACGGTCAGCGCGGTCTACCGCTCGACGATCCTGCAAGTCGCCACGCCACCCGGGATGCAGGGGCGGTTGCAGGGGGTCTTCATCGTGGTGGTCACGGGTGGCCCGCGGCTGGGCGACCTGGAAGCGGGCGCGGTGGCGACTGCGTTCACCGCCCAGCTCTCTGTCGTCTCGGGTGGGCTGGCCTGCCTGGCCGGAATCGGGCTGCTCGCCTTGGCCGTGCCGGCCTTCGTGCGCTACGACGCCAGGACCGCTCGTTGAACCGCCCATGATCACGGAATGTGTGCCTACGGCGACATCTCGTGTCGTTCTTGACACCCAAACAGTGATCATGCGTAACGCCCGCGCCGCTCAGCGCCTCTAATCAGCCGTGACAGGTATCGAGCAGTCCGTGGATGTGGTCGTGATCGGGCTCGGGCCCGGCGGTGAGGAAATAGCCTCCCGGCTGGCCGACGCCGGGCTGACCGTGCTGGGCGTCGAGCGGGAGCTGGTCGGTGGGGAGTGCCCGTACTGGGGGTGCATTCCCAGCAAGATGATCGTTCGTGGGGCGGAGACGCTGGTTGAGGCCAGGCGGGTGGACCAGCTCGCCGGCGCCGCGCAGGTGCACCCCAACTACGCCCCGGTGACCCGCCGGATCCGCGCCGAGGCCACCGACGACTGGGACGACACCGTTGCCGTGCAGCGCTTCGAAAAGCACGGCGGGCGGTTCATCCGGGGGCGGGCGAGCCTGGTGGGGCCGCGGCGGGTCCGGGTTGGTGAGACGGTGTTCAGCGCCGCGGTGGGAGTGGTGCTGGCCACCGGTTCCGCGCCGGTCCGGCCACCGATCCCGGGGCTGGCCGAGGCCGGCTACTGGACCAACCGGGAAGCGATCGAGGCGACCGAGCCGCCCGGCTCGCTGGTGGTGCTCGGCGGTGGTGCCATCGGGCTGGAATTGGCGCAGGCCTTCGGGCGGTTCGGGTCGGGGGTCACCGTGGTGGAAGGTGCCGACCGGCTGGTACCGGCCGAAGAGCCGGAGGCCAGCGCGGTGATCGCCGCGGTGTTGAAAGCCGAAGGCCTGACGCTACGCGCCGGGCGGCACGCTGTCGCGGTGTCCCGGTCCGGGCACCGCACCACCGTTGAGCTGGATGACGGCGACACGGTGGAGGGCGAGCAGCTGCTGGTCGCCGTCGGGCGGCGCTCCAACCTGCGCGGCACCGGGCTGGCGTCGGTGGGTCTGGACGAGTCAGCCCACGCGGTGGCCGTCGACGACCGGATGCGGGCCGGCGACGGGCTGTGGGCGATCGGCGACGTCACCGGCGTCGGCGCGTTCACCCACCTCGCCGTGTACCAGGCCCGGATCGCCGCCGACGACATCCTCGGCGTCCCCGGCTACGCCGCCGACTACACCGCGCTGCCCAGGGTCACCTTCACCGATCCGGAGATCGGGTCGGTGGGACTGTCCGAGGCGGCCGCCCGGGCGGCCGGGCTCAACGTGCGCACCGGCGGCGCGCCGGTGTCCGCGTCGAGCCGGGGCTTCATCCATGGCCCGGGCAACGACGGGCTGATCAAGCTGGTGTGCGACGCCGACCGCGGCGTGCTGGTCGGCGCCACGTCGGTCGGCCCGCGCGGCGGTGAGGTGCTGTCCATGCTCACCCTCGCGGTGCACGCCCGGCTGCCGGTCACCACGTTGCGTCAGATGATCTACGCCTACCCGACGTTCCACCGCGGGGTACTCGACGCCCTCGCGGACCTGACCACCTGAAACGAGGTGGCTTGCGATGCATTTCACCAACCTGCTGATCATCGTGGTGGTGGCGTTCGTCGCACCGCTGGTGGTCAACGCCGTGCCCGCGCTGCGGGTACCGTCGCCGGTGCTGGAGATCGTGGCCGGGATCGTGCTCGGCCCCTCGCTGCTGGGCTGGGTGCACGTCGACGCGCCAGTCCAGGTGCTCGCCCTGATCGGCCTGGCATTCCTGCTGTTTCTGGCCGGCCTGGAAATCGACGTACACAAGCTACGCGGGCGGCCACTGACCCTGGCGCTGACCGGTTTCGTAGTGTCCTTCGCACTCGCGGTCGGTGTCGCGCTACTGCTGGCGGCAGGCGGGTTCGCTTCGGCCCCGCTGCTCATCGCGATCATCCTGTGCTCCACGTCGCTGGGGCTGGTGGTGCCGGTACTCAAGGATTCTGGACAGGTAGGCGGCGCCACCGGCCAGCTGATCATCGCCGCGGCGTCCATCGCCGATTTCGGCGCGGTAATCCTGCTGTCGCTGTTGTTCTCCGAACAGGCCACCGGCCTACCCGCGCGGCTGTTGCTGCTGGCCGGCTTGGCGCTGGTCGCGGTGCTGCTGGCGGTGGCGCTGATGAGGGCCGGGCGCAGCGCCCGCGCCGACCGGGTCTTTACCAAGCTGATGGACACCACCGCGCAGATCCGGATCCGGTTCGCCACGCTGCTGCTCGTCGCGTTCCTGGCGCTCGCCCAGGGATTAGGGTTCGAAGCCATCCTCGGGGCCTTCCTCGCCGGCGCGGTGCTGCGGCTGATCGACGCCGACGCCGCCACCGTGCACCCGCACACCGAGGTCAAGCTCGACGCGATCGGCTACGGGTTCTTGATCCCGGTGTTCTTCGTCACCAGTGGGGTGATGTTCGACGCCAAGGCGCTGTTCGCGTCGTCGGCGACGTTGCTGGCGGTACCGTTGTTCCTGGCGGCGCTGTTCATGGTGCGGGCGCTGCCCGCGCTGCTGTACCGATCGCAGCTGGGCATGCGGCGCACCATGGCGGCGGGATTCCTGCAGGCCACCTCGCTGCCGTTCATCGTGGCTGCAGTGCAGATCGGGCAACATCTCGGGGTGCTGCCCGCCGCCTCCGGTGCCGCGCTGATCGCCGCAGGCCTGGTTTCGGTCCTGCTGTTCCCCGCGATCGCCCTGGCCGTCATGCGCACCGCCCCGCCCACGGCCGCAGCCGTTCCCGACCCCGCTCCCACCTCCGCCCAAGCCCCCGCCTAGGTGGTCGCCGGCCAGTCGCCGAGCCCGATAATGGGCGTCCTGCTGGTCAAGGCGACGGGGGTGGTAGCGCTGGGACGGATTCCGGTGCCAGGCTGCGAGCTGATCTACGACGAGCTGGGCACGGGTGAGCCGCTGGTACTGGTGCACGGTAGCGGAGCGCAGGCTTCGACCTGGCGCGGCGCGGTCGGCGACCTGGCTGCCGGCGGATACCGAGTCATCGCCTATGACCGGCGCGGCTTTGGGCGCTCGACCCATCGCCCGGTGCGCGACTACCGGGTGCACGTGGCCGATCTGGCGGCGGTCATCGAAGGTGTCGGTGCGCCCGCCCACGTTCTTGGCTGGAGCTCTGGCGGCAACGCCGCGCTCGCGCTCGCCGTCGAGCGGCCGGATCTATATCGCTCGGCGGTGATCATTGAGGCACCCTGGCACGGACTGCGAAATGCGACCCCTGACCTTGCCGCCGCCATCGTGCGGGCCAAGCTTTCCCAGCTACGCGGGCGCCGCCGGCAAGCAGCGGCGATCTTCTTTCGCTGGGTGTCGGGACTGCGCGATGGCGGCAACGGGTTCGACCGCCTCCCCGCAGCGGAGCGGCAGGTGCTGCTCGCGAACTATCGGCCGGTCCTTCAAGAGCTCGACCCGCACCGGTTCGGGGTGTTGATGGAATACATTCCGACAAAAAGGGTGGCCGCCATCCGGATGCCGATTACCTGGTTGCTCGGCGTGGACACTCGCAGCGAGTGGTGCCGCCGGGCGCACGCAAGTGTCGTGCGAGTGGCGCCGAGCATCCGCACCGAATACATCCCAGGAGCGGGACATTTCGCGCACCTCGACACGCCGGCGAATTTCGCCGCACTCGTTCTGCGTGCGATCCATTCAAATAAGTCAGGCAGTTAACTCACGCCTAGGGCAGATAGCGCTGGAACCACTCGATGGTGGCCACCCAGGCTGCCTCGGCCTGCGTCGCGTTGTAGCGCGGGCCGGTGTCGTTGTGGAACGCGTGGTCCACTCCGGGGTAGACGGTGATCTGGTACGGACGGCCGGTCCGGCGCAGCTGCTGCTCGATCTGGTCTTTCGAGCTGGTGATCCGGGCATCCCGCTCGGCGTAGATGGCGAATACCGCGGCCGGAGTGGTGGCCAGCCCGTCCAGGTTTTTCGGTGGCGGACCGTAGAAGGGCACCGCCGCCTTGACCTGGGTACCCGCGGCGAGCGCGTTCCAGGTCATGCCACCACCGAAGCAGAAACCGGTGATGCCGAGCCGGTCGCCGGCGCCGGCCGCCGACAGCGCGGACAGCGCCTGCCGCAGGTCGGACACCATGGTCGTGGGGTCCTGCTTGCTCAGCGCGGCCGCATACTCAGCCGGGTCGCTGAGCCGGCCGGCGCCACCCTGGCGCGACAGCAGATCAACTGCGACGGCACTGAATCCGGCTGTGGCGACTCGGCGGACCACGTCTTCGATGTGGGCCACCAGACCACGATTCTCGTGAATCACCAGCACGCCGCCCGCCGCGGCACCGCTTCGCGGCCGGGCGAAGTAGCTGATCAGCGAAGCGCCGTCCGCGCCGGTCACCGTCATCGGCGCGACGGTGATCCGGGCATCGTCGGGCCGCACGGTCACCCCGTCAGCGGTGGGCCGGGCAGGTGGGGTGGCGAACGGGTGCGGCGTGCTGGTCTGCCGGGGCTCGGGCGAGGGCCGCTTCCCGGACGGCTCGCTCGAGCAACCAGCCACTTGCAGCAGCGCCATCGTGCCGGCGATACTCCCGGTGATCAGAGTCACTCGGCGGAACAGTTCCCGCCGGCTGATCAATCGAGCCTGGAAGTCCTCGATGTGCTCCTCGACCAGGTAGTGCGCGAATTCGGTCATCAGCAACCCATCAGCCGGGACTGTTGTGTTCCAGGTGCGAACCGGGCTCGGAGGAGTGGTCGATATCCACCGTAGGGCGGCCGCCGTCGGTGGTGTTGCCGATCACCACGCACCCTGTCGAGCCGTCGATGATGATGATTCCCCGGGTCACGTTGCGGCCAGAGAACCTGTTGTCGCGTATCTCGACGTTGGGCCAGCGGCGCAAGTTCACCGCTTGGGCACCATTGTTTGCACAGAAGTTGTCGACGAAGGTGATCGACGGGCCGCCGGTGGGGGCGCCGCTATTGCCGTGCTGGTCGCCGGTGGCGATCAGGCACTGCGCGCCGACATTACGGCAGGTATTACCCGCGATGAGGATGTCGAATGTGGGTGGGCTGTTGTCGTCGTAGGTTTGGAAGCAGTCCGGGTGTGGTGGGTTGGCGTAGCCGTGATCGGAGATGTCGGTGACGGTGTTACCGGTAATCCGGTGACCGTTGCCGAAAAACCGCATGCCATCGGCGTCGCCATTGTCGCGGGCGAGGATATCCCGCACGGTGTTGTGGCTGACCTCGATCTGCTGCCCGTCGATCCAGATGCCGACGGTATCGACGTGCTGCACCGTGTTGGATTCGAGGATCGAGCTTTGGCATCGCTCGCAGGTGATGCCACCCATCTTGGAGTCGTGCACGGTGTTGTGACGGACGGCCAGGTCGGCGCCCTTGAGGAAGATCCCCTCGCCATCGGCGACGGTGAAACCCTCGAGCACAACGTGGTCTGCGGTGACGTGGATGCTGCGCACGGCCGCTCCGTCGGAGCGCAGCGTGATCGGCGCGTTGGCTGCGCCCGAGCGTGCCACGGTCAGATCAGTGCCGGACAGGTCCCCGCCGGTGAAGCACAGCGTGGTCCCTGGCGAGGCAGCGTCCAAGGCCGGCCGTATCTCGTCGGCTTGGCTGACAGTGCGAGTGCAGGGCGGGGGAGCGGCCCCGTTCGGGCCCGCCGACGAGGTCGGGCCGGACGGCGAGCTAGGCCATGGGCTCGGGGCCACCGGGGCGCTCTCACCCCCGCAACCGGAGGCGATCGCCAGGGTTAACACTGCGATCCAGGCTGACGCGATCCGGTGTGGCATTCGAGGTCCCCGGCGCAAGATGTGCACCGGTGCAGCGTATGGCCCCTTTCGTCGGCCCCTGCACCCACCGTCGCCAAATGCCGGATCGATGCTGCTCAGCGTGGAACGCAGGCGGCTCACCAGATTTTGACGCGCTGGTCGGGCGCCCGGAACAGCTTGTCGCCGGGCTTGACGCCGAAAGCCGCGTAGTACTCGGGCAGGTTGCTGACCACACCGTTGGCCCGGAACTCGTTAGGGCTGTGCGGATCGCTCAACAGCTGTGCCCGCAGATCCTGCTCCCGAACCTTGCCGCGCCAGACCTGAGCGAACCCGAGGAAAAAGCGTTGTTCCCCGGTGAAGCCGTCCAGGACCGCGGCCGGCCGGCCGCCGAGGGACAGCTCGTAGGCACGCCTCGCCACGGTCACGCCGGACAGGTCGGCGATGTTCTCACCCAAGGTCAGTTCACCGTTGATGTGCTCACCGGGCAACGGCTCATAGGCCGAATACTGTGCGGCCAGGGCTTGCGTCCGGGCCGTGAACCGCTGCAGATCCTGCGGGGTCCACCAGTCCCGCAGATTGCCCGTGCCGTCGAATTTGCGGCCCTGATCGTCGAACGCGTGGCTGATCTCGTGACCGATCACCGCGCCGATCCCGCCGTAGTTGACCGCATCGTCGGCTTTCGGGTCGAAGAACGGGGGCTGCAGGATCGCGGCCGGGAATGTGATGTCATTCCGGGTGGGGTTGTAGTAGGCGTTGACGGTCTGCGGTGTGGTGAACCATTCCTCCCGGTCGACCGGCTTGCCGAGCCGATCGATATTACGCTGGTATTCGAGTTGCGATGAGCGCAGCACGTTGCCCACCAGGTCGTCGCGGGCGACGATCAGCTTGGAGTAATCCTTCCACTTGGACGGGTAGCCGATCTTCACGGCGAGCTTGCTGAGCTTGTCCCTGGCCTCGGCTTTGGTTGCGTCGCTCATCCAGTCCAAGCCGTTGATGGACGATCGGTAGGCGTCGACCAGCTTGCCGATCAGTGCGTCGATTCGCTTTTTGGCGTCTGGGGGGAAGTACCGCTGCACGTACCGCTGGCCGAGCAGGTCGCCCATCGCGTCGTCGACCGCAGCCACCCCGCGCTTCCAACGCGGACGCATCTCCTGCTGCCCGGCCAGGTCACGGCCGCGGAACTCGAAGCGCGCGGTGACGAAGTCGTTGCTCAGGTAGGGGGACAGATCGTCGATGATCCGAAACCTCAGGTACGACTTCCAGTCGGCCAGCGGCACGGTGGTCAGCGCGGTGCCCAACGCGGTGAAGAAACTGGGTTCGGAGATGATGAAGTCGCCGGCATGCACTCGGGCCGTGTCGAAGTAGGTCTGCCAGTCCAGCCCTGGGGTCCGCGCCGTGGCGTCGGCGACGGTGAACTTGTTGTAGGTCGCCGTGGCGTCGCGGTCCTGCGCGGCGGTCCACTGGATCTCGGCCAGGCGGGTCTCCACCGCGAGCACCCGGCCGGCCTCGGCAGCCGGATCGGGAACGCCGGCCAGCCCTAGGGCGCGCGTCGCGTAGGCCCGCAACTGGTCTCGTAATGTCACGAACTGGGGATCGGTTTTCAGGTAGTAATCCCGATCGGGCATGGACAGGCCGGACTGGGAGACGCTGGGTATGTACGCGTCGGCGTTTCTGGCGTCCTGGTCGATGGAAAATGCGATGGGGCTGGGCGTGCCGGTTTGCCTGCTGTCAGCGAAGTACCGCAGGACGTCAGCGGGGTTAGCGATGGCGTCGATGCGGGCCAGCGACGCCTTCAGCGGAGCAGCTCCGAGCGCATCGAGGTGCGCGGTGTCCATGAAGCTTGCGTAGAAGTCCCCGATCCGCTGATCTGGGGTGCCGGCCGCGGCATGGTGAGCAGCGCTGCCCTCGACAATCGTGCGCAGGTTCTGCTCGGACTTGTCGGCAAGCGCATCGAAGGCGCCGTACCGGGTCCGATCCGGCGGGATCTCGGTGGTGCGTAGCCACCGGCCGTTGACGAACCGGAACAGATCATCCTGAACGCGCACGCCACGATCGAATCCGGACAGCAGCAGCCCCGATGCCGGTGGTGCTGGTGGTGCTGGTGGTGCGCCCGCGCAGGCCGTCACAACCCAGACCAGAGCCGCCGTCAGCAGAGCAAGCACCCACCGAGATCGAGTCACGTCGGCTGACGATAGACCAGG
>DASUVX010000213.1:0-4806 GCA_036378735.1 Pseudonocardiaceae bacterium | reverse complement strand
GCCGGCGAGCAGCAGGCCCCGGTAGCGCCCGGTGCGGGAGACGAGCTGCCCGCCGAGCAGCGAGGTGGCCAGCATGCCGCCCATCAACGGCAGCAGCAGCAACCCGCTGCTGGTGGCCGAGGCGCCCTGCACCATCTGCTGGAACTGCGGCAGGAACGTCACCGCCCCGAACATCGCCAGCCCGGTGAGGAAGGTCAGCACGACGGCGGCGGTGAAGTTGCGGCCGGTGAACAGCCGCAGCGGCAGGATCGGCTCGGCGACGCGACGCTCAACGGCGACGAATGCACCCAACGCGAGCACGCTCAGCGCGCCCAGACCGACGATCGGCGCCGATGTCCATTCGTATTCGGTGCCGCCCCAGCTGGCCAGCAGAGTCAGCGCCGCGACTCCGACGGCGAGCAGGCCCGCGCCGGACCAGTCGACGGCTACCTGCGCCCGGCGGCCCGGCAGGTGCATCGTCACGGCGGTCACCAGCAGCGCGGCCAGACCCAGCGGCAGGTTGATGTAGAAGGCCCACCGCCAGCTCAAGTGGTCGGTGAGCAGGCCGCCCAGGAGCGGACCGCCGATGAACGCCACCGGCATCACCGCGGCCATCAGGCCTTGGTAGCGGCCACGCTCCCGCAGCGGTACCAGATCACCGATGATCGCCATCGCGCCCACCATCAGGCCGCCTGCGCCCAGACCCTGAATGCCGCGGAAGGCGATCAGCTCACCCATTCCCTGGGCCAGCCCGGCCAGCGACGATCCGGCCAGGAACACCCCGATCGAGGCCATGAACACGCCCTTGCGGCCGTACAGGTCGCCCAGCTTGGCCCACACCGGTGTGGACACCGCGGTAGCCAGCGCGTACCCGGTCACCACCCACGAGAGGTGCGCCAGCCCGCCCAGCTCGCCGACGATAGTGGGCATGGCGGTGCCGACGATCAGATTGTCCAGCATCGCCAGCAGCATCGCGATCACCAAGCCGCTCATCGCGGTGTAGATCTCGCGCCTGGTCCGGGATCGCCCGGCCGCCGGCTCGGCTGCCAGCTCGGATGGTCGCACCGTGGCCGTCGTCATCGAGGTCTCCACTCTGCCGGGTTCACTTACTTGTCGCCCGGCTAGCTGTTAATGTTAACTAGCCGGGCAGCAAGTAAGATTCCGCGAGGAGGCCGAAGGGGACATGGACGAACGGCGTACCGGCACCCGCGAGCAGATCCGCACGCTCGCGCTGGAGCTTTTCGCCGAGCGCGGCTACGACGCCACCTCACTGCGCGAGATCGCCGAGCGCCTCGGCATCACCAAGGCCGCGGTGTACTACCACTTCAAGACCAAAGAAGAAATCCTGGCGAGCCTCGTCGATGACTTCTTCGCCGAGATCGACGAGCTGGTGAACTGGGCGCAACACCAGCCGGCCAGCGCCGCCACCCGCGAGCAAGTGCTGCGCCGCTACCACGCACTGCTGCGCGAACGCGCCACCCCGCTGGCCCAGCTGCTGCACGAGGGCCAGGCCGCACTGCGCGACGTCGCCGCGGGCGCGCAGCTGCGCAGCCGGTTCGATCGGCTCGCCGACCTACTCGTCGACTGCGGCGACCGTGGCGACCCGATCGACGCCCGGCTGCGGGCCCGCCTCGCGTTCGTCGCCCTGCACATGGGCGCGCATCGCTTCGGCGCAGGCAACGAGGAAGCTCGCCAGGCCGCCCTCCAGATCGCCCTGGATCTGGTCTCCCGCAGTCCAGATTCCGGGTCGCGCGGGAACTAGATCTAGCGGACGGTTCGCAGGGTGTCCGGTTCGCCGAAGGTCACCACCAGGTCGCCGGCCCTGACCACGGTGTCCCGGCTCGGGTTGGGCAGCAGCTCGCCGGCAGCCCGGCGGATCAGCAGTGCGGTGGCCGAGCCGCACACTTGAGCCACCGTCTGGCCGACCAACTTCGAGTCATCGGTGACCTGCAGCTCCGCGATCCGCACCGCGCCGGAGCCGCTGCGCGCCAGGTCGAAGAAGTCGACCACCTCAGGACGCAGCGCGATCAGGGCCATCCGCCGGCCGCTGGTGGCATACGGCGAGACGACCCGATTCGCTCCCGCCCGGTACAACCGGTCAGCCGCGGCATCCTCCGAGGCCCTGGCCACGATGCTGATACTCGGATTGAGCGACCGGGCCACCAGGGTGATGTAGACGTTCTCGGCGTCGGAGTCCACCGCACACACCAGCCCACGCGCGCGGTGGATCCCGGCAGCGCGCAGGATCGCTTCCGACGACGAGTTGCCCATCAGATACAGCACGCCGTCGCGCTTGAGATCTTCCTCCAGCTCGGCCTTGAGCTCGATAACCACGAAGGGCACACCGTCGGCTTCGAACTCACGAGCCGCTGCCCGGCCAACCCGCCCGTAGGCGCAGATGATGTGGTGGTCGCGCAACTCGGTGATCCGTCGTTGCATGGACCACCTCCTCGACTTTTGCACGAGTTTCCCATCGACCAGCGCGCCGGCCAGTACGCCGAGGACCGCTACGAACACGGTGACCCCGAACAACGACAAGCTGACTGTGAAGATCTTTGCACCGTCCGATAGCGCAACCGGCGTCGCGAATCCCTCGGTGGTCAAAGCCGACAGCGTGAGATAGATCGCATCGATCAGACTGAAGCCGAACAACCGGTAGCCGACCAGCCCGTAGCCGAGCACGGCGATCCCACTGGCCAGCAGCCACATCCGGCCGGCGACACGGCCCACATTCATGGCGCACCCGCTCAGAGGGCGGTGAAGGCTGCGGCCGCCTGCCTGCGACCCTCGGCGGCGGCGTCAAGGAATCCATACGTGCCCGACTCGAGCAGTTCCCGGCCGGCTCGGTCCAGCGCCGCCAGAGCCACCTGGCTGAAGGCACCCCCCACCGAGATGCGGGCCACTCCCAGCTGCGCCAGCTCGGCCACCGTGGGCAGGCCGGGGACGGTGAGCACGTTGACCGGCCGGTCCACCGAGGCGACAACGCTGCGGATGTCGTCGGCGGCGGTCAGCCCGGGGGCGTACAGGACGTCTGCGCCGGCTTCCTGGTACGCCTGCAGCCGCTTGATCGTGTCAGCCAGATTGGGGTTTCCGCGGATGAAGTTCTCCGCCCGGGCGGTGAGCACCAGCCCGGCACCGGCTGCCGCTGCGACTCGCTCGGTGGCCAGCGCGAGGTCGTAGATCGAGTCACCGGAGAAATCCTCGATCGAGCATCCCGCCAGCCCCACCCCGACGGCATCGGTGACGGTGGCGGACACCGCATCGGGATCGTCGGCGAAGCCGTTTTCCAGATCGGCGGAGACCGGGACATCCACCGCCGCGACGATGGACGCGGCGTGTGCCAGCGCCTCGTCCCGCTGGACGCAACCATCCAGCCGACCCAGCGTCGCTGCATACCCGCTGCTGGTCGTCGCCAGCGCCGGAAAGCCTAGCGACGCGAGCAGCTTGGCCGTTCCGGCGTCCCAGGGGTTGGGCATGAGCAACGGTCGGCCGGGCACGTGAAGTGCGCGGAAGGCGGTCACCTTCGCTGCTGCGACGGCTGCTGCGACACTCATCGTGCCAACGGTAGGGGCATCTACCGCACGCCGGGAAGGTGCGACGCCGGGTGGCGGAACCACGCCGTGCGGCGCACGGGAGAATCACCCGCCGTGCGTCTTCGCTGGGTTATCGCCACCGTTGTTGCCACGGTCCTGATGACGGGTTGCGGTTCGCCGCCGCCGGCTGCGCCGGCGCCGCCGCAGCTGCCACCGGCGGCCGAGCCGGCTCCCGCTCCCGTGCCTAACGCGCCACCGGCCGGGCTGGTGGTTCCGGTGGGAACCAGCCCCGAGGGTGTCGTGACCGACCCGCAGACTCAGCTCGTGGCCGTCGGCGTGCGGGACCCGTTCGCGCTGGCCCTGCTCGACGCCACTACCGGCGCAACGCGACGCAGGGTCGAGCTGCCGGGTGGGTTGCGGCACCTGCAGCTCGCGGCGCCCGGCGGCCCCGTGCTGGTGCCCGACGAGGGCGCGAACCGGTTCATTCGGGTAACGCTGCCGGGTGGGCAGATCGTCTCCGAGGTGATGACCGGCGTGGCACCGCACGACGCCGCCGCGGCCGCCGATGGCACCGTGTTCGTAGCAAATGAGCTCGGCCACAGTGTGGTGGCTGTGCGGGGTGATCGAGTGGTGCACACCTTCACCGACGTCACCCAACCCGCCGGCCTGGCGGCCGCCGGCAACCTCGTCGGTCTGGTTGACGTGCGGGAGAACACCCTGACCGTCTACGACGCGCAGCGTTTGCAGCGCGTCGCTGAGCTACCTGCCGGCGCCGGCCCCACTCACGTGGTCGCCGACAAGCGCGGCCACCTGGCGGTCATCGACACCCGCGGCGGAGCCGTGCTGCTTTACGAGCTGCAGCCGACGATCCGCCAGATCGGTCGCGTGGAGCTGCCCGGCACGCCCTACGGAGTCGCCTACGACGCTGTCCGCGACCGGTTGTGGGTGACCCTCACCGCGCTAAACGAGGTGATCGGGTTGAACCTCAGCGCCAGCCAGCCTGTGCTGGCCAGCCCGCTGCCGACCGTCCGCCAACCCAATACCGTCGCGGTGGACGGCCCTAGCGGGCGGTTGTACGTCACCGGCACCGCCGATGGCGTACTGGAAATCATTCAGCCCTGAGCCAGCGGCAAAATGAGTTCGGGCGGCTTTCGCCGCCCGAACTCATGCAGAGTCGATTAGTAGTCACATTTATCGTGCTTCTTACGGCCGTGACCGCCGCCATAACCGCCCCAGCTGCTGCAGTTCGAACCGCCGCCGTAGCCGCCCCAGCTGCTGCAGTTCGAACCGCTGC
>DASUVX010000212.1:0-14354 GCA_036378735.1 Pseudonocardiaceae bacterium | reverse complement strand
CCTAACCCGGTCGAGACCGCGTTGGCCGGCCTGCTGTCGTGCCAGGTGGTCACCTACCGGTTCTGGGCGGCCAAACTGGGCATCCCGCTCGATGACATCCACATCGAGACCCAGGGTGACTTGGACGTGCGCGGGTTTTTCGGGTTGGACGACGGTGTGCGCCCCGGTTTCGGCGATGTGCGGGTGCAGGTCAGGTTGACCGGCCCCGCGTCACCGGAGCAGTATCGCGCACTGCAAGCCGCGGTGGACCAGCACTGCCCGGTGCTTGATCTGTTCTCCAACCCCACACCGGTAAGTACCGAGCTGATCACCAGCTGACACGGTGGATCGTCAATGGGGTTTCCGCACCCGCGCCGTGCACGCCGGCGCGATTCCCGACGCGGCCACCGGTGCTCGGGCGGTGCCCATCTACCAGACGACGAGCTTCGTGTTCGAAGACACGGACGACGCGGCCAGTCTGTTCGCGCTGCAGAAGTTCGGCACGATCTACAGCCGGATCTCCAACCCGACGGTGGCGGCGTTGGAGGAACGGCTGGCCAGCCTGGACGGCGGGCTCGGGGCGGTGTGTACCGCCAGCGGGCAGGCCGCCGAGTTCCTCACCTTCGCCTGCCTGGCTGGGGCAGGTGACCAGATCGTCGCTGGCGCCGGGCTTTACGGCGGGACGATCACCCAGCTGGATGTGACGCTGCGCCGCTTCGGCGTCGACACCGTGTTCGTGCCCGGAGCGCAGCCGTCGGCGGTTGCTGGAGCGATCACCGAGAACACCAAACTGGTGTTCGCCGAGCTGATCGCCAACCCGTCCGGAGAGATCGCCGATATCGCTGCGCTGGCCGAGGTGGCGCACTCGGCGGGTGTGCCGTTGGTCATCGACGCGACGTTGGCCACTCCGTTCCTGTGCAGGCCGATCGAGCATGGCGCCGACATCGTGATCCACTCGTTGACCAAGTTCCTCGGCGGGCACGGCACGACGCTGGGCGGCGTGGTGGTGGAGGCCGGCGGGTTTGACTGGGGGAACGGCCGGTTCCCGACGATGACGGCGCCCATCCCGTCCTATGGCGGGTTGACCTGGTGGGGCAACTTCCAGGAATTCGGCTTTCTGACCAAGCTGCGCGCCGAGCAGCTGCGTGATATCGGCCCCAGCCTGTCCCCGATGGCGGCGTTCCTGCTGTTGCAGGGCGTGGAAACGCTGCCGGTGCGGATGGCAGCGCACGTCGCGAACGCTCGGACGGTCGCTGAATGGCTCGCGGCCGATCCTCGGGTGTCCTACGTCCGCTGGGCGGGGCTATCCGATCACCCGCACTACGACCGGGCGAGGCGCTACCTGCCGCTCGGGCCGGGCGCCGTGTTCTCCTTTGGTGTGCGGGGTGGCCGTGATGCTGGTCGGGCGTTTATCGAGTCCGTGCAGTTGTGCAGTCACCTGGCTAACGTCGGCGACGCCCGCACGCTGGTGATCCACCCCGCCTCGACAACGCACCAGCAGCTCAGCGAAGCCCAGCTGCGCGAGTGCGGGGTTCCGGCTGATCTGGTGCGGATCAGCGTCGGGTTGGAGGACCCCGATGACATTCTGTGGGACCTTGACTTTGCGCTCACCAATGCCACCAAGGACGGGGGTGCACGGTGAGCCAGCGCAATGGCTGGACCGGGCCGTCGGCTCAGGAGCGACTGGGCCTCCTGCGCCGGACCCGGACCGTGGCGATGCTCGGCGCGTCCCCCAATCCTGCAAGGGCCAGCAACTTTGTTGCCACCTACCTGCTAGCCAGCACTAACTACGACATCTACTTTGTCAACCCCAACGCAGCGCAGATCCTCAACCGGCCGGTCTACGGCTCGCTGGCCGAGCTGCCGCTCGTCCCCGACCTGGTGGACGTGTTCCGTAGGCCGGCCGATTTGCCGCAGGTGTTGGCCGAGGTACTTGCGGCTGGCGCGGCAACGCTGTGGCTGCAGTTCGGCCTCTACGATGTCGCGGTCGCCGAGCAGGCCGAGGCAGCCGGGCTGGCGGTGGTCATGGATCGCTGCCTGAAGATCGAGCACGCCCGGTTCCACGGCGGCTTGCACCTGTGCGGGTTCAATACCGGAGTCATCACCTCTCGCCGGCCCACGCTCCCGGGATGACCGCGTCGACCACCGCCGTCACGGGAGCGTGGCGCGTCGGCGACCCGCCAGGGCGCCGCCAGTTCGTCGCGCTGCCACGGATAATCCTTGAGCGCGGTGGCGCCCTGCCGCACGGGCAGCTGGCCTACGAGACTTGGGGGCGGCTGAGCACCGAGCGGGACAACGCTGTTCTGGTGCTGCATGCCCTGTCTGGGGACAGCCATGTGGCCGGGGATGTCGAGCCGGGCCATCCCACCGCAGGCTGGTGGCGCGGCGTGGTGGGGCCTGGACTGGGTATTGACACCAATCGGTGGTTCGTGGTGTGCCCCAACGTGCTCGGCGGTTGCCAGGGTTCGAGCGGGCCCTCGTCGCTGGCTCCCGATGGGCGGCCGTGGGGCAGCCGGTGGCCGGCGATCACGATCCGGGACCAGGTAGCGGCCGAGGTTCCCTTGGCCAACGCGCTCGGTGTGCGGGGCTGGGCGGCTGTCGTTGGGGGGTCGATGGGCGGTATGCGGGCGCTGGAGTGGGCGCTGTGCCAGCCGCACCGGGTGCACCGCGCGATCGTGCTCGCCGTCGGCGCCGAAGCCTCAGCCGACCAGGTCGCAACCTGCCGGGTCCAGATCGACGCGATTCGCGCCGACCCGAACTGGCACCACGGCGACTACTACGACGCGCCCACCAGCCCCGTCACCGGCATGGCGATCGCCCGCCGGATCGCGCACCTCACCTACCGCAGTGCCGCCGAGGTGGACACCCGATTCGGACGAGCGGCCCTGGCTGGAGGTGACCCACTCAACGAAGGATTCGCCGTCGAATCATGGCTGGACCATGCCGCGACGAGCCTGCAGGACCGCTTCGACGCCGGAAGCTACGTCGCGCTCACCGCCGCCATGAACAGCCATGAAATCGGTCGTGGCCGGGGCGGCACCGCCACCGCGCTACGTCAGATGCGCGCTCTGCCGACAATCATCGGAGTGGACTCCGACCGGCTCTATCCGCTGCACCAACAAGCTGAACTCGCTGACCTGCTCGCCGTCGACCTGAAGGTCGTCCGCTCGCAACGGGGCCACGACGGCTTTCTCATCGAGACCGATCAAGTCAACGCGGTACTGGCGGATACCCTCGCCTGAGCGACAGATCATGGGTGATCGCGGTAACGAAAGTCGCAGTTTCGAAGCCGGTGAGCGTGCGCTCGGCGTGCCGTGCCACAGTCGGCGACCGTAAGTAGATGAGCACGCCACGTCCGTGACGAGCGATTTGTCCCAGGATCTTGTCAGTCGACCCAAGCGCACCGCCCACCAGGCATTCGTGTGCACATGCACCGGTTCCATGGCTGTGCCGTCGGCGCCGCTCAGGAGCACCGCCAGGTGCTCGGCCCCGCTGCGCATATCGCGGTAACCATGAAGGAGGAACTCGCCGTGCCTGGTCGGCAGCCGTGTGGTGGCCTCCCGACGAACCGCGGGTCTGTCGCGCGCGTGCTGCTCGACCAGCTGCCGCACGTGGACCGACTCCAGCTCGTGCACCACGGCGAAGCGCTGGTGGTCTGCCTCTGAAGGTAGTTCACCATCATCATTGATCACCGTGGCGATCACGCCCACCGGAGCCAGCCCCGCTTGCATCATCAGCGCAACCGCGGCCCCTGCCGCGCTCGCGCGCCCGGTGAGGCCTTCGGCTCGTACCGGTAGGACGTGCCCAGGACGGACCAGGTCGCTGCGAGTCGATGACGGGTCGGCAGGTACCCGCGCCGTGTGGGCCCGATCTGCTGCGCTGATGCCGGTGGACACGCCGTGGGCGGCGTCGACGGCCACGCGGAACTGGGTATGAGATCGGTCGATTCCACCAGGGCTGGTCCGTCCCGTCGGCATCCCGAGCAGGTGCTGCGCCACCTGGATGCTGACGCGGCGGTGACGCTGCTGCTGCTGAGCACTCCCCTGTGCACGCGGTGCCCGCAAGCCCATGCCGTGCTTGAGGGACTGGCCGCCGCAGCCCGGGGTGTCCGGCACACCGAAGTCGACCTCGCCGAGCACCCGGAGCTGGCAGATCTGCCGGGAGCGCGCTCGACGCCCACCACACTGGCAGTCGCGCGCGGCGGCCATGAGCTGTTCCGCGTCACCGGAGTCCCGCGCCGCGAAGAACTGCTCAGCGCCCTGCAACCACACCTTGGCAGCTGACCCAACTGAGTTCATCAGTCTGATGGACCGATGTCCCCACTGATCGCCAGTGCCCGCTAGTCTCCTCCTCGTGGCCTCGCTGCTGACCAAGCGTCTGGTGGTCGATTTCTGCCGCCTGCGCAGCAGTCTGTGTCGGATGTCCTGACCGGGCAGCAACCCGCGCCTTGACGCGCATACCGCGGCGGCGCGGCCGGGTCGCAGCTCTGACCTCCCTGTTCATCTCCTTGGGTCAGGAGCATTCATGACGCAACCCCGTTCCACCGAACCCCTCATCGATCCCCGTGGCCCTAGGTTCACTGCGTGGGTGACCACCGCTGTGCTGATCGCTGTGCTGGTCACCGGAAGTGCTGTGCTACTGGCCGCGCAGGCGGTGGTGTTCGCCATCGGCGGGTTCGCCGGCCCGCGGCTGCATCCGTACGGCCAGCTCTACCGCGCCCTCGTCGCGCCCCGCCTCGGTCCGCCTACGGAGTGGGAGCACCCCGCACCGGTCCGATTCGCCCAAGGCGTCGGCCTTGCCTTCGCCCTCATCGGCACCGTCGCCTACGCCATCGGGTTTACCGCGGCGGCCATGGTTGTGACTTGCCTTGCGCTGGGCGCAGCCTTCCTCAATGCCGCTTTCGGCCTATGCCTGGGCTGCGAGATCTACCTCCGGCTGCCGTTGCGCGTGCGGTACATGATGGGCGCCCCACCCCAGGAGGATGGCGTAACGCCGACGTAATTCTGGGTTAGGGGTGGTCAGGACGCTGTTGGCGACTCCCTAGGTGGCGTAACTTTCGGTTAGCGACAGGAGCCACTCGGACGGGTTAAGATTTGGACACGTTCGTGGTCCTGCTCACCACTGGAGAGGCTGAT
Source organism: Pseudonocardiaceae bacterium (assembly GCA_036378735.1). Taxonomy (GTDB): domain Bacteria; phylum Actinomycetota; class Actinomycetes; order Mycobacteriales; family Pseudonocardiaceae. Next base: position 9,240 of record DASUVX010000212.1, on the reverse strand, counting down.
GGGCCCCGCTCATCCAAGTCCGAGTGAGTTGGGTCTGCCCTCCTCGCGGGTCGACGGTCGCGGCGTGGCCGGTCAGCTCGCGCTCCCGGCCACCACCCGCTCGGTGAGAGCGCGGCGGCTGCGGGCGGACCGGGCGCGCCAGGTCGCCGACGTGTTGCGCCGGCAAGTCCTCCGGGCAGCATTTCCAGGCGGTCTACTGCCCGATGAGCGAGCGCTGGCTGCTGAGTTCGCCGTCACCCGCAATGCAATCCGGGAGGCCTTGGACGTCCTTCGTGGTGAGGGGCTGATCGAGCGCACACCGGGCGTCGGCACGGTGGTGCGGCACGAGAAGTACCCGCACGGGCTCAACCGGTTGATGGGCTTGGCGGAAACCCTGCATGAGCACGGCCAGGTCACCAACGAGGTCCGGATCGCGGGGCCGGTCCGCCCGCCGAGCGCGGTTGCCAGGCGGCTTCGCGTGCCGGATGACCCGGATGCCACAGACGTCATCTACATCGAACGGCTTCGCCACCTCAAAGGCTTGCCGCTGTCGCTGGATCTGACCTACCTGCGGATGGACGTCGGCAAACCCCTGCTCGCTGCAGATCTGGAGACACGCGACATTTTCGGACTCATCGAGCAGACCACGGGGCAGCGACTGGGAATCGCGGAGATCACCATCGAGGCGGTCAGCGCGGACGCGCACTCGGCTACCGTGCTGGACGTGCCCAAGGGGGCCGCCCTGTTGGTCGTGGAACGGCTGAGCCATCTGGAGGATGGCCGACCGGTCGATCTGGAGTTCATCCGGTTTCGCGGTGACCGGATCACCATGCGCGGCGAGCTGTGGCGAGACGGTGATCAGCGATGATCGTGCCGATCCAGCAACTGCGGCTCAGACTGGTCGCCCGGCTGCACGTGGACTTCCGTCGCCAGTCCAGCGCGTTGTGTTGGCCGCAACGCTGATCATCACCCGTTCCAGATCACTCTGACGCCGATCACTACGACGACGAGGTCGTATCCCCGCGCTGGCGGCGTACGTGGTGGCCCCGTACTCAGCTGCCAGCGCCCCACCCGCTGCGCTGGAGGAACCCATGACCCTGGTGGAGCACCACCGGCTGGACGTCCCGGTCACGATCGACGAGTCGCTGTGCATCGACGGGTGCCGGCTGTGTGTCGACATGTGCCCGCTCGATTCGCTGGCCATCAATCCCGAGACGCACAAGGCCTACATGCATGTCGACGAGTGTTGGTACTGCGGCCCGTGCGCGGCGCGCTGCCCTACCAGCGCGGTGACCGTCAACATGCCTTACCTGCTGCGGTGAGGGGCGTGACGATGAGAGCCGCATGGACAGTTCTCGCGCTCCTTGCCGTGGTCACACTCACCGGCTGCGGTGCGGGGCCGTCCCCCGGGGACACCGTCAACGTCGTGGTCGGCTACCAGTCCAAGACCATCAACACGGTTACCGCCGGTACCCTGCTGCGCTCCCTGGGGTACTTCGAGCAACGGCTTCGGGAGCTCGGACAACGGACCGGTAAGAACTACTCCGTCACCTGGCAGGACTACGACACCGGCGCACCGATCACCGCGCAGATGATCGCTGACAAGATCGACATTGGGTCGATGGGCGACTACCCGTTGCTCATCAACGGATCCCGGACCCAGGCGAAGGGTCCCAACGGCACCCGGATGGTCTCGGTTACCGGGTACAACCTGCGGGGAGCGCTGAACATGGTGGTCGTCTCCCCGCAATCCGATGCCCAGACGTTGCGGGACCTGCAGGGAAAGAAGGTTTCCACCAGCGTAGGTTCGGCCGCTCACGGGACTTTGGTACAGGCTCTGCGCGCAGCGGGCGTGGACCCGGTATCCGGCGTGCACGTGGAAAACCAGCAGCCATCAGTCGGGGCGTCGGCTCTGCAGGGCGGTAACGTCGCGGGCCTGTCGCAGTTCGTGGCCTGGCCGGGTGCGCTGGTGTTCGCCAAGGCGGCCCGGCTGCTCTACGACGGGGCGCAGCTCAACGTACCGACGCTGCACGGCGTCGTGGTCCGTAACCCGTTCGCCACCGAGCATCCCGACGTGCTGGACGCATTCCTGCGAGCGCAGCTCGACGCCACCCGCTACCTGCACGAGCACCCACTGGCTGCGGCGCAGAATGTGGCCCAGGCGACCGGTCTGCCCGCCGAGGTGGTGTACCTCTACAACGGCCCAAATGGCATCGCCACCTTCGACCCGACGATCAAACCGCCGCTTCGCGAGGCGCTCAAGCGCGACGTGCCCTTCCTCGCCTCGATCGGCAACATCAAGGAACTCAACGTCGACGCATTCATCAACGACAGCCACCTACGCCGGGTCTACGGACCCGCCTACGACACGGATCTGGGCTCCACGGCCAATCCGAGCCGGATCAGCGGGACCGACTCCGAATGTGGACGCCCGGTCGACGACCCGGCCAGCGCCGGGGAGATCTGGCTACAGGGTGAGGACAGCACCCATCCCGCGGCCACCCCGACCTGCCTGCTGAAGTTCGTCCGCTCAGCGCAGGCTGCAGGGAAGAAGGTCCGCGTCGCCTACGTGCCGGACGCGAGCACCGGCACCCGCTGGTTTGCCGACCACATGGTCTGGGTGGACGACCGCCAAGCCGCTGCACAGACCCGTTTTCTGCCCTTCGCCACCGAGGCCGGTGCCCGAGATTACCTGCGGGCGCATCCCGGCGCGGTCCAGATGAGCTACCCGGACGCTGCTGCGGCGGCGTGAAGGAGGTGAGTGAGGCATGTCCGTCGACACCTCATCGGCACCGGGGATCACCAATCAGGTGGCCACCCGGAACCGGGCAGCGATGCCGCTGCACCGCCACAGTGCCGCGCGCTGGGCACTGCGGGGGGCCTCGCTGCTGACCGCCCTGCTGGTCTGGCAGTTGCTGACCGCCACCCGGACCACGTTCTGGGTCCGATTCGACCAGCTGCCCACCGTGGATGCGGTGGCCAAGGCCTTCGGGCACCAGCTCAGCACGCCGGTCTACTACCAGGATCTGGCGGGCAGCCTGGGACGGATCTCGACCGGCTTCCTGCTGGCTGTCGTGGTCGGCATGACCCTCGGTGTCACGGTCGCCCGGTCCCGGGTGGGCGCCGATGTGCTCCAACCGGTACTTGAGGTGGTCCGGCCGATCCCGGCGATCGCGCTGGTGCCCATCGCGATCCTGCTGTTTCCCACCAACGAGCAAGGGATCGTGTTCATCACCTTCGTCGCCGCCGTGTTCCCGATCATCGTGAGCACCCGCCATGCGGTGCGCGCGCTACCGACCATCTGGGAGGACGCCGTGCGCACCATGGGCGGCGGGCGCTGGCGGGTTCTGCGCAGTGTGGTGCTACCGGGGGCGCTACCGGGCCTGTTCGGTGGGCTGTCTGTCGGCATGGGGGTCGCCTGGATCTGCGTCATCTCCGCGGAGATGATCTCCGGGCAGTACGGGGTCGGCTACCGCACCTGGCAGGCGTACACGATCGTCGACTACCCCGGCGTGATCGTCGGGATGCTCACCATCGGCCTGCTCGGCTACCTGAGCTCCTCGGCCGTGGAACTGATCGGTCGGCGGGTCAACCGCTGGCTGCCCCGGGAAGACAGGACAGCCCCATGAGTACCGACCTGATGACCGGGCTCGCCGACCGCCCCACCACGGACCGGTCCTGCGGGCTGCGGCTGGAGAAGGTCTGCGCTGGGTACGGCTCCAGCACCGTCCTCGCGGAGCTCGAGCTCGACGTCGGACCTGGCGAGTTCGTGGTGATCGTGGGACCGTCCGGCTGCGGCAAATCCACCCTGCTGCGCATCCTGGCGGGGCTGCTGCCGGTGCAGTCCGGGCAGATCCTCGTCGATGGGCAGCCGGTGACCGGCCCCTCGGCCGATCGGGCGCTGGTGTTCCAGGACGACGGCCTGCTGCCATGGCGCACAGCGCAGCACAACGTCGAGCTCCCGCTGGCCATCCGCCGGCTTCCCCGCGCCCGGCGTGCGGCGCTGGCCCGGGCAGCGCTCGACCGGGTGGGCCTGGCTGGTTACGAGAAACACCTGCCCCGGCAGCTGTCCGGCGGGATGCGGCAGCGGGTGCAGCTGGCCCGGACGCTGGTCGGCTCACCCCGGGTGCTGCTGATGGACGAGCCGTTCGGCGCACTGGACGCGCAGAACCGAGCCGGCATGCAACGCCTGCTCATCGACGTCTGGCAGCGCAGCCCGACCACGGTGGTGTTCGTGACCCACGACGTGGACGAGGCACTGCTACTCGCCGACCGGATCGCGGTGCTCGGCCCGGCCCGCGGCGAGCTGATCACCGTCATCGACGTGCCGCATCCCCGGACGCAGCAAGCCCCGTCACCGGCCACCCGCAGTGCCCGGGCCACCATCCTGGCCGCGCTGGGCAGCCAGGCCGAGGAGCCCTCGTGATAGCGATGATGGAGATCCCGCCGCCGCAGCACCGTGCCGAGTGGACCTGCGACGTCGTCGTGGTGGGCGGCGGAACCGCTGGCACGATGGCCGCGATTACCGCTGCCGAGCATGGCGCGGCCGTGCTGTTGCTGGAGAAGGCGCACGTCCGGCACTCCGGCGCGCTCGCGATGGGGATGGACGGCGTGAACAACGCTGTGATCCCCGGCAAGGCGACTCCCGAGGACTACGTGGCCGAGATCACCCGGGCCAACGACGGGGTGGTCAACCAGCGCACGGTGTACCAGACGGCATCGCGTGGTTTTGCGATGGTGCAACGGCTCGAACGGTACGGGGTGAAATTCGAGAAGGACTCCTACGGTGAGTACCAAGTGCGCAAGGTGCACCGGTCCGGGAGCTACGTGCTGCCCATGCCGGAGGGCAAGGACATCAAGAAGGTGCTGTACCGGGTGATCCGGCAGCGCAGCATGCGCGAGCGCATCCGGATCGAGAACCGGGTGATGCCGGTCCGGGTGCTGACCAGCGAAGGCCGGGCCTGCGGCGTGGTGGGATTCCACACCCGCACCGGGGAGTTCGTCACCGTCTCGGCCAAGGCCGTGGTGCTGTCGACGGGCGCCTGTGGCCGGCTCGGTCTGCCCGCCAGCGGTTACCTCTACGGCACCTACGAAAACCCGACCAATGCCGGCGATGGTCACGCGATGGCCTACCACGCCGGAGCGGAACTCAGCGGGATCGAGTGCTACCAGATCAACCCGCTGATCAAGGACTACAACGGTCCCGCCTGCGCCTATGTGGCCAACCCGTTCGGCGGGTACCAGGTCAACAACCGCGGTGACCGCTTCGTGGACTGCGACTACTGGTCAGGCCAGATGATGGCCGAGGTGGCCCGCGAGATCGCCTCGGCCCGCGGACCGATCTACCTCAAGCTCACCCACCTGCCGGATGAGACCCTCACCGCGCTGGAAAACATCCTGCACACCACGGAACGGCCCACCAGGGGCACCTTCCACGCCAACCGCGGCCACAACTACCGCACCCACGACGTGGAGATGCACATCTCCGAGATCGGCCTGTGCAGCGGTCACTCCTCCTCTGGGGTCTGGGTCGACGAGCACGCCACGACCACCGTCCCCGGCCTGTACGCGGCGGGCGATCTGGCTTGCGTGCCGCACAACTACATGATTGGCGCGTTCGTCTTCGGTGAGCTGGCCGGGGAACACGCCAGCGCCCTGGCGCTGGGCAGCCGGCCGGTGGCGGCGCTGCCCGAAGACCAGATTCGCGCTGCGCACGACCTCATCTACCGGCCGCTTCGCCAACCCGATGGGCCACCACAGCAGCAGGTCGAATACAAGCTGCGTCGCCTCGTCAACGACTACATCGCGCCACCGAAAACCGCCGCGAAGCTGACCATCGGCCTGACTGCCTTCGCCAGGATGCAGCGGGAAATCGCCATGATGGGCGCCCGGACACCGCACGAGCTGATGCGCTGCGTCGAGGTCTCTTTCATCCGGGACTGCGCGGAAATGGCGGCGAACGCATCGCTGATGCGCACCGAGAGCCGGTGGGGCCTCTACCACGACCGAGCCGACCACCCACACCGTGACGATGCGTCCTGGCTGTACCACCTCAACCTCCGCAAGCGCGCCGATGGCCAGATGGAGTTCCTCAAGCGCCCCATCACCCCCTACTTCATCCCCGTCGACGACTTCCAGCCCAATCCCAACGCCCCCATCCATGTTCTCGGCACCCCGAGCCAGAACGCATTCAGCGGACTCAGCGGGGTTAAAAGGGGGCCGATAACCCCGCTGAGCCCGCTGGATGCGAGCTCCCGGATCCTCGAGGTGCTCGCGCTGGCGGAGGAGGGGCCGAGCGTGTCGGTGTTGGAGCCGTATCTGGGTGATCCGGATGCTCAGGTGCGGGCTACGGCGATTGCGACGCTGACCGAGACGACGCCCACCGGCTTCGAGGCGGCCCTGGTGCGGGCGATGAGGGACGAGGAGTCCGAGGTGCGCGCCGCGGCCAGCAAGGGACTGCGCGAACTGGCTGAGGTGCTTACCGCGGACGCCGAGCTGGATTCGGGCCTGCGATCGACGTTGACCAGCTCTGATCCTGAGGTCCGGGCCACGGTAGTGGACCTGCTGCGGGTGCTGCGGCTCGGCGATCCGGCGATGTTTCGCACGGCCCTGGCTGACCCGGACTCCCGGGTGCGGTTAAACGGGGTGCGCGGGTTGGTGTCCCTCGATCAAGCCGAGCTGATCGCCGGGGCAGCGCACGATACGGTCCGCGAAGTCCGTGTTGCCGTGGCGGCTGGTCTCGGCGCCGTCGGTGATCCGTCATCGGTAACGGTGCTGGGAGAGCTGTCCACGGACCCAGATCCGCTGGTGCGGGCCGCCGCCTTTGAGGCCGCCGGCGAACTCGGCTGCCCGGTACCGATCGATCGGGCAGCGGTGCGGGCGCTGGCAGACCCGGCCTGGCAAGTGCGTAAGGGAGCCGCGCTGGCGCTAGCCACCGCGTCCCGCGAAGTGGCCACCGAGGCTCTCGTCAGCGCCAGTCGCGACGCACACCTCGACGTCCGCAAAGCCGCGGTGGGCTCCTTGTCGAGATGGGCACGTGCTGCAGATGTGTCGGTCGCGTTGAAGGCCGCACTCGACGACTCCGACGCCGACGTCCGCGCGATCGCGCGCCATGCGCTGCGCGCGCCTGACGGTAATTGCTCGTCTGAATAGCAGACAGTGATCATCTGACATCGTGTCTGGTTCCACGTGATGGGTGCCGTTTTGGCTTCAGATGATGGGTGACAGTGCCTAGCCGGTTTGGTGGTTGGTGGTGTGACCGTAGGCCTTGTGTCGACGGACCTCCTTGCGGCTGGTGCGGGGAACATTTTTGATCAGCTGGTTGCGCTGGTCGTAGACCCGCAGGATCGTGTCGTCCACCTCGATGGTGACGATCTGACCGGCGTAGCGCAGTCCGACTTGGACGCGTTGGCCGATGATTTGGGTGCCGCCGCGGCAGGACACCGTGCGCTGCACCCGGGCCGGGCGCTGGTCGATCAACGGGGCAGGCCCGGCCAGGCGAGCGCCTTGGAGGCGGGCGCGTTGGGTGGGGCTGAGGGTCAGCGGGATGGTGCGGGCCAGCACCCCATCCACGACGATGTGGGCTAGCGTGGTCTCCAGGCGCAGGGTGATGCGCCGGCCGGCGAATTGCTGGCCGACGGAGTGAAATTTGCCGCCGATGGACACCGTGCCGGTGGCGTTGACGGTGCGGTGGATTTCTATCGGTGTGCCGGCGGACAGTTGAGTCCAGGATGGTCGGGCCGGTGGCGGGGGACCGGCGGGCCGGGCGCCGTGGGCACGCAACCGGCCAGGTCGATGCTGGTCAGCCGCGACGGCAGGGTCTTCCAGATGCTGGCCATCGAGGCTCAGGTGCACGGTGGTGGTGTCAATCCACAACGTCAGCTTGCGTCCAGCCCGGGCCGGGCCCAGCCAGAACTGCTGGCCACACACCCCGAGATTGCCGCTGGTCGGCACGATACGGTCAATTTCCACCGCATCGGTAGCCACCGCCTCCTCGAGGGTTGCCACCGGCTGTTTGACTGTCGTGGCACCAGTTGCCGAGATCGAGTCCGCGGCTTGGGTGAGCGGCTCGTCGGGTTCGTCGTCGATCGAGTCAGGACCTTCGGGACTGTCGGGCCCTGGACCGGTGGAGGCCAGCTCGGGCGGACGCCACAGCCCGAGCACGGCGCGCTGCTCGACGGGGACGGGCGCGAACCGCTCGGCGGGGGTGGCCATATCCAGAGCCTGGTGCGGGCGACGGGTGTTGTACTCCACTCGCCAGGCATCCACCGCGGTCTGCGCGGCGTCCAGGCTGTCGAACGGGCCGTGCGGGTCGAGCAACTCGACCTGGATGGTCTGATGCCAGCGCTCGTCTTTCCCCGTCGTGGTGGGCGAGCGGGGTTTGGTCAGTCGTTGGGTGATGCCGTTGTGCCGGCAGATCCGCTCAAACAGCACCTCGGCCGGGCGAGGCGCGCCGAACCGGCCGGTGAATTGCTTGCCGTTGTCGGTTAACACTTCCTCGGGAACCCCGTACTGGGCCATCGCGGTCATCCAACGTGGTGCACACTGCCCGGGCACTGGCCCGGGGCACCACCGTGGCGATCACCGAGTAGCGGGAGTGGTCATCGATCCCCGAGATCAGCTTGGCCTCCACGACCCCACCGGGCGCAGTGGGATTACTGATCATCACCGAGCCCATGACATCCAGTTGCCACAGCTGCATTGGCCCGAGCGCTCCCAGCGCCGGTAATCCTCCCGGCGGCGCTTACGCGCGATCGCGCTGACCAAGCCATAGCGCACCAGCACCCGATACACCGTCGAGCGCGACGGCAGCGGAGTGATCCCCAGCCGCCGCAATTCGTGCACCAGCCGGCGAGGACCCCACCGGGGATGAGTCCGACGCAACTCACACACCCGCGCCTCCACCTCGGCAACCAGCTGCCCCGGATGGTGACGCGGGCGGTGTGACCGGTCAGCCAGCCCGGGCAGGCCGCCTTGGCGGTAACGACGCAGCCAGGCATGCACCGTCTTGCGCGACACCCCATAACGCTCGGCGACCTCCACGACAGGGACACCGCCGGAGATGACCTCCATGACGGCGTGATAACGCTGCTCCACGACGCTCAACTCCACGAGCATCAGGATCCGGTTGCCGGCTTTGGACTTGGTGGGGCCGGTCTCCTCGCGCAGCGGCATACGTTGCGGGCAGTGCCCGCCGTGCTTGTGGCCGCACGGCATGGAACACCCGTGCCTCCATTTGGGCCGTAGCCGGTTGCGGCGCAC
>DASUVX010000211.1:0-11787 GCA_036378735.1 Pseudonocardiaceae bacterium | reverse complement strand
GCTCGGCCGCCGACGCGCGTCGGCGACCCTGCTGCTCGGCGGGTCGAGCTAACCATAGTGCAGTGTGGTGGCGGCCGATTACTCTCGCCCGGCCTGGCCGTCTCACTTAACAGCAGCCCTCGACGTCATGCGCTAGAGAGGACACGGCCATGCAGAGAATCACTCCGTGTTTATGGTTCGACACGCAGGGTGAGCAAGCGGCAAAGTTCTACACCACCGTCTTCAGCAACTCCAGGATTGTGGACATTGCCCGCTACGGGGCGGCCGGTCCTCGACCCGAGGGCACCGTCATGACGGTCACCTTCGAGTTGGACGGGCAGAAATTCGTTGCGTTGAACGGTGGGCCGGAATTCACCTTCAACGAGGCCATCTCGTTCCAGGTGAGCTGCGAGACGCAGGAGGAGGTCGACTACTTCTGGGGCAAGCTGTCCGAGAGTGGGCAGGAAGGTCCGTGCGGTTGGCTCAAAGACAGGTACGGCGTCTCCTGGCAGATCGTTCCCACCGCCTTGGTTGAGCTGTTGAGTGATCCCGACCCAGCCAAGTCGCAGGCAGCGATGAAGGCAATGCTCGGCATGCACAAGATCGACATTGATGCGATCCGGCGGGCGGCGCAGCAAAGCGTGTGACGCGACCGCTTCCTGGCCGGCCTGGTTACCGGGCAGCTGCTTTAGCCGTGCCCGAGCCGGTCGCCCGGGCGATAACTATGGCCTTCCCGGCAGCTCGCGTTGGGGTAGCTGAGCGAGAATGAGGCCGACCGAGGCGATGAGGAAATAACGCAGCGCCGACTGCAGCCCGTTCCACATCGATGACTGCCACATTTGGAACCACTCGCCCCCCACGCGTGTCCAGGCGATGCAGGCGCAGATGAGCACCGTAGCCGTGAGGCACTCCCAGACGATTACCGTTATATACACACCGATGGCTGTGCCGGGATCGGTGATAGCGTGCCACATCGTGTTCGGCGATCGGAACGTTGTGTCCATCGCAAGCACGTGCACGACGAACTCTTTGTTCGTCCCGAAGTCCGTTATGTTGCCGGCTGCGATGAGCGTGATTTGCAGGGCGGTGATCCCGGCGAAAATGGCGACGGTTGTCCCCGTATTACCTAACCAGGCGAGCAGGCGCATGGCGAGCAGTTTATGCACAGCGGCAGGGCCGCCTAAAGAAAACCTGGCAATGGTCAAGCGTGTCGATCGAGCAGCGCCGCGACGGCGGCTGTCGCGCGGTGCACGCCAGTGCAGTCGACGTCGTGGTGGGTCACTGCTCGGACCAGAGCGGGTCCCAGCGCGCCCATCCGCACCCCGTGCTCGTCCTCCAGGCGCTGGCAGAACTTCCGCGCACCGATCAGGCCGAACACCACGATGTTGGTGTTGACGGTGTCCGGGTCGAGGGTGATGCCGGGTAGCGGGGCGAGCCCCTCGGCGAGGATCCGGGCATTGAGGTGGTCCTCGGCGAGCCGGTCGACGTGATGGTCCAGGGCCCACAGGCAGCCGGCCGCGACGATGCCGGCCTGGCGTAGCGCGCCGCCCATCATCTGCTTGTACCGCCAGGCTTGCTCGATCAGCTCTTCGGAACCGGCCAGCACGGCGCCCACTGGCGCGCCCAGACCCTTGGTGAAGTCGATCCACGCGGTGTCGAACCCGTGCGCCCACTCCGCGGCCGGTACCCCGGAGGCGACCACCGCGTTCATCAGCCGCGCCCCATCCAGATGCGCGCGCAGTCCATGCCGTGCGACCACGTCCAGCACCGCACGCAGCTGATCCAGCGGCCACACCCGACCGCCGGCCAGGTTGGTGGTCTGCTCGACGGACACCAGCCGGGAACGCGGCTTGTAGCGGTCTGCGGCTGGGAACAGTGCCGCCTCCAGCGCGCCGGCGGTGAACATGCCGCCCTCGCCGCTGACCGGGGCGAGCACAGCTCCGGACAGTGCAGACGGGCCACCACCCTCGGCGACGATCGGGTGCGACGTTGGGTGCAGGTGCACCGCGTCCCCGCCGGGCCGGATATGCAGCCGGAAGCCGATCGCGTTGCACATCGTGCCCGACGGCAGGAACACCGCCGCCGGCTTGCCGAGCAGCGCGGCGACCCGCTCGCACAGCGCGTTGACGGTCGGATCCTCCCCACGCTGCTCATCCCCCACCTCAGCCCCAGCCATCGCCCCCCGCATCCCCGCCACTGGCCGAGTCTGCGTATCCGAGTACAGATCGATCACTGATCGTCCCTCCTCGCAGTCTGGATGCAGACAGCTGTTTTCCGGGCCGCCAAAACAGCAGTCTGCATCCAGACTGCGGGTGGGCGGCATGTGACAGTGGTACTGTTATGACAGTTGTGGTGTTACGTGGAGGGTGCGTGCTCACGATCGGGGAGCTGGCCGGGCGCACTGGGATCAGTGTGCGGACGATCCGGTTTTACGCCGGGATGGGGCTGATCCCGCCGCCGACGGTACGTGGCCGGCTGGGCCTGTACGACGAGCGCCACACCGCCCGGCTGGAGCTGGTCCGCGACCTGCAGGGGCTGGGTTTCACGCTGGCCGCCATCGAGGGTTACCTCGCCCGGATCCCGCTGGACCGCTCGCCCGAGGACCTCGCTTTGCACCGCGCGCTGCTCGCCCCATGGCTGCCGGAGGAACCCGAGACGGTGGACCGTGCCGAGCTCGAGAAGCGCGCCGGCCGCGCCTTGACCGACGAGGCGCTGGCGCAGTTGACGGCGCTGGGTGTCATCGAGGGTGACGGCGCCGGTCGATGGACCCTCACCAGCCCCGACAAGCTCGGCTACGGGCTGAGCCTGATCGGCACCGGGATGGATTTCGACGTTCAGCTGGCGGCCAAGGAAATCATCGAGCAGCACACCAGCGCGCTGGCGACCGAACTGGTCGCGCTGTTTCACGACACCGTGCTGCGGGAGTACCGCGACCGCGGCCGGCCGCCCGAGCTGCGCGCGGCGCTGATCGCGCTACTGGAGCGGCTCAAACCGATCACCGTCGACGGGGTGGTCACCAATTTCCAACTCGCCGTCAACCGCGCGATACGACAATCCGCGGTGCAGCCCGAAACAGTGCAGTCCGAAATCAAGACAGGAAGCTCGTCATGACTGAAGCGTTCCTTTACGAAGCCTTACGCACCCCGCGAGGCAAGGGCAAGCCGACCGGCGCGCTGCACAGCGTCAAGCCGGTCTCGCTGGTCACCGGGCTGATCGACGAGCTGAGCAGCCGCCACCCGAACCTGGACCCCAAGCGGATCGACGACATCGTGCTCGGCGTGGTGGCCCCGATCGGCGACCAGGGCGGGGACCTGCCGCGGGCCGCCGCGCTGGCGGCCGGATTGCCCGACACCGTCGCCGGGCTGCAGATCAACCGGTTCTGCGCGTCGGGCCTGGAGGCGGTCAACCTCGGGGCGATGAAGGTCCGCTCCGGGTGGGAGGACCTGGTACTCACCGGCGGCGTCGAGTCGATGTCCCGGGTGCCGATGGGCTCCGACGGCGGCGCGTTCGCCATGGACCCCGAGACCGCCTACGCCGCCCGGTTCGTCCCGCAGGGCATCAGCGCCGACCTGATCGCCACCGTCGAGGGCTTCACCCGTGAGGACGTCGACGCCTACGCCGTGGAATCGCAGCACCGCGCGGCCAAGGCGTGGAGCAACGGGTACTTCCACCGCTCAGTGGTGCCGGTGCGCGACCTCACCGGCACCGTCGTGCTGGACCGTGACGAGCACCTGCGTCCAGAGACCACCATGGCGGGCCTGGCCGCGCTCAACCCGTCCTTCGCCGGCATCGGTGAGCAGGCCGGGTTCGACGCCGTTGCGCTACAGCGCTACCACTGGGTGGAGCGCATCGAGCACGTGCACCACGCCGGCAACTCATCCGGGATCGTGGACGGCGCGGCGCTGGTCGTGGTCGGTTCCGAGCAGGTCGGTCACGAGCTGGGACTCACTCCGCGAGCGAGGATCGTGGCCGGCGCGGTCACCGGTGAGGAGCCGACGATCATGCTGACCGGCCCCGCGCCGGCCACCCGCAAGGCGCTGGCGAGGGCCGGCATGACCATCGACGACATCGACCTGATAGAGGTCAACGAGGCGTTCGCCGCGGTGGTGCTGCGGTTCATGCGGGAGATGGGCGTGCCAAACGAGAAGGTCAACGTCAACGGTGGCGCGATCGCGATGGGCCACCCGCTGGGCGCCACCGGCGCGATGATCCTGGGCACCCTGATCGACGAGCTGGAGCGCCGTGACCTGCGCTACGGCCTGGCCACGCTATGCGTCGGCGGCGGCATGGGAATCGCCACCATTCTCGAGAGGCTGTAGCTGTCATGACCGAAAGCATTCGTTGGGACAGCGACGCCGACGGCGGGGACGGGATTGTGACGCTGACGCTGGATGACCCCGGCAAGTCGGCGAACACGATCAACGATCGCTACGTCGCCTCGATGGGCCAGGCCCTGGACCGGCTCGAAGCCGAGCGCGACTCGATCACCGGCGTCATCATCACCTCAGCGAAGAAGACCTTCTTCGCCGGCGCTGACCTCAACACACTGCGCACCATCACGCCGGAGACCGCCCGCGAGTTCGCCGCGCACGTCGCGCTGGTCAAAGGCCAGCTGCGCCGGCTGGAGAAGCTGGGCAAGCCAGTGGTCGCCGCGATCAACGGTGCGGCGCTCGGTGGCGGTCTGGAGCTCGCGCTGGCCTGCCACCACCGGATCGCGCTGGACGCTCCGGGCAGCAAGATCGGCTTTCCCGAGGTGACCCTCGGCATCCTGCCCGGGCTGGGCGGTGTCACCCGCACGGTGCGGATGCTGGGCCTGATGGTCGCGCTGACGGAGCTGCTGACCAGGGGCCAGCAGCTCCGCCCGGCGCAGGCCGAGCAGCTCGGCATCGTCGACGAGGTCGTCGAGACTCCCGAGGAGATGCTCGCCAAGGCCAGCGAGTGGATCGCCGCGCACCCGCGTGCGCAGCAGCCCTGGGACGTCCGGGGCTACAAGATCCCCGGCGGCACCCCGGCCACCCCCGCGCTGGCGCAGATGCTGCCCGCGTTCCCTGCCACGCTGCGCAAGCAGCTCAAGGGCGCACCGATGCCGGCCCCGCACCACATCCTGTGCGCGGCGGTGGAAGGCACCCAGGTGGACTTCGACACCGCGCTGCAGATCGAGACGCGCTACTTCCTGGATCTGGTCACCGGCTCAAACGCCGCTGTCGCCAAGAACATGATCAACGCGTTCTTCTTCGACCTGCAGCACATTAATAAGGGCGGCAGCCGCCCCGACGGGTACCCCAAGCGCACCTTCCGCAAGGTCGGCGTGCTCGGTGCCGGGACGATGGGCGCCGGCATCGCCTACTCGTGCGCCCGCGCGGGGATGGACGTCGTGCTCAAGGACGTCGACCTCGCTGCTGCCGAGAAGGGCAAGGCCTACTCGGCCAAGGTGCTGGACAAGGCCATCTCCCGCGGCCGGTCGACGCGTGAGCAGCGCGACGAGCTGCTGGCCCGGATCACCCCGACCGCCGACGTCGCCGACCTCAAGGGCTGTGACCTGGTGATCGAGGCGGTGTTCGAGGACCCGACGCTGAAGAAAAAGGTCTTCGGCGAGATCCTCGACGTGGTCGAACCCGACGCGCTGCTGTGCTCGAACACCTCTACCCTGCCGATCACCGGGCTCGCCACCGGAGTGGACCGCCCGGCGGAGTTCCTCGGGCTGCACTTCTTCTCCCCGGTGGACAGGATGCCGCTGGTGGAGATCATCCGCGGGGAGCAGACGTCGGACGCCGCGCTGGCCGCTGCGATCGACGTCGTGCAGGAGATCCGCAAGACCCCGATCGTGGTCAACGACAGCCGTGGCTTTTTCACCAGCCGGGTGATCGGCACGGCCATCAACGAGGGCATCGCCATGCTCGCCGAGGGTGCGGCTCCGGCGTCCATCGAGCAGGCCAGCTTGCAGGCCGGCTACCCGGCACCGGTGTTGCAGCTCGTCGACGAGCTAATAACCCTGACGCTGACCCGCAAGATCCGGGAGGAGACCCGTCGCGGTGTCGAGGAAGCAGGCGGCACCTGGACCCCGCACCCGGCCGACGCGATCGTGGACCGGATGGTGCTCGACTTCGGCCGTCCGGGGCGGTCTTACGGCGCCGGGTTCTACGAGTACGAGGCCGGCCGGCGCACCCGGCTCTGGCCCGGTCTGGCCGAGCACTTCGGCCCGTTCCGCCCAGACGCGATCCCCTTCGAGGACATGAAGGAGCGGATGCTTTTCGTCGAAGCCCTGGAGGCGGTGAAATGCGTCGACGAGGGCGTCATCACCTCGGTGCCCGACGCCAACATCGGTTCCATCATGGGTATCGGGTTCCCGCCGTGGACCGGCGGTGTGCTGCAGTTCATCAACGGTTACGACGGTGGCCCGGCTGGGTTCGTCGCCCGCGCGCGCGAACTCGCCGAGCGCTACGGCGACCGGTTCACCCCACCACCGTCGCTGATCGCCAAGGCCGACGCCGGGGAGACCTTCGAGTAAGCGAACTCCGGCAGCAGCCGAGCAGGGGCACCGGCGCGCCATGCATCAAGGCGCCCCTCGGGGCGCAGCCAACCGGATAGCGTGACGGCGTGAACGCCAGCCCGGTCCCCAACAGGGACAGCCGTGATGCGGCGGCTGCGGTGCCCTACTCGCTGCGGGTGGCGGCCGCGCTGTCCTGGCGGCTGCTGGTGATCTCCGGCATGCTCGTCGTGCTGGGCTACATCGTGATCGCTCTGCGGGTTGTGGTGGTCCCGGTGGCAGTAGCGTTGCTGTTCACCGGCCTGCTGGGCCCGGTGGTGGACTGGTTGGCCGAACACCGGGTGCCTCGCGGGTTGGCCACCTTGGTGGTTCTCGTCGGTGGCTTGGCGCTGATCGGCGGGCTGCTCTTCTTCGTAATCCGGGCATTCGTCAGCGGGTTACCCGACCTGCAAGCACAGATCGTGAACAGCATCGAGCAGATCCGGATGTGGTTGCAGCACCCTCCCTTCGGCCTTCCGTCGGTGAACATCCAAGACCCGATCGACTCGCTGAGCCGGTGGTTGGCGGCCAACCGCAACGCAATCACCTCGGGTGCGCTGGCCACGGCATATACCGTCGGGCATTACCTCACCGGCGCCGCGCTCGCACTGTTCACGTTGATCTACTTCCTGTACGGCGGCCGCTCGATGTGGCGCTTCCTGCTCGGTGGGGTGCCACGGTCGGCGCGCGCCCGGATCGACCTCGCGGGCAGGCGGGGGTTCGCGTCGCTGGTCGGGTTCATCCGGGCCACCGTGCTGGTCGCGGTGCTCGACGCGATCAGCATCGGGATCGGATTGCTGCTCGTCGGTGCGCCGCTGGTGGTGCCGCTAGCGGCACTGATCTTCCTGGCCGCGTTCATCCCGGTGATCGGCGCGGTGGTCTCCGGGGTGATTGCGGTGCTGGTGGTGCTGGTAGCCAAGGGCCTGGTGCCGGCATTGATCGTGCTCGCCGTGGTGATCGGCGTGCAGCAACTGGAAGGCAACGTGTTGCAGCCGCTGCTGATGGGCCGCGCCGTGGAGCTCAACGGAGTAGCGGTTGTGCTGGCCGTCGCGATCGGCACGGTGCTCGCTGGTATCGCCGGAGCCCTGCTGTCCGTGCCGCTGCTCGCTGTGCTCAACGCCGGCATCCGCGTTCTGGTCAGCGGGGACTTCGATCCTGATGGCGGTGCTGCCGCGGGTTCCCCGTTCCCTCCAGCCGACGTCCCCGTGGACTCTGCCGATTGAAGGACGGGGCTGATTAGAGGACGGGGCTGATTAGAGGACGGGGCTGATTAGCAGACGGGGCTGATTAGCAGATGGGGGCAACGCGGATCGGTCGAGCCGTGTGCACGGCCCACAAGCTTGCTGCGAGCCGTGCCGCGAGCGGCTTCGCTAGCTAGGCTCAGCCGAGTGAAGCCGGCCGACGGCTCGGCCACCCTCCCCGATGTGCTGCCCGGGCCGGATGACCCGCCACTGCGGGTGCTGTTCTGCGGGATCAACCCTGGGCTGGTCTCGGCGGCTAAGGGGCACCACTTCGCTCGACCGGGCAACCGCTTCTGGCCGGCGCTGCACGGCGCCGGGTTCACCCCACGCCGGTTGCGGCCCGATGAGCAGCACCTGCTGCCCGCGCTCGGGTTGGGCATCACGAACATCGCGGACCGCGCCACTGCCCGGGCGGATGAGCTGAGCGGCGCAGAGCTGGTGGCCGGCGGTCAGCGGCTCCGGGAGCTGGTGCGTTGCCGGCGCCCGGTGGCGTTGGGTGTCGTCGGGATCACCGCCTACCGGGTGGCCTTCGCGTCGCCGCGGGCAGCCGTCGGTCCGCAACCTGGTTGGGGGCCAGTGCTGGTGTGGGCGCTGCCCAACCCGAGCGGGCTCAACGCGCACTGGTCGTTGGCGGCGATGGTGGCCGAGTTCGCTCGGTTCAAGCTGGCCGTCGCGGTGGGGTCGGGGGATGCTTGAGCAGTGACCGTGACCGAGGCGCAACGCGCCGAACTGACCCGGCAGCGCGATGAGATCCGGGACGAGCTGATGCCGGCCAAGGCCGACCGGCCGGCCAGCAGCGCGCGGGGTATCCATCACACCGCGCTGATCTCTTCCGACGTGCGCCGGACCGTGGAGTTCTACCAGGACCTGCTGGGCTTCCCGCTGATCGACATGTTCGAGAACCGGGACCTGCCCGGCTCCACGCATTTCTTCTTCGATGTCGGCAACGGCAACACGGTGGCGTTCTTCGATCTACCCGGAGTAGACGTCGGCCCGTACGCCGAGGTGTTCGGTGGTCTGCATCACCTGGCCATCTCGATGGAACCGCAGCACTGGCAGGAGATCCGCGACAAGATGGACGCCCAGGGCGTGGACTATCTCCTGGAAAGCGGCACGTCCATCTACTTCCGGGATCCCGACGGAGCCCGGGTCGAACTGATCGCCGACCCACTCGGCGAGATGTACGGCCGCAACGTCTTCTAACCGCCCCTCGCCTGGCGTGTCGCGCCCCCTGCCCGGTGTGTCGTGCTCCCCTGCCCGGCGTGTCGATGTCCGGCCAGCTGGTGGTGACAGTGCGCCTGGCATGATCCGCAGCCATGCCGGCCGCCACCGACATCATGACTCCGCTGTGGCGCGGTGTGGTGATCTTGAGGATCATCACGGCAGGCTTCGCGGTGGCAGCGATCATCGTGCACCACGGCGGCTTCGACCGGCCGGATCTGGGATGGGCTGCGCTCGCCGGGATCGTCGGGTGGACCGTGCTCACCAGCCTGGCGTACAGCTATGACCAGACCCGCTGCAGCCAGGTCATCCTGATCGATCTGCTGGTCACCCTGACGTTGATGGGCTGCTCTCTTGCGGTGCTGTCACCCGAGCAACTCACCGAGGTCACCCAGCGCGCCCCGCTGCTGCCCACGGTGTGGGCGTGCGGGCCGGTGGTCGCCGCCGCGGTGCACGCCGGCCGGCTTGCCGGCGCGCTGTCCGGCGTCGCCGTCGCCGGGATGGAATTCTGGCTGCGCGGCGCCATCACCACCGACCTGGCCTGCGACGCGCTGCTACTGATCGGGACCGGATTCGTGCTGGGCATGGCCGCGACCGCCGCCCGCCGGGCCACCGAGCAGCTCCGGCGGGCGGCGCGCGCCGAGGCCGCTACCGCTGAACGAGAACGGCTGGCCCGATCGATCCACGACAGCGTGGTGCAGGTGCTGGCTCGGGTGCGCAGCCGGGGCGGCCAGCTCGGCGGGGAAGCCGGTGAGCTGGCCCGGCTGGCCGGCGAGCAGGAGATCGCACTGCGCTCCCTGTTCTCGGCGACCCCACCCGACCCAACCGGTGAGCAAGACTTGGCCGCTGCGCTCCAGTCGCTGGCCAGCCCACGGGTCGAGGTGTCGGTGCCCGGGACCGCGGTGATATTGCCCGTCGGCGACGTCGAGGAGCTGATCGCCGTGGTGCGAGAAGCGCTGGCCAACACTGCCCGGCACGGTGGCCTGGAGGCGAGATCGTGGGTACTGGTCGAGGATCTCGGTGCGGAGGTGGTGCTCACCGTCCGGGACAACGGTCCGGGCGTCGAAACCGGCCAGCTCGTCGAAGCCGAGAGTGGTGGCAGGATGGGCGTGTCACGGTCGATCCGCGGCCGGGTGGCCGATCTGGGGGGCACCCTCTCCCTGGGTACCGGCCCGGGCACCGAATGGGAGATCCGGCTGGCCCATCTCAGGCACAGCACGCTGCGGTGACGATCCGGGTGATGGTGGTCGACGACCACCCGATCTGGCGCTCCGGAGTGGCCCGCGATCTCGGCGAGCGCGGCTTCGACGTGGCTACCGCGGTCGACGGCGCGGCGGCGTTACGAATCATCCCAGCGGCCCGCCCGGATGTGGTGCTGATGGATCTCAACTTCGGCTCCGAGGAGCCGTCTAGCCCGTCCGGCGCGGAAACCACCCGCCGCATCATCGACAGCTGGCCGGACATCCGGGTGCTGGTGCTGTCCGCCTCCGGTGTGCATGCCGACGTGCTGGCGGCGGTGCAGGCCGGCGCGTCGGGTTACCTGGTCAAATCGGCGTCGGTGGAGGAGCTCGTCGATGCGGTGCGCCGGACTGCCGAGGGGGACGCGGTGTTCACGCCCGGGTTGGCCGGCCTGGTGCTCGGAGAGTACCGCCGGATGGCCCGGGAACCGCGAGCCGATGCGCCGACGCTGACCGAGCGGGAGACCGAGGTGCTGCGCCAGGTGGCCACCGGGCGCACCGCCCGGCAGATCGCCGACGCGCTGGTGATCAGCCACCGGACCGTGGAAAATCACATACAGTCCGCGCTGCGCAAACTCCAGCTGCACAACCGCGTAGAGCTGGCCCGCTACGCCATCGAGCACGGCCTCACCGACCGAGTTGGTGGCTCTTCAAGTACAGCCAACCCCCACCGCGGCTACCGCTAACCGCTACCAACGCGCAGCGCTGCCGGCCCGCTGCGACGGCCGGCCCGTGCGGTGGACGAACCGCCACGGCTGCCGGCCCGTTGCGGCGGACGAACCGCTGCGGCGGGTGACGGCGGGCATCCGGGCGGTGTCCGATGTCCAGGAGCGGCCAGCCGCTAGGGTCGGTGCCCATGAAGGTCGAGTTACGGCACAACCCGTCGTTCACCGTCGCCCGCTGCTATCTCGCGCCAGGCGAGCCGTTGCGGGTGGAGGGCGGCGCCATGATCGCGCACAGCGCCGGCGTCCAACTCGAATCCAAGGCGCAGGGTGGCATCTTGAAGGACTTGTCCCGCAGCCTGCTCGGCGGCGGGTCGTTCTTCGTCACCACCTACACCGCACCGGAGCACGGCGGTTGGGTCGACGTCGCCGGCCTGCTGCCCGGCGACACGGTACCTATCACCATCACCCCGCAGCGGCCGTTTTTCCTGCGCCGCGGCAGCTGGATCGCCAACTCCTCCGGGGCCAAGCTACAATTAGTAGCTCCAAGGCGAGGGGAACCTGGTGACGCTCAACCTGGACATCTACGCGCGTGTGTCGCGGCTTGGTGATGATCGGCAACGCTCGACCGAGGGCCAGGTCGAGGACTGCAGGGCCAGGGTCGAGGAACGCGGAGCGCAGGTTGGCGAGGTGCACATCGACAGCGGGCGCTCGGCGTGGAATCCACGCGTGAGGCGTCCTGACTGGGAACGGCTTATGTCTCGGCTGGAAGCTGGCGCGACGGGTGGTGTGGTCGTGTTTGACATGGCGCGGTTCTCTCGTCGGCCTATCGAGGGTGAACGTCTGATTCTCGCCGCCGAGCGAGGTCTCGTGGTGCTGGACAGCGAGGGTGAGTACGACTTGACGACGGCCAGTGGTCG
>DASUVX010000210.1:0-24238 GCA_036378735.1 Pseudonocardiaceae bacterium | reverse complement strand
GACCGATGGCATTCCGCAATTTCACCGCCACCCTGGCTCGGCGGACCAGCGCGCCGCGATCCCCTCCACACCCACACCGGACCTTATCCGAATCCGCGAGTAATCAAACGCCAATCAGCGCGCCGGTTATGACCGCGGTGTTTGTGCATCGGTGACCCGCGCTTTCTCCTGCCCGGCGGTGAAAGTGTGGAATCGCTGCCCGCAGCGGTCGGAGCAAAAGAAATAGGTCCGCCCGTCGTGGAGGGCGGAGATTGGTGCGGCCGTTTTGTAGACCTGCATGCCGCAGACGGGATCCTTGGCGTAGCCGGCGCCGCCACCGAAACGTTCGCGGTTGCGGTAGAGCCCGTACAGGGCGGCGAAAGCGATCAAGGCGAGGATGTTGAGGATGGTGGTGTAATCCCAGTGCACGCCCTCCATCGCCACCAGTTGCGGGCGTGTGGTGGGCACCAGCCCGGCCGCGCTGAACAGGTACTCAGTGGCGAGCCCGGCAGCGCTCATCACGGCCCAGAAGACCGCGAGCAGCCGGAGGGTAAGGCGGGTGCCGTAGTAGCGACGGTAGATGAACAGCAGCGGCAGCGTGATCAGGTCGGCGAAGATGAAGGAGATCACCCCGCCGAAGGAGATCCCGCCGACCCACAGTGCCGCGCCCAGCGGAATGTTCCCGATCGAGCAGACGAAAGCCAGGATCGCCAGCAGCGGACCCAGGGCGACGTTCTCCACGCTGGAGGCGAAGCCGTGACCGGTGAGAAACAGCGACTGCCAAACCCAGGTCGGAACCAGCACGGTGGCGAACCCGGCGGCGAGAAACCCGATCAGTAGTTCACTACGCAGCATGGTGACGTCGCTGATCGTGTAGCCGGCGGCGTCTGACCAGCCCGCCAGGCTGCGGATCCGCACGCCCAGCGGCCGGCGTGCCTGGCCATTGCGATCGGCGGGTTGGCCGGGGTGGGCGTGCGCGTCTGAGTCAGCTGTCGCAGTATTGAGCCGGATCCGTGCGGTCTCCATCCAACTCGCCGGAATCACCCGGGGAAGCACCACCGCCAGCAACACAATCATGATGGCTCCGCCGACGAACTCCGCCAGCGCGAACTGCCAGCCCAGCAGTAGCCACAGCACGATGCCCAGCTCTACAACCAGGTTGGTGGACGCGAACATGAACACCATCGCCGAAGTGAAATCCGCGCCGCGGGCAAACAGTGACTTGGCCAGCGCCGCCGCCGCGTAGGAACACGACGAGGACACCGTCCCCAGGAATCCCGCCTTGCCGACCGTGCTCGGCCGGTGGTCTCCCAGGACACGTTGCATCTGGCCGCGGGAGACGAAAGCCTGCACCGCGCCGGACATCCCGAAACCGAGCACCAGCGCCCACAGTGTTTCCCAGAACATCGAGAAGGCCTCATACAGGCTGTTCCCGATAGCGCTCAGCACGCTCACCGCTGCGCCCCCTCCATGGTGGTACCGGATGACCGCACAGACCCGGGCGAGGATGTCAAGGCAGACCTGTCCCTACCCGCATACAATATACCGGTATAGGGTATCTGTCAGATGACCTCAATGATCATTGCTTTTGTTCCGGGCGGCGTGGAAGCGCTCTGCGCCATCGTGAAGATCGATGATGGGGTCGGGATAGTCCAGCAGCGCCCGGCGGTGTGCGTCCAGCTTCCAGGGTTGATGTACCGCCGGTCCGGCGACATCTTGCAGCTCAGGCAGGTACCGGCGGACATAGTCACCGGTGGGGTCGTACCGCTGGGCCTGCCGCAATGGGTTGAGGACACGGTTGGGCCGGGTGTCGGTGCCGGTGCCGGCGACCCACTGCCAGTTGAGCTGGTTGTTGGCGACGTCGGCGTCTATCAGCAGGTCGAAGAAGTGCCGGGCACCGATGCGCCAGTCCAGATACAGCGTCTTGGTCAGGAAGCTGGCAGTGATGAGCCGGGCCCGATTGTGCATCCAGCCCTCCGCACGGAGTTGCCGCATCCCTGCGTCGACGACCGGGTAGCCGGTGCGGCCGTCCCGCCAGGCTTGGGCGGCTTGTTCGTCATGGCGCCACCGGTCGTGCCGGGTGCGGTAGTCGGCGGTGGCGGCGTCGGGACGTGCGGCGAGCACCTGGTGGTGGAAGTCCCGCCACGCCAGTTGCCGGATGTAGGCCTCGCTGCCGGGCGTGGCGCCATCGGTGGCTTGGACCGCCTCAGTGGGTGAGATACAGCCGAAGTGCAGGTAGGGAGACAGCCGGGAGGTGCCGTCGGCGCCGAGATCGTCGTGCGTCTGCTGGTAATGAGCGACCGGTCCCGCGAGCCAGTCGCGCAAGGTGCGTAGCCCAGCTGCTTCACCACCGTGCGGCAGCTTCGGTGACCGCGGACCTGCGCACAGCTCGCCGGCGCTGGGCAGGGGGTCGGTGGCAACGGCCGGCACCATGATCCGGCGGGGAGCGTCGAGCAAGCCGCGGCGCTGCACTTGCAGCCAACGCCGGTAGTAGGGGGTGAACACCGCGAAGTGGGCCGCTGCCCCCGAGGGTGTGATCGCGCCGGGTTCCACCACGGTGATCGTGGTGGCGTGGATTCGCACCCGGCAGCCGTGTGCGGTGAGACGTTTGCGCAGGGCCTTCTCGCGGCGGTGGCTGTAGCCGCTGACGTCGGCGGCGAGATGCACCTCGCCGGCCCCGAGATCTGCGACGATGCGCTCGACCTCCTTGCTGACGTCGCCAGAGCGCACCACCAGGCGCCCGCCGAGCTTGCGCAGGTGGGTGTCCAGGTCCGCCAGCGCGTCGGCGAGGAACGCCGCCCGGTTGGCCGACATCCCGCCGCTTCGCAAGATCCACGGGTCGAGCACGAACAGCGGCACCACCTCCGTGGCGGCGCGGCAGGCGGCGTGCAGCACTGGATTGTCGCGCACCCGCAGATCACGGGTGAACAAAGCGATTGCCACGCTCATGTGCCGGTGCCAGGTGATCGCTCTGCGGCGCCGGTGATATTGCGCGCCATGCCGCCGAAGACGATGCCGTGGAAGGGTGCGATGCCTTGCCAGTACAGATGTCCGGCCAACCCATGGGGGGTGAACAGCGCCCGCTGCCGGTAGCGCGCGCCGTGGTCACCGTCCGGGACTACCTCGAGTTCCAGCCAGGCGCGGCCGGGTAGGCGCATCTCGGCACGCAGCCGCAGCAGCCGGGGCCGGTCGAGGTACTCCACGCGCCACCAATCCAGCGCCTCGCCGGCGTGCAGCCGGTGCGGGTCGCGCCGGCCGCGGCGCAACCCGACGCCCCCGACGAGCCGGTCGATCCAGCCGCGCACCGACCACGCCAGGGGAAAAGAGTACCAACCGTGCTCTCCGCCGATGGCTTCGATGACGTCCCAGAGAGTGTGCGGATCGGCGGCGCAGCGATGCTCTCGGATGTCCTGGTAGAGCGAACCGCCGGACCAGGCAGGGTCGGTGGGCAGCGGATCCGACGGCGCTCCCGGCCAGGAAGCGTCCGACCAGCGGGTGGGCACCTCGGCGCGGCGGGTGTGCATCAGTGCGAGCTCAACGGCGTGCTCGTAGTGCGTCAGACCACCCTCCGGGTCCGGAATGTAGCCGGCGATGTCGCGATCGTGGCAGACGACTTCGTGCACCAGCGACTCGATCAAGGGCACGGCGATGCTGCGCGGTACCGGGGTGACCAGGTTCACCCATTGCGCCGACAGCCACGGGGTCAGCACCGGCACCGGCACCACCACGCGGCGCGGCAGGTTGGCCACCACGGCGTAGCGGCGCATCATCTCCAGGTAGGTCAGCACATCAGGGCCGCCGATGTCGAAAGCCCGGTTGACCGACAGTGGTAGTGCGGCTGCGTGCGTCAGGTAGTGCAGCACGTCGCGCACGGCGATGGGCTGGATGCGGTTGTGTACCCAGCGTGGTGTGACCATCGCCGGGAGCCGTTCGGTGAGGTAGCGCAGCATCTCGAAGCTGGCCGACCCGGACCCGAGGATCACTGCCGCCCGCAACACGATGGCAGGCACACCGGAGTCGAGCAGGATCTGCCCTACCTCGGCCCGTGAGGCCAGGTGGTCCGACAGGCGCCCAGTGTCTGGGGTTATGCCGCCCAGGTACACCAGGCGGGCCACCCCGGCAGCGCGAGCCGCCTCGGCGACCACGTGGGCGGCCCGGCGGTCGACATCGACGAAGTCACCCCGGTTGAGCGAATGCACCAGGTAGTAGACGACGTCCTGGCCGGCCATCGCACCTCGGACGCTGGCGACATCGGTGACGTCACCGTGAACGATCTCAACCCGATCCCGCCACGGCACCTCGTCGAGCTTGCCGGGAGTGCGCGCCATCACCCGCACCTGATGGCTGGCGCCCAGCAGTGCGGGAACGAGTCGGCCACCGATATAGCCGGTGGCGCCGAACACGACGCACCGCATGTCAGCAGGCAGACCTCGTCATCACGGACGTCGCCAGGTCCGGCCGGTCCGGGCGATCATGTCATCCGCCGACGGCGGTCCCCAGGTGCCTGCCGGGTAGGGCTCGGGCCGGCCCTGCTTGGCCCAGTGCTCCAGCGCCGGATCAAGGATTCCCCAGGACAGCTCCACCTCCGCATTGACCGGAAACAACGACGGCTCACCGCGCAGCATGTCCAGCAGCAGACGCTCGTACGCCTCCGGCGAGGATTCGGTGAAGGCTGTGCCGTAACGGAAGTCCATCGTGACGCCGCGCACCTCCATCGTGGTGCCAGGCACCTTCGAGCCGAACCGGATGGTGACCCCCTCGTCCGGCTGGACCCGGATCACCAGGGCGTTCTGCCCAAGCTCCTCGGTCATGGTCGCTTCGAACGGCAGATGCGGCGCCCGCTTGAAGACCACCGCGATCTCGGTGACCCGCCGACCCAGCCGCTTGCCGGTGCGCAGGAAGAAGGGCACGCCGGCCCATCGCCGGGTGTCCACCGCCAGCGTGATCGCGGCGAATGTCTCGGTAGTGGAGTCAGGGCGGAAGCCGCCCTCCTCGAGTACCCCGACCACCTTCGTGTTGCCCTGCCAACCAGCCGTGTACTGGCCCCGCGCGGTGGTCTCGTCCAACGGCTCCACCAGTTTGACGGCCGAAAGCACCTTGATCTTCTCGCCACGTAAGGACTCGGGGGAGAACGACAGCGGCTCCTCCATCGCGGTCAGGGCGAGCAGCTGGATCAGGTGGTTCTGGATGACGTCCCGGGCCGCCCCGATACCGTCGTAGTAGCCGGCCCGGCCGGCCAGCCCGATATCTTCGGCCATGGTGATCTGCACGTGATCCACGTAATGGCTGTTCCAGATCGGCTCATAAAGCTGGTTGGCGAAACGCAGTGCGAGAATATTCTGCACGGTCTCCTTGCCGAGGTAATGGTCGATGCGATACACCGATTCTTCGGGAAAGACATCGTTGACTATTTCATTGAGTTCCCGGGCGCTGCGCAGATCGTGCCCGAACGGTTTTTCAATCACCACCCGGCGCCACTGGTCGCCGTCTTGGGCGGCCAATCCGGTGCGGGCGAGCTGCTTGAGGACCACGGGGAACATCGCGGGCGGGATGGACAGATAAAAGGCGTGGTTGCCACCGGTGCCGCGTTCCTTATCAAGGTCATCGATCACACTCGCGAGGCCGTCGAAGGCTGCGTCGTCGTCGAAGCTGCCGGGCACGAACCGGATGCCCTCGGACAGCCGGGCCCAGACCTCCTCCCGGAACGGCGTCCGGGCATGCGCCCGTACCGCGTCGTGGACCAGCTCAGCGAAGTTCTCGTCGGCCCAGTCCCGGCGGGCGAACCCGACCAATGCGAAACCGGGCGGCAGCAGTCCCCGGTTGGCCAGGTCGTAGAACGCCGGCATCAGCTTTTTGCGGGACAGGTCGCCGGTCACTCCGAAGATCACCACACCGCACGGCCCGGCGATCCTCGGCAGCCGCTTATCCCGGCTGTCCACCAGCGGATTGATCCGATGCGCCACGGTCATCCGAGCTCCTGCAGCGCGTGCACCAGGGCAACCAACCCGGCCGGCCGGTCGCGCAGGTACAGCCGAAGCACCGGACGGCCGTGCGCGGCCAGCACCTGGGCGTCACCCAAAGCTTGCGCCCGTTGTAGTTGTCCGAGGGAGAAGTCGGTACCCGGCACCGGGATGTCTTTGTCCACCGCGCCGGTCAACTGCAGGAACGACCCGTTCTGGTGGCCACCTTTGTGGTACTGGCCAGTTGAGTGCAGGAAACGCGGCCCCCAGCCGAAGGTGGTTTGTAGCCGGGTACGGCGGGCGAGCTCGTCGCGCAACAGGGCGGCGGAGGCGTCGGCGATGCGATCCAGGTAAGCCTGCACGGACAGGTAGCCGTGCTGCGGGGTGGCCGCGACCAAGGCTCGCAGCGCGTCGCTGAGAGTGCTGATGCCCGCGGGCAGCCAATCCCCGACGGGGTGCACCTCCACCTCACCGTCGACGAACCGGGGCGCGGCTTCCTCGGCACCTTTGAGCTGCTTGCGGGCCGCGACCTTGGCGGCTTCCACGTCGGGTTGATCGAACGGGTTGATTCCCAGCAGCCGTCCGGCCACCGCGATGGCGTGCTCCCATAGCAACATCTGGCCGCCGAGCGTGCCACGGACAGCGACTGCGGCCACCGGCACAGCCGGGCCGAGCACCACCGTGGTCGCGTCCGGGCCGGCGTCGGCGAAACCCGGCGCGGCGGGATTGCCCACCACCACCGGAAGCAGCCCAGTGCCTTCCTTCCCGGTGGACTCGGCGATGAGCTGCTCGGCCCAGTCCGCAAAACCGACAATCCCCGAGCCACTATCGGCGAGCACGACTTTCTCCGCGCCCGCAGCATGCCCGGCGCCCAGCGCGGCGGCCAGTCGCAATGCCGGGTTCGCCGGGTCGTCCACTGCTAGCAGCGGGGCCAGCTCAGCTGCCTGGTCCAGCAGCCGCGCGATGTCCGCCCCGGCCAGCCCGGCTGGCACCAGACCGAAGGCGGTCAGCGCCGAGTAGCGACCACCCACGTCCGGATCGGCGGTGATCATTGCACGGTAACCCTCCGCCTCGGCGATCTGCTGCAGCTGCGAGCCCGGGTCGGTGACCACCACGATGTGCGCCGCCGGGTCCAGCCCAGCTGCGGCGAAGGCGGCGGCAAAGATCCGCCGATGGCTGTCGGTCTCCACTGTGGACCCCGACTTGGACGAGGCCACGAGAACGGTGCGGGCCAGATCCCCGGCCAGTGCGTCGGCTACCTGGCCGGGGTCGGTGGTGTCCAGCACAGTCAGCGCGACCCGGTCAGTGGCGCAGATCACCTCGGGGGCCAATGACGAGCCACCCATCCCAGCCAGCACCACCCGGTCGATGCCGTCGGCATGCAGCTGCGCCCGCAATGCATCGATGGTGGCCAGCAACGGGCGGCTACTGCTCGGCAGCCGCACCCAGGCGAGCCGGCGGGCGGCCTCGGGCTGCGCCTGCGCACCCCACAGCGTGGGATCCTGATTGGCCAGCGCCGATGCCACCCGCTCAGCGACGAGCTTGTCCACCCATGATTCCGCCGCGCTCGCCAGACCAGCGGCGAGAACGTCGACGTCGAGTTCTGGCATCGCCGGCTCAGCCGGCCGTCGACGGATCGGCCTGGGCCAGTTGTCCGGCGACCGTCTCGGCCAGCTCGGACCAGGACGCCTCGAACTTTTCCGCGCCCTCGCGCTCGAGGACGGCGAACACGTCGGCGACATCGATGCCGACCTCGGCCAGCTCATCGAAGACTCGCTGGGCCTGCCCGGCTGTGCCCGACACCTGGTCGCCGAGCACCTCACCATGGTCGGCGAAAGCCAGCATGGTGTTCTCCGGCATGGTGTTGACCACCCCGGGCACGATCAGTTCGGTGACATACTTGGTGTCCGGGTAGGCCGGGTTCTTCACCCCGGTCGACGCCCACAGCGGGCGTTGCGGCCGTGCCCCGGCGTCATGCAGGCGCGCCCATCGCGGCGTCGCGAACTCCTGCTGGTAGGCCGCATACGCCAGCCGAGCGTTGGCTACTGCGGCCTGCCCGCGCAGCGCCAGCGCCCGCTCGGTGCCGATCGCGTCTAACCGCTTGTCCACCTCGGTATCCACCCGGCTGACGAAGAACGACGCGACCGACGCGATCGAGGTCAGGTCATGGCCGTTGGCACCGGCCTGCTCCAGACCCGCGAAGAACGCCGCCATCACCTCGCGGTAACGCTGCACCGAGAAGACCAACGTCACGTTGATGCTGATGCCGTCGGCCAGCGCGCCGGTGATGGCCGGCAGGCCTTCTGCTGTCGCCGGAATCTTGATCATCAGATTGGGTCGATCCACCGTCTTCCACAGCTCGGCGGCCTGGGCGAGCGTGGCGTCGGCGTCATGCGCCAGCCGGGGATCGACCTCCAGCGACACCCGGCCGTCCAACCCGCCGGTCGTCTCCCAGGTTCCGCTGAACACGTCACAGGCCAGCTGGACGTCCGCGACGGTGATCTCCCGCACGGTCTCCTCGACCGAGGCGCCGCGGGCGGCCAGCGCCCTGACCTGCTCGTCATAGTCTTCCGCATGCTCCAGCGCATGGGCGAAGATCGTCGGATTGCTGGTCACCCCGACTACGTGCCGATTGGTGATCAGGTCGGCCAGATTGCCCGAGGTAATCCGTTGCCGGGACAGGTCATCCAGCCAGATCGACACGCCCGTCTCGGACAGCGCTTGCAGGGCATCGTTTGTGCTCACAGGGGTACCTCCCGCGGCGGTCTATTGCTCCATGCGCTTGACGCTTTCCAGGCTACGGCGGGCCGCAGCGGCCACCGCTTCGCCGGTGAAGCCGAATTCCCGGAACAGCGTCTGCCAGTCGGCAGAAGCGCCGAAATGCTCTAGCGAGATCACTTCGCCATGATCACCGACGAAGCGATGCCAGGGCATCGCTATGCCGGCTTCGACGGCCACCCGGGCCTTCACCGTCGGCGGTAGTACCTGATCGCGGTAGCCCTCTTCCTGCTCGTCGAACCATTCCACGCACGGCATGGAGACCACCCGGCTTCCGATGCCCTCGTCCGCCAGCATCTGCTGAGCGGTGACGGCGTACTGCACCTCTGACCCGGTGGCGATGAGCAGCACGTCCGGCCACCCGCCGCCCACCTCGGTTGCGGTGTCGGACAGCACGTAACCACCGCGAGCCACGCCGGTGGCATCGGTGCCCTCCAGCACCGGCACGCCCTGCCGGGTCAGCGCCAGCCCGGTCGGCCGGGTGCCCTTCTCCAGCAGCGCCTTCCACGCCGCCGCGGTCTCGTTGGCATCCGCCGGGCGGACCACGTCCAACCCGGGGATGGCGCGCAGCGCGGCGAGGTGCTCCACGGGCTGGTGGGTGGGGCCGTCCTCGCCCAGGCCGATGGAGTCGTGGGTCCAGATGTATATGGTCGGCGTCTTCATCAATGCCGCCAGCCGCACTGCTGGTCGCATGTAGTCGCTGAAGATCAGGAACGTGCCGCCGTAGGGCCGGGTCGGCCCGTGCAGGGCAATTCCGTTGAGGATCGTGCCCATGGCATGCTCACGCACCCCGAAGTGCAGGGTGCGCCCGTACGGGTGGGCGGTCCATTTCTTCGTGGAAGTCTTCTCGGGGCCGAACGAGTCGGCACCCTTGATGGTGGTGTTGTTGCTGCCCCCGAGGTCGGCAGAACCGCCCCACAGCTCCGGGAGCGCATCGCCGACGGCCGAGATCACTTCCCCGGACGCCTTGCGAGTCGCAATGCCTTTCGCGTCGGGCTGCCAGGTGGGCAGCTTCTCCGCCCAGCCGGCGGGTAGTTCCCGGCGGATCAGGCGGTCGAACAGCGCGGCCCCGGACGGGTTGGCCTGCCGCCAGGAATCGAAGGACTTCTGCCACTGCGCGTGCGCCTGCTGGCCGCGGGCAATGACCTGCCGGGTGTGCTCAAGCAATCCCGGATCCACCACGAAGGATTGCTGCGGGTCGAAGCCCAGCGCCTGTTTCACCGCGGCCACCTCGTCATCGCCCAACGCCGAGCCATGCGCGTCACCGGTGTTCATCTTGTTCGGTGCCGGCCAGCCGATCACGGTGCGCAGCACGATGAGCGAGGGTCGACCGGTCTCGGCCTTGGCCGCATCAAGCGCTTCCAGGATCGCGACGACGTCCTCGCCGCCGTGAACGGTCTGAACATGCCAGCCGTAAGCCTCATAGCGAGCGGCGGTGTTCTCCGACAGCGCGATCTTGGTGTCGTCCTCGATGGAGATCTCGTTGGCGTCGTAGACCACCACGAGATTGCCGAGCTCCTGGGTGCCGGCCAGGGAGCTCGCCTCGGACGTGACGCCTTCCTGGATATCGCCGTCGGAGGCGATGACATAGATGAAGTGATCGAAGGGACTTTCACCCAGAGGGGTCTCCGGATCGAACAGGCCGCGTTCCCGGCGAGCGGCCATGGCCATCCCGACCGCGGCGCCCAGTCCCTGCCCCAGCGGGCCGGTAGTGATCTCCACGCCGATGGTGTGCCCGTACTCGGGATGGCCGGGCGTCTTGGAACCCCAGGTACGCAGCTGTTCGATGTCCTCCAGTTCCAGCCCGTAGCCGGACAGGAACAGCTGCAGATACAGCGTCAGACTGGAGTGGCCGGCGGAGAGCACGAACCGGTCCCGGCCGGTCCAGGACGGATCGGTGGGATCGTGCCGTAATACCCGCTGGAACAGGCTGTATGCCAGCGGGGCGAGGCTCATCGCGGTGCCCGGGTGGCCGCTGCCGGCGCGCTGTACAGCCTCGGCAGCGAGCACCCGGATGGTGTCCACCGCGCGGGTGTCCACCTCGGCCCAGTCGTCGGGAACGCGGGGGGTGGTGAGCTGGGTCAGATCGTCGATGACGGACACGCTCGTGCTCCTGACTGTACTCGTTCGGCGCCGCGAGGCTGATGTGCTCCGGCTCGATCTCTCGTCCATACCTACCCTAGCGAGGTGGGACCAGCTGTGATCTCCCCCAGCAGAGCGGCCCCGAGGGGGAACGTGCGTACTCCGCAGTTACCATCGTGAGTACGGGAGTACCCGCCGGAGGGGCGTCCACGCCTGCGAGCCCGGATTCGGCGGTCGGGAGGAGCAAGCGTGAGCGCAGCGTCCCAGAATTTGGGAACGCAGTGACTAGTACCGTTACGGCTCCCAGCGCATCGCCTATTCGCCGGCGTGTCGGCGTGCTACGCGGCTACCTCGCCCTGACCAAGCCGCGAGTCATCGAGCTGCTGCTGGTCACCACCATCCCCGCGATGTTGCTCGCCGCCCGCGGAGTGCCGTCGCTGTGGCTGATCGCGGCCACGCTAATCGGCGGCAGCATGGCTGCCGGCAGCGCGAACACGCTGAACTGTGTCATCGATGCCGACATCGACGCCCAGATGAAACGGACCCGAACCCGGCCGCTGGTCACCCATGAGGTGCCGGTGCGCCATGCACTGATCTTCGGGATCGGGCTGGGGGTCGCGGCGTTCGGCTGGTTGTGGGCCACCACCAACCTGCTGTCCGCGTTGCTGGCGATGGCGACAATCCTGTTCTACGTCTTCGGCTACACCTTGCTGCTCAAACGCCGAACCGCGCAGAACATCATCTGGGGTGGCGCCGCCGGATGCATGCCGGTGGTGATCGGCTGGTCTGCGGTCACCGGCACGGTGAGTTGGCCGGCGCTGGTGATGTTCGGGGTGATCTTCTTCTGGACGCCGCCGCATACCTGGGCGCTGGCCATGAAATTCCGCGAGGACTACCAGCGGGTGGGGGTACCAATGCTGCCTGCGGTGGCATCCCCGCTGTCGGTGGCGCGCCGGATCGTGCTGTTCAGCTGGCTGATGGTGGCCTGGAGCCTGCTGCTGATGCCGGCCACCAGCTGGATCTACGCAGCGGTGGCGGTGCTCGCCGGTGGTTGGTTCGTGACGAGGGCCCACCGCCTGCACGCTGCCGTACGGCGCGGTCTGGCGGTCAACCCGATGCGCCTGTTCCACCTCTCGAATACCTATCTGGCAATACTGTTCGTCGCAATCGCCGTCGACTCAGTCCTCGCCTGGCCCCCCCTCTTGCACTGATCTGTGACCCCGACATGGAGACATATCGGGGTCGTCGACCCCTCTGAAACCCCGATATGTCTCCATGTCGGGGTCGTTAGACGCGGGCGCGGGTGGCGGCGCGGGCACGGGTTTTGGCGGCTTCGGTTTCGCGATCTTTCGGTGGCGCGGTGGTCACCAGCTCGTTCAGCAGCCGCTTCGAGACGTCGGCGACCGCATCGACCGCCCGCTGGAACGCTTCTGCGTTTGCGCGAGATGGCTTGGTGGACCCGCTGATCTTGCGCACATACTGCAACGCCGCGCTGTACACCTCGTCCTGCGTCGCCGGCGGGTCGAAGTTGTGCAGTGGACGGATATTGCGGCACATACCTGAAATCCTACGGATGACACGGCCCGGCGCATGAGGGTTTCCTACCGCGGCCTTTCGCGGCACACCGAGTTGAGCGCGCGGATCAGGGCGTCTTCATGCAAAGGGTCGAGCTGCCGGGTGTGTTCGACATGGTGCCGTGCCGAAGTCAGCTGCCCGGCGCAGGAAGGTTGGGTCCTGATCTGCGCAGTGATCTTCAGGTCGACGAGTAGCTGATCGGTAATGCGATCCAGGATCGGCCGGACCTGTGCTAGGTCGGGCCGGGTGGTCGGCGCCCGGTCCGGGTACGCGCGCCACTGGGAGTAGAGCCCGTTTTGGACGGCCTTGTTCGCCTCGATCTGATCGGCGAACACCGCCCGTGCGAACGTCGGATCGACGCCTAGCTGTGTCGCCTTGGCGGCCGCTGCGTCGAGCACGGCGTGCTCTCGCACCGGGTCGTCGATGGATGCGGCAGTGCCCCATTTTGCTGCAGCTACGGTGTCCCCGAGTAGTACGCGCTGTGCGGCGACATCGGTCAGGGCCAGTAGAGAGAGATGATTGCCGGCCTGATCGGCGGCCGGTGGTGCCGTGGCGGAACAGCTCAGCAAGCCGGCGGCCGCGGTCAAGGCGACAAGCGCGGCGTGGGTATGCGGCATGCGGACGAGCCTCGCGACGGGCGACTCAGACCATCTCGGCGACCGCCGCCGAGGCCTCAAACGGTCATATGGATGCTTAAGCACCTCCCAAGGCACCCACCGATGGTCACATGGATGCATATGCAACTTATGCACAGCGGGTACGGCAGCCGGTGAGTTCCAGCGCGTGCCGTCGTCGAAACAGGTATGCGGCGGCCAGACGTCGGCGCTGTGCTGGTGCTCGTCCGCGGCGACGTCGAGCTGGCCGGCTGGCCGCTGGCGCAATGGGATCGTGCAGACCTCGTCGTCGTGGAGCAGCTGGCACGGTGGCAACTCGCTGCTCGACGCCTGCGTTGTTCGATTCGCCTGCGGGGTGCCTGCCCGGAGCTGGTGGAGCTGCTGGACCTGGCCGGCCTCGGCGAGCTGGTGAGCCCGTCCCCCGGCCTACGGTTCCAGACGCGTGGGCAGGCCGAAGGCGGCGAACAGCGCGGTGTCGAGGAAGTTGTGATGCCCGACGATCCGGTCGCCTGAGACCTCGATGACTTGCAGGGCCCACGGTTGGTGACCGCCCTGGCCGTCCGGGCGGTAGGAACCGAAAGCGGCGCAACCGTTCGCCGCTGTGGGCACCAGACGCGACCCACGGCATCCGCGGCCTTCACCAAGGAACCACCGGCCCATCTCGACCGGCCCGCGCAACCAGAAGTCGTAGGGCGGCATCGACATGACAGCGTCATCGTGCAGCAGCGTTACCAGCGAGGTGATGTCGTAGCGCTCGAAGGCGTCGACGTACCGAGCGAGCAGCGCGCGCTGCTCGGCGTCCACCGCGGGCGGATGCGAAACATCGCGGGTTGCCAGAGTGGCCCGGGCCCGCTGCAGCCCACTGTTGACTGAAGCCACGCTGGTCGCCAGCAGCTCGGCCACCTCGGTGGCCTGCCAACGCAGCACCTCGCGCAGGATCAGCACCGCTCGCTGCCTGGGTGGAAGGTGTTGGAGTGCGGTGACGAACGCCAGCCGGACGCTCTCCTTCGACACCGCCAACTCGGCCGGGTCGCCGTCGCCGGGCAGGACGCGGGCATCGGGCACGGGCTGCACCCAGGCGTGCTCGGGAAGCGTCGTGCCATGGAAGGAATCCGCCGTCGAGGACGGCCCCAGGTCCACCGGTAGGGCCCGGCGCTGGCGCCCGCGCAGCAGGTCGAGGCACACATTGGTGGCGATGCGGTACAACCACGAACGCACCGCAGACCGGCCCTCGAATGCCTCGAGCCCCCGCCAGGCCCGCACCATCGTCTCCTGCACCGCGTCCTCGGCCTCGAAAAAAGAGCCGAGCATCCGGTAGCAGTAGCCGGTAAGTTCCCGGCGGTGCTGCTCCAGGTCGTCCGAGGAGATTTCGCTGCTGCCGACGGCACTCGGATGGACGGGCACGGCAGCCGATGCTACGCCGGCCGATGAATTCGTGCCTCGACGATCGTCGTACCGGTCGTCAGCTGCAGGTGCAGGTGGTCGAAAGGAGTTCAGATGAGCCGGGTACGGCTACTGGTGGGTACCCGCAAGGGCGCATTCGTGCTGACCTCGGACGGGAAGCGCCAGCGATGGAGCGTGAGCGGACCGCACTTCGGCGGTTGGGAGATCTACCACGTTGCGGGATCCCCCGCGGAGCCGGCTCGGCTGTATGCGTCCCAATCCAGTGCCTGGTTCGGGCAGTTGATCCAGCGCTCCGACGACGGTGGCGCGACCTGGCAGCCGGTCGGTAACGAGTTCGCCTACGACGGCGTTCCCGGCACCCACCAGTGGTATGACGGCACGCCGCATCCATGGGAGTTCGCCCGCGTCTGGCATCTCGAACCGTCGCTGACCGACCCGGACACCGTGTACGCCGGGGTGGAGGACGCCGCCCTGTTCCGCACGGTCGACGGCGGGCACACCTGGCAGGAACTTTCCGGGCTGCGCGATCATGACTCGGGATCCTCCTGGCAGCCGGGTGCCGGGGGGATGTGCCTGCACACCATCGTGGTGCACCCGACCGATGCCGGACGGATCTTCGTCGCCATCTCGGCCGCCGGGGTGTTCCGTACCGATGACGCCGGCAAAACGTGGCACCCGGCCAACCGTGGTCTGCGTTCTGAACAAATCCCGGATCCGACCGCCGAGGTCGGCCACTGCGTGCACCGGCTGGCGATGCACCCATCACGCCCGGACGTGTTGTTCATGCAGAAACACTGGGATGTCATGCGCACCGATGACGCCGGCGAGTCGTGGCAGGAAATCAGTGGTGATTTACCAACCGACTTTGGATTCGTCACCGACGTGCATGCGCATGAGCCGGACACTATTTACGTCATTCCAATCGCAAGCGACTCGGAACATTACCCGCCGGAGGGGAAATTGCGCGTCTACCGCAGCCGCACAGGTGGCCACCAATGGGAGCCACTCACCAGCGGACTGCCGCAGCGTGACTGCTACGTCAATGTCTTGCGCGACGCGATGGCCGTCGATTCCCTCGACCCGTGCGGGGTCTATTTCGGGACGACCGGTGGCCAGCTTTACGCATCGGCCGACGCGGGAAATAACTGGGCGCCCATCGTCCGCGACCTGCCTGCCGTGCTGTCGGTCGAAGCGCAGACGCTGCCATGATCCGCGTCGTGCTCCCGGCGCACTTGCGCGCGCTGGCGCGCGTTGAGGGTGAGGTTACCCTGCAGGTTGCCGGTCTGGTCACGCAGCGCTCGGTCCTCGACGCGCTAGAGGACCGGTTCCCGGTGCTGCGCGGGGCGATCCGCGACCACGCCACCCATCAACGCCGGGCGTTCGTGCGGCTTTTCGCCTGCGAGCAGGACTTATCTCACGAGGCGCCGGACACCCCGCTGCCGCACGCGGTCGCAACCGGGGCGCAACCCTACCTCGTCGTGGGGGCTATGGCGGGCGGCTAGAGGTGTCGACCAGCCCGAACCGCGATCGCCGGGGACCGTTGACCCCAGCTTGCGGCACCATCCCGGACGGCGCTGTCGCCGTACTTGCCACCGTGCCCGTGTGGTGGGCCCGCCGGGCGGCGGAGGTAGGGCTGCACGGCGCCTGCCTCAACGTTGAACAGGCCGTCGCTGCTCAACCGCCCATCGAACTGCCAGGTACTGCGCCGCGGATGGATCTGCTCGACGCGACACCTGAGCAGCTCGGCGATGCGTACGTGACCGCCCTCGAGCCGTCCGTGCGCAGTTACACCGGCCGCCACTACACCCCGGCCGCGCTGGCCACGGCGTTGTGGGAGCAGGCTCAGGCCACCGCCGGCGGCCGGGTCGACGGGCTGGTGTTCGACCCCGCTTGCGGAGCAGGTGCGCTGCTGTTGCCGCCCCTGCGATCGTGGCTTGGCGCCTGCACTGGGCTCGACGAAGTTTCCAGCGCGGTCGCGGGTTGTGATCTGGACGGGGCGGCGGTGTGGTTGGGCAACGTCGCGCTGGCCTCGGTCCTACTGCCCCGATGGGCGCAGCTGCTCGTAGCGCGGCAGCAGCACCCGGGCCCGCTGCCGGCGCTGCTGCACGTCGCTGACGGCTTGGCGCCGCGTGCACCCGGGGCGGCCGCGGTGCTGATGAACCCGCCGTATGGCCGCATCCGGCTCGACGATCACGAGCGGCTGCGCTGGGCACATGCCGTGTACGGCCACGCCAACCGGTACGCGTTGTTCATGGCCGCCGGAACTGCGCAGCTCAAACCTGGTGGGGTACTCGCGGCGCTGGTGCCGGCAGGGTGGTTGGGCGGCTGCTACTTCCAGCGGCTGCGAGCCCACCTCGCAGCCAATGCTCCGCTGGACCAGGTCACCTATGTCCGTGAGCGCACCGATGTTTTCTCCACCGGCGTCCTCCAGGAAACGGTGCTGGCCAGTTTCGTGTGCGGCGCGGCGCCGGGTGAGCTTCGCTGCGCCGCCCTTACCGCGAATGGGCAGCCGGCCTGGGCGCGCATCGGTTCGGCGC
This sequence comes from Pseudonocardiaceae bacterium, assembly GCA_036378735.1. GTDB lineage: Bacteria > Actinomycetota > Actinomycetes > Mycobacteriales > Pseudonocardiaceae. The sequence continues at coordinate 7,309 of DASUVX010000210.1, read as the reverse complement.
GCCCACCGGCGCGGCCCGATTTGCCCTGGCCGCTGCCGCGTGAGGCGTCCGACGTGCCGCTGGTACGCCGTGCCGCGACCCTTCATGCCCGGCTGCCCGACTACGGCTGGAGGGTCAGCACCGGACCGCTGGTGTGGAACCGCGCCAAGGACCGTATCTCCGGCCGCCGCCGTGACGGCAGCGTCAACATCGTGTGGGCGGCTGATCTGGCGGGCGGCAGGCTCCGGCGTGCGCGAATCCGTCAGCCGCAGCGGTGGCTTGCGTTGCGCCCAGGCGACGATCGTGCACTCGTCCTGGACCGTCCCGCGCTGCTGGTCGCGCGCACGACCGCGCCGGAACAACCACGGCGCCTGCTCGCGGCGGAACTCGACGCAGGCTCCCTTGCGCAGTGGGGCGGCCGGGTCGTCGTGGAGAACCACGTCAACGTACTGACGTGCCTCGATCCGCAGTCCCCGCTCACCGCCCGGCTGTTGATGTCGTTACTGAATTCGGCTGCCTTCGACCGGCTGTACCGGTGCCTGACCGGGTCGGTTGCAGTGTCGGCCTATGAGTTGGCCGCGATGCCGCTGCCGGACCGCGGCACCCTGCTCAACTGGGCGGGGCACGATGACGCAACCGTTGCCCAAGAGGTCGAAAACTACTACCGATCCGGATGACGTCAAACCATCGCCCGGTAGTGATCCCGTAACGTGATGATCTCCGTACGGCGGGCCGAGGTGAGGTAGTCGGGGGAGCCGAGATCCATGCTCCCGAACCGGTCGGCTGGATCGACTCCGATGGCCCGCAGGAAAGCCTCGCTGCGTTGGGAGACGCTGCCCTGGCTGATCCCGAAGAAGTGCATGAGGTCCTTGACCGGCATTGCCGGGCTGAATAGGTCGTTGGCCTTCCCGATGATCCAGCAGATCGCTCCGGCGGCGGTCTCCGCCCGGCCGCGGCGACGGAAGATCTCCGGGTCCTCGGCGGCGGCGCGGCCCAGCACCCGCCGGCACGCCGTGCGGTACTCAATGCGATATTCCGGGTCCAGCCGCTCGTCGCAGCAGCGGTCGAGCAGCGCGAGTACTTCAGCCACCCGCTGGTGGATGTCACCCGGGATGGGCTGCCAGTCGAAGGGCTCGTCGGGCAGCGGGGCGTCGTCGAGTGCCGCCAGGGCATCCTCGCCGCCGACGGCGCGGCGCAGCGAATCGAGCATGATCTCGCCGACGCCGGGCAGCTGGGTCTCCGAATCGGGCCATGGGCCGTCGGGGTGCAACGCGCCCATCGCGGCCAGCAGCGCGGCCGGGCCCTGCGGCCGCGGTGAGGCGATGATCTGCTGGTATTCGGGTTCGTACTCATCGACTGCGGCGAGGGTCTCGTCGGTGAGCGCTGGCCGGATCTTGCGTTCGTGGTGGCAGAACCGGATGAACGCGCGGAGCAGATCAGGCGCCTTGGCCAGGTATGCGACGTCGGCCACGATCTTGCGGGGGATCCAGTCGACGAGCAGGATCTCCACTGCCACCGGGCTCCAGCGCAGCGGGTCGCCCGGTCCATAGTCGGTGCCGAACCACAGAATCGACTCGAGCAGGGCGCGATGGTCGGCATCGTCGAGACCAGCCGCGTACGCGGAGGCGAAGAAACGGTCGGTGAGTTTGCGCAACCTGTCGGTTCCCCAGCTCGGCCGCCGGTAGCCCTTGCCACCCGTGGGCAGCATGCCGATGGCCCACTCGGCGAGTGGCCGGCAGGCGGGCCAGGAGTCGGTCTCGCACGGCGGGAACGTGATGGCTCCCCGCTCGATCGCATCCCGGATCCGTACGCGGGCGTCGGCGGGGGCGAGGTCCGCCCAGGTGGTGTCCGGGCCGCCGCCGACCGCGATACGCATATGCTCGATCAGCTCATCCAGTGGCTCGGGGACCACGAACGCGTCTTTGACCAGCGTGCCCATGTTGTGATCGATGTAGACCACGATCGACAAGGGATAACCGCCTGGTAGGCGCAGACCGATCATGACGTTGTCGCCGTCGCCGAGCACGTGAACCATCTCGACCACTCGCTCGACCGTGGTCCGGTGCAGGTCGGTGAGCCATCCGGGCAGTGCGTGCGCCCGTTCGGCGATCTCCCGGCGGATCCGGCGGCGCGTGATGTCGTCGCCGGACAGCTCGGCGATCACCGCGAGCAGCGCGGAAGTCTCCAGCAGGTCCACATCGAGGAAGATCCGCACCAGCTCATCGCGGCTCGGCAGGTCCGGCTCGGATGTCACTTCGAACGGGCTGGGACGGCGCGGTTCAAGCGCTGAGAGCAGCGAGCTGGCCAGGGACAGCAGTAGCAGCGGTTGATCCTCGGCCAGCGCGGTGGCCACATCTGCCATCAGGTCGGGCTCATCCGGTGAGCCACGCCGCTGAGTAGGCCGGCCGTGGCCCGGCCGTCCCTTCGCAGGACGACGCTTGTCGCGTCGCGTTCGCTTGGACACGCGGGGCACATTAGACGGTCGACTGCCCGGCCGCGCACGGCCGGTGGCCGATCCGCGCGGTGCGCGACTTGGGACGGCCTTGGCGGTGCGCGGCGTGATCGCGGTTTGGCTAGGTGAGTCGGGACAGGAAGCGGCCTACTTTGGCTGCGGCGCTGGGATTGTGGGTGAGCACGTAGTCGTAGAGCGCGATCGGGATGGCGAAGGAGTAGGTCGGGTAGGCGTGGATCGAGGAGATGATCGCGTCGACGGTGAGATCGTTGTTCATCGCCAAGGTCAGCTCGTTGATCATCTCGCCGGCGCAGTGCCCGGCGATGTGCGCGCCGATCAGGCGCCGCTTGCCGTCGATGAGGAACTTCATCAGGCCGACGGTTTGCGCTTCGGTCACGGCCCGCTCGTTGTGGCTGTAGGGGAACCGGATGACCTCGCAGGTGTCCCCGCTGGCCCGTACCTGCGCTTCGGTCCGGCCGACGTGCGCGATCTCCGGGTCCGTGAAGGTCACCCACGGCAGGTGCCCGGGGGAGAAGGCCGCCCTGATCGGCACGAAGATATTGCGCACCGCGTGGGCGGCCTGGCGGCCGGCGTAGTGGGTGAAAGCCGGGCCGCCGGTCACGTCGCCGACGGCGTAGATGTGCGGCTGGCTGGTCTGCAGCAGGTCGTTGACCCGGATGCCCCGGTCGTTGGTGGTGACGCCGGCGGCGTCGAGTCTGAGCGCTTCCAGATTGGGCACCCTGCCCACGGCGCACAAGATCGCGTCCACCCGTACGTCTTCGGTGTCAAGGGCGAGCACGATGTCCCCGGCTTCCCGGTGCGCTGCGTTGGGCCGCGTGTTGAGTCGGACGTCGATGCCCTCGCCGGCGAACTGGCGTTCCAAGATCTCGATCATGTCGGCGTCGTCGCGCTGAATCAGGTGGGGTCCGCGTTGCACCAGGGTCACCGCGGATCCGAGCCGGTGCAACGCCTGCGCGAGTTCCACGCCGATCGGCCCGCCACCGATCACCGCGAGCCGGCCCGGCAGCTCGCGCAGGTCGAAGACGTCTTCGTTGGTGAGGTAGCCGACATCGGCCAGCCCGTCGATCTCCGGTACTGCCGGCCGGCTACCCGAGGCGATCAGGACGAACTTGGCGGTGACGTCCCGGTCGCCTACCCGCAGCGTGTGCGGGTCGCGAAAGGTGGCGCCGCCCAGCAGGACATCGACGCCGAGTTCGGAGAGCACCTCGGCATCGTCGAGCTTGCCGACGTCGGTGATGGCTTGCTGCACCCGGGCATTGACTGCGCCAAGATCCGTGGCCTTGCGCGCTGCGGACAGACCCCACCGCGGTGCGGTGGCGGCCTCGTGCGCCACTCGCGATGCCTTGATCAGCGCCTTGCTCGGGACGCAGCCGTAGTGCAGGCAATCCCCGCCCAGCCGGTCCTTGTCGATCAATGCCACTCGCTTGGCGAAGAACCGGCCGAGCCGCGCGGCGGTCAGCCCTCCTGATCCTGCCCCGATGATCGCGAGGTCGTAGTCGAAGGGCGCCATGCGAGTTGCCTCCGATCACTGCAGGGTTGGTAGTCGTTACGAGCGGCGCTTTGGGGGGTTGGCGGTACTTGAAGGGCGACCAACGGGGGAGCAGCCGGCTGCGTGCAGCAAGCGTGCCGGGTGCGCGCGGTCATCGGGGGTGCGGGGTAGCCAGCGGCGCACGACTATGCCGTCGTGTACCAGCGCGTCGCCGCCCATCTGCCGGGTGTCCTCTACCGGCCGCGGCTGCGGCGGCCACAAACGGTGCCCGCCTGCCGCGGCGAGCGCGTAGCGGGCCAGGGTTCCCGGCGAGTACACCTGCCACAGGCTGGCGCGGCGCATCCCCAGCAACGCATGGAGCCGGCGCTGCTCATCGGCCAGGAACAGGCCCGGCCAGCGCAGGTACTCCGCGAGCGCGGCAAGCGCCGCCGGAGGGCTGAACCCGCACGCGACGAGCCCGACCGGGCAGCCCGCGGCGAGGTCGCGCACCTGCACCAGGTGCTGCTGGCAGGGCAGTCAATACCGGTGCCGGATGGCAGTGAGCAGATGGGTGCCGGGCAACGCGCCCAGATCCACGACGTGTCCGATGCGCACGTCGGGCAAGACCAACCCGGCCAGCGGGACCGGCCGATCGAGCTCACGAGGCACGGGTGGCAGGACTGTTGACGATAGGCAGCAGCTTGCGCAGCTGGATGTTCTCGACCGGATCCAGCACGCCGTGCTGCACGCACGCGGGCACCAGCTCACCGCTTTCCGGGTGCGCCATCGCGTAATGGCAAGACGCCAGCCGCTCCTGGGCGGCGCGGACCCGCGGGTCGGTGGCCTTCTCACCGCGTTTCATCAGCTCCCACGCGGGTGCGACGTCAGCCGCGTCCATGAACTGGTGCACCACGAACGACACCGGCCGCACACCGTGGCGTAGCAGTGCTCGCAGGCCGCCCACCCGGCGCACGAGCCGGGCGAGCCATTGGGCGGCGATCACCACGACGACCGGGTGGTGCACAATCGTGCGCACCACCTTGCCGATCACATCGGGCAGTTCCACTCCGGCGAAGTTCGTCTCACCGAAATAGCGGAAGAACGCCTCCCGGGCAGCGAGATCACCCGGGTCACCGGACAGGAACGGGTGCCACCGGGAGCCCACGTAGAAGCCGTAGGCGGCGCGGTTGCAGCGCAAGTCGCCGTGCTGGATCACGGTGTAGTCCAGTGCGGTTCCCGCGCCTTTCTCGATCTCCCGCCAGACCTCCTCCATCCCGACCTGCTCGTAGTTCTCATGCCAGCGCCGGTTGTCGCCCACGAAGGCGGCGGGCTGGAAGGAGAACATGCCAAACCCCATCGCGCGGCAGTCCCGCACCAAGTCGGCGACCTGACCCATGTTCGCCGGGGTGACCGTCATGTTGTGCGCCAGGAAAAAGCGCACCCCATGCTTGGCGCGTAGGCACCGGAACATGTCGACGAACCGCTGCCGGTAGGGGTTGAGCTCGCGTTCGTTGCTCGCTCGGGGGATACCGCGCCGGCCGAACATCATCATGTCGAAGTGCCCGGCGAAAGAAATCCGCTTCAGCCGGGGCCGGCCCTGCTTGTTTAGCGCCAGCCGCTCCAGGTAGTCGTAGTCGAAATCGCCGTGGGACATGCTCATCGGCTCGCGCCCGTACCGGCGCATCGTCAGCAGCGTCTCGGCGTGATCGTCCGGGTCCAGCAGCGTCACCTCCCCACCGATGAGCTGGGCATGCGCCCGCGGACCCCGCAGCCGGCGCAGCAGCGCCATCTGCTTGTCAACCTCGGCGATGGTGTGCGCCCCGTCCACCCGGACCCGGTTGGCGTCGCGGGAGTGGTAGCACGGCGTGCAGGCCAGGTTACACCGCGGGAACACCCCGTGGGTGCCCTCACAGCCGACCGCATGCCGGCCGAGAAACTGGCCTGGTGTCTTGACGTGTTCCGGAAGCTGCGCCCAGCGGCGGCGCAGCACCGTTGCGTATTCCGGATCGACCGGCCGGGTTCGGCGTTCCCAGCGCCGCGCTACATCGATTAATCGCATGGCAACGTCCTTCCCGACCAGGGTCGACAGCCGCGCGGTTAGGCTAACCGGTTAACAGCTCATTCCATGCCTTCGCTCATCGGAGGCGAACCGGTTCGCCCACCGGGTAAGAACACCCACGAGACGTGGTGAGCCGAGGGAGCAAGACTTCGATGACGAGGTGGGCGCTGTGCGGGGGCACCTACTCCAATCCGTACGCATTGCGGGCTTTTATTTCCGACGCACAGGCTCGTGGTGCCGACCGGTTGTGGTGCCTGGGTGATTTCGGCGCATACGGGGCCGAGCCGGAGGCGATCTGGCCGTTGCTGATCGACCATAGCGTCGAGTGCATCGCCGGTAACTACGAGCTGGCCATCGGCGCCGGGGACCCGGATTGCGGCTGCGGGTACGCCGACGACGAAGACAACGCCTACGCCGCGATTGCTTATGACTACACCTGGCGGCACACCTCCGCGGAGTTCGCGGCCTGGATGCGGACCTTGCCCACCGACCACCGGGAAACCGTCGACGGGGTAGCAGTGCACCTGGTGCACGGCTCTCCGCTGGCCGTCAACGACTTCTGGTGGGAATCGCTGCCCGACGAGCTGCACCAGCTGCGCATCGAGGCATCCGGCGCGGACGTGATCTGCTGCACGCACTCCGGGCTGCCCTGGATCAGGCGCTTCGACAAGACCCTGGTGGTCAACGTCGGGGTGCTGGGCCGGCCGGCCAACGACGGCGGCCAGCATGTCTGGTACGCGCTGCTCGACGTCGCCGACGGCTCAGCAACTCAGCGAGCCACCGCGGAGCTGGTGGCGCTGGACTACGACTGGTGCTCGCACGCGGCCTCCATGCGCGCCGCGGGGCTCCCGGAGGCGTTCACCCAGACCGTGGAGACCGGCTGGTGGACCACCTGCCTGGAAGTCGTGCCGCCAGCGGAGCGCTCCCGGGGCCGGTTCCAGCTCTACAAGTCAGCCATGCCGGCGTTCGCCGGCGAGCAAGTGTCCTGGGGCGCCACCCCCCAGATCCCGGAGGATGACATCCCGGTGCTGCCGCTATTCGGCTCCGCGCTGTTCCCGGCCCGGCTGTGGATCTACCCCAACTTCCACTGCAATTTGTCCTGCAGCTACTGCTCCGTCGCCTCATCCCCGCAGGCCCGGCGCCGGTCACTGGGCCTGCCCCGGTTCCGCGAGCTCGTCGACGAGGCGGTCAGGGAAGGCTTCACCGAGCTGTATGTCACCGGCGGCGAGCCCTTCCTCGAACGGGACCTCGTGGACATGCTGCTCTACGCCACTGAGTACCTCGACGTGGTGTGCCTGACCAACGCCATGCTGTACCAGGGCTGGCGGCG
>DASUVX010000209.1:0-19294 GCA_036378735.1 Pseudonocardiaceae bacterium | reverse complement strand
GCGGTCGAGGCGTTGTTCGGCGGCAGCCTGGACGCGGCGTACCTCGGGCCGAACCCGGCGATCAACGCGTTCGCCAGAAGTGATGGCGAAGCTATCCGGATCATCGCCGGAGCCACTTCCGGTGGCGCGCAGCTGGTGGCGCGTCCGGGCATCAACACCGCTGGCGACCTGCGGGGCAAGACGGTGGCCAGCCCGGAACTGGGCAACACCCAGGATGTGGCGCTGCGCGCATGGCTGAGCAGCCAGGGGCTGCGCAATAGCGTACGAGGCGGCGGGGACGTCACGATCGCGCCCACGCGCAACGCTGACACCTTGCAACTTTTCAAATCCGGCAAGCTCGCCGGCGCCTGGATACCGGAACCCTGGGCGTCCCGGTTGGTGCTGGAGGCCGGCGGCAAGGTGCTGGTCAACGAGCGCGACCTGTGGCCCGGCGGGCAGTTCGTCACCACCCACCTGATCGTGCGCACCGACTTTTTGGAGCGGCACCCGCAAACGGTCGACGCATTGCTGCGGGGGCACGTCGACGCGGTGCAGTGGGCGACGCAGAACTCCGCCGAAGCCAAGACCACCGTCAATGACGGCATCAACGCGCTGACCGGCAAGCCGTTGCCGCCGGACGTGGTCGACCGCGCCTGGCAGAACCTGACGGTGACCAACGACCCGATCGCGACGTCCCTGCAACGCAGCGCCGCCAACGCGGTGACCGCCGGGGTCGCCACCAAGCAGGTCGATCTGCACGGCATCTACGAGCTGTCGATCCTCAACCGGATCCTCACCCAACGGGGCCTGCCGACCGTGTCGGCCAATGGGCTCGGGAAGGACTAGCGGACATGGCACTTCTCCCGATCCTCAAGCCGGCACCCCCGAAGCTGCCGTTACCCGCCTCGAGCGTGCGACTCACCCAACTCGTCCAAGTCTTCGAGCCCAACCGGCCACCGGTGCTGGACCGGATCGACCTGGACGTTGCCCCTGGTGAGTTCGTCTGCCTGCTCGGGGCCTCCGGCTGCGGGAAATCCACCCTGCTGTCGCTCATCGCCGGTCTCGGCGCTCCCACGTCCGGCAGCATCGAGGTCACGGTGGGCCGGCCGGCGCTGATGTTCCAGGAACCTGCGCTGCTGCCCTGGTTGACCGCCGCCGGCAATGTCGAGCTGGCGCTCAAGGCCCGGGGAGTGGGTCGGCGCGAGCGCGCAGCCGAGGTCGAGCGGCTGCTCACCCTGGTGAACCTGGCCGGCCAGGGCCGTAAACGGGTACATGAGCTGTCCGGCGGCATGCGCCAGCGGGTGGCGCTGGCCCGGGCGCTGGCCCAGGACAGCCGGCTGCTGCTGATGGACGAGCCGTTCGCCGCGCTCGACGCGATCACCCGCGACGCGCTGCACGAGGAGCTGGTCCGGCTATGGACGGAGCAGCAGCTGTCCATCGTGTTCGTCACGCACAATGTGCGCGAGGCCGTGCGGCTGGGGCAGCGGGTGCTGCTGATGAGTTCCCGCCCGGGCCGGATCGTCCAGGAGTGGCAGGTCGAGCTGAGCCAACCGCGAGCGATCGAGTCCCCCGGCGTCAGCGCGCTGGCCACCGAGATCACCCATCACCTACGCGCGGAGATCTCCCGCCATGGCCGTTGACGACATCACCACAGCTGTCGACGATCACCGCGCCTTCGAGGCTGGGTTGGACGCGCTGGAAGCGCCCGCACTGCCACCGCGGCCCGGTGCTGCAAAGGTGTTCGTGCGATCGGTACTACCCCCTGTCGCCGCGGTCGCGGCCTTTATCGCGCTGTGGCAGCTCGCCTACAGCACCGGGCTCAAGCCGAGCTACGCGTTGCCCAGCCCGCTCGAGGTGTTCCACACCTTCGGTCAGACCGTGCGCGACGGTCGTGCCTGGGAGGCCGTCTCGATCAGCGTGTCGCGCGGCGCGGTGGGCTTCGCGGCGTCGTTGATGGTGGGCACCGTGCTCGGGCTGGCGATGTGGCGCAGCCGGTGGCTGCGGGCCGCGCTCGGGCCGTTCGTCAGTGGGCTGCAGAGCCTGCCGTCGGTCGCATGGGTCCCGGCGGCGATCATCTGGTTCGGCCTGTCCGACGCCGCCATCTACGCGGTGGTACTGCTCGGCGCCGTGCCTTCCATCGCCAACGGGCTACTCGCCGGGTTCGACCAGGTGCCACCGCTGCTCGACAAGGTAGGCCGGGTGCTGGGTCTCGGTACGGTCGGCCGGATCTGGCATGTGCTGCTGCCGGCGGCGCTGCCCGGTTACCTGGCCGGCCTCAAGCAGGGCTGGGCGTTCTCGTGGCGCTCGCTGATGGCCGCCGAGCTGATCACCTACTCGCCCGCGCTGGGCATCGGGCTCGGGCAGCAACTCAATATCGGGCGGGAACTGAACGCGATGGACCTGGTGATCGCCTCCATCGCGCTCATCCTGGTGGTCGGCGTCGCCATCGAACTGCTCGTCTTCGCTCCGGTGGAGCGCCGGGTGCTACGGGCGCGCGGACTCACCATGGCCCGGAGCCGGTGATCAGTATGCCTTTTCGGTATACTCAGCGGTATGCCGATGACCACTATCAAGGTTGACCAAGCGGTGCGTGATCGCCTCGCCGGCATCGCTCGGGCGCGGGGCACCACGATGGGGGCACTGCTGGACGTCGCATCGCGCCGGCTGGAGGCCGAGCAACGATGGGCCGAGATCGATGCAGCCTACGAGCGCATACGGCAGGAGGATCCGACTGGCTGGCAGGACTATCTCGACGAACTGGCCGAGGTGAGCTCCGGCGAGCCCGATACCGCCGCCGCGCGGGAGTGGCCGGAGTACAACCAGTGAAAGTCCGGCAGGGCCACATCTGGTCGGTCGAACTGGATCCCATAGTTGCCAACGAGCAGCGGGGCATCCGACCCTGCATCGTCGTGTCGGGCAACCGGTTCAACGCGCTACCGATCCGCCAAGCCATCGTCGTTCCGCTGACCACTCGCGAACGAGGCTTCCCGCACCACATTCCCGTCGCTGACGACGGCGGACTGAACCGGGCGAGCTGGGCCATGTGCGAGGCGGTACGGGCCGTTTCCACCCAGCGTTTCGGACAGCAGATCAGCACTGCCACCGACGACACCCTGCACGAAATCATCGACCAGTTGACGCTCTGGTTCGCAGCGGGCGACCAACAGCACCGTTAGATCCGAACACCGCCGTCGGTGTCGAGTGTCCAGCCGGGGTTGTGGGCAACCTCCCAGACGTAGCCGTCCGGATCGGCGAATGCCCCGGTCGTACCGCCCCACTCCGCGCGGGCGCTAGGCCGCACGATGGTGCCGCCCGCCTGCTCGGCCTCGGCCAGTACGGCGCCGACCTCCTCCGGTGAGCGGACGTTGTGGGCCAGCTCGATCCCGGGAGCGCCGTGACCGCCCAGCGCCGTCCACAGGCCGAAGACCATCCCGCCAGCCTGGAAGAAGCAGACCTCATCGTCGGGCTGCCGGGCACCGCGCCAGCCGAGCGCCTCGTAGAACGAGCGGGCTCGGGACAGATCGGTCACGCCAAGCGTCACCAGGCTGATGCGCTGATCCACCCAACAAGCATCCCACCAGCGGCCCCGGTGTGTGATCAATCTGAGCCGATGCGGTCCCGGAGGTATGTCAGCGTCTGGCGGAGCACGCGCGACACGTGCATCTGCGATATGCCGACCTGTTCGGCGATCTGGGTCTGGGTCTGCTGGTGGAAGAACCGCAGGATGAGGATCTTGCGGTCACGCGGCGAGAGCTCGGCCAGCACTGGACGCAGCGTCTCGCGATGGTCGATCAGCGCCAGCTCGGCATCCAAGGCACCGACGAACTCACCCAGCGTCGCGGTGCCCTCCCCGCAACCGAGCATCTCATCCAGCGACGAGCTGCGATACGCCTCCCCGGCTTGCAGCCCTTCGATCACCTGAGAGACCGGTACACCCAGCCGGTCGGCGAGCTCGCTGGGCCGGGGAGCCCGCCCCAACTGCTGGGACATCTCCGCCACGGCGCTCCTGATGGCCAGGTTCAGGTCCTTGAGCCGGCGGGGCACTCGCGTAGACCAGCCGTGGTCACGGAAGTACCGGCGGACTTCGCCGGTGATCGTCGGTACCGCGAAGGACAAGAAGTTCGAGCCGCGGGCGGGTTCGAAACGGTCCACCGCGTTGATCAGACCGACGGTGGCGACCTGAATCAGGTCGTCCAGCGGCTCACCGCGGCCAGCAAAGCGGCGGGCTATGTGTTCGGCGACCGGTAGGTAGCCATTGATCAGCTGATCGCGCCCGCGCCGCCGAGCCGGATCGCCGGGCGCCAGTTCGGCATAGCGGCGCTGCAGTGGAACCAGATGCGCGTATTCGTCGGGCTCTGCCGCCTGCGGCTGCACCGAAGCGGCACCGTCGCCGGATATCGGGCCGACCACATCCAGGTCGGGGCGCCGGAGCGGGACGCACCCGCCGGCGATGACTTGCGCGGTCGCGTCGCCGGTGATCGTTAGCCCGCTCACCGCGGCGTTTTTCCGGTGCCGATCGACCAGCGCTCATGTCGGGGCGCGCAGCGGCGCCCGAATGTCGATGTCGACATTTTCCCGCCCTCGATTCCGAAGTCAGCTCAGGCATGGCCGGGCGTGGACCGCCGCGGGGCGCAGCAGCGCAGAACCCAGCGAACTGTGGTGCGACCGTCCGGTCGCCTCAATGCCGATTCGCAGACGATGTTCGCTACGTCTAGACCGCCCGGATCGATGTGACGGGAGGGTGGGATTGCTGGTCAGTGGGCGGGATGGCAGCCCGGAGGGTAACGACGCGCGAGAACGTGCCCGGCTCGAGTCCGCGCCGTGGCATGGGCAACCGTGGCTCAATCGAGTTCATCGTTGTCGCTGCCTTCCTCGGGGGCCGGACGAGCGCCGAAATGGCTGATCGTAAATCCGACGGCGCCTTACCGGAATCGCTTCAACAATTGGGTCGACCACCAGCACGAATACCAAACAAGGACATTCGGTGATGCACATCACAGCGGCATTCGCCGGCTGCGCCGATTATCACGTTCGGTCGGTGGCACCCTCACGGCGGCGGCGGAAGACCTTCGGTATCCGGCCGGCCATCCGGTTGAGATCAGAGACGTTGTCCAGCAGCTGGTTGAGGTCCGGTCCGCTCTGGTCGAGACGGTCCAGCAGCGGCATCACGTCATCGTCCATCGCGTTGACCAGCCGCGGTAACCGGTCGATGAGCTTGACCAGGGCGTCGACCTCTTGGGTGTCGGTCGACTCCGCCAGCCGGCGTACCGCCGGCTCCAGGCGGCGCAGCGGCTCGCTGTAGCTGGCCAGCAGTGGAGCGGCAGTCGCGGTGATACTGCTGGCCTGCTCGATGGCCGTGGCGGCCGCACCGACCGTGTCCGAGGCGGCTCGCACGGCACCTTCCGCCTTGGTGGTGATGCCGTCGATACGCTCGATCAGCGCATCGGCCCGCTGCGTGGCGGCGTTCACGGCGGCGAGAGTCTTCTCGACTTCGATCACCATGGTGACCACCCGGCGTGGCAGGTCCACCAGCGCGCCAGCGGCGTCGAGGATGCTGCTGACTGGCCGGTTGATCAACGTCGAGAGCCGGGACAGCGAGCTCATATCCACGTTGTACCGCTCCCGGTGCCGGCGCGCGCAGCGGAAACCGTCATGAGCCGGCGTGCGATCGCTGCTGTCCCAGCAAGACGCCGAGGTTGTATGCAGCACTGGTATTGCCGGCTTCGGCGGCGGTGCGGTACCAGCTCTCCGCCGCATCGAGATCGCCGCGCTGCTCCAGCAGGACACCGAGGTTGTTCGCGGCGCTGGTGTTACCGGCTCGCGCAGCGCTGCGATACCACGTCACCGCACCGTCGAGATCGCCACGCTGCTTGAGCAACAAGCCCAGGTTGTAGGCGGCGGTGGTGTTGCCGGCTTCGGCGGCGGTGCGGTACCAGGTCACGGCCTCGTCGAGGTCGCCGCGCTCTTCGAGCAGCAGACCCAGATTGTTGGCGGCGTCGGTGTTGCCGGCTTCGGCGGCTGCTCGGGACCAGCGAACCGCACCGTCGAGATCGCCGCGTCGTTTCAGCAGCTGACCGAAGTTGAACGCGGCGGTGATGTTGCCGGCTTCCGCCGCGGTGCGGTACCAGCGGGTGGCCTCGTCGAGTTCGCCGCGCTGTTCCAGCAGGCTGCCGAGACCGCTCGCGGCGACGACGTTGCCGGCTTCGGCCGCGGTGCGGTACCACCGGGTGGCGCCGTCAAGATCGCCGCGCCGCTCCAGCAGCACCCCCAGGCCCGCGGCGGTCGCGGTGTTGCCGGCCTCGGCGGCGCGGCGCCACCAGACCTCCGCGCCAGCGAGATCCCCGCGCTGCACCAGCAGCTGGCCAAGGTTGTTTGCCGCGGCGGTGTTGCCCCCCTCAGCCGCTTTGCGGTACCACATCTCGGCCTCAGCGAGATCCTTGCGCTGCTCCAGCAGGCGGCCGAGGTGGTTCGCGCCGTCGGTGTTGCCGGCTTCAGCGGCCTTCCGGTACCAGTTCTCGGCGCCGGCCAGGTCGCCGCGCTGTTCCAGCAGCACGCCCAGCCCCGTCGCGGCGGGAGCGTCACCGGCCTCGGCGGCGCGCCGCCACCAAGACTCCGCCTCCCCGATGTCACCGCGCCGGACGAGCAGCACACCCAGTCCGGTGGCGGCAGCGGCGTCGCCAGCCTCAGCGGCGCGCCGCCACCAGGCCTGCGCCTGCTCGTGCTCGCCGCGCTTTTCCAGCAGTACGCCCAGCCCGGTGGCGGCCTCGGTGTCACCGGCCTCAGCGGCGCGACGCCACCAGCTTTCCGCCTCGGCGAGGTCACCGCGCTGCACCAGCAGCCGGCCCAGCCCGGCGGCGGCGTCGGTGTTGCCGGCCTCAGCGGCGCGACGCCACAACACCTCCGATTCCTTGAGTTCCCCGCGCTGCACCAGCAGCATGCCCAGCCCGGCGGCGGCGTCCGAGTCGCCGGCGTCGGCGGCTTTTCGCCACCAATTGGCCGCCTCAGCCAGTTGACCCCGCCGCACCAGCAGCACACCGAGGTTGAACGCGGCCTCGGTGTCGCCGGCCTCGGCCGCAGCGCCCCACATGGATTGCGCCTCATCGAGTGCGCCGAACTCCACCAACTGCACGCCCGCCTCGTACGGATCGTCGATCGCCGTGGGGTCGAACGGCTGGGACTGCGGTTCGCCTTGATCTCCCTCTTGGTCTATCCCTTGGTCCGCCCCTTGATCAACCCATTGCCGCAACAACTTGGTGGGCACGCTCAACAGGTCAGCGACGCGGTCGATCGCGTCGGACTGATCAACGCCCTCTCCGCTGATCTCGGCCACCATCCGCACGGCCTGCCGCCGGAAGTCGTCAGAGTATTTCCTGGACGCCGGCATGATCTACATTCTCGCAGATACACAGTCCCGACGCTGTTGGCTCAGTCCGCGCAGCTCCTGGTGATCTTCTCGATCTCGGCGTCGATGTCGACTACCATGCCCTCGCCGCCCAGCGGCACCAGGTCGATGGTGGCTTGGACGAACTGACTCAGCAGGTCGCGGTCCACTTCCAGCAGGGCGTGCCCATCTGGCGAACAGATCTCGACCAGCGTCACGTCCCATTCGCCCATGGTGGCCGGTCGCACCCGCACGTCACCGATGCCGGCGGGCTCGGACAGCCCATCCACCAGCAGCTCCCGGGCCAGCACCCAGTCGACCCATCGATCGCCGCGGGTCTGGATCTCGATGGTCACCGCGTACGGATCGTCAGCGCAGTAGCTCCACCGGGTCACCACAGGTGCCGCGGCCTCGTGCAGCAACGCGAACATGTCGTGGGCAACCGCCGCACCGCTGTCGCTGGTCATCTCGGGCCGCCTCTCCATGATTGGGTCGGGGAGTTGAACTGCTCACTGAACACATCGCGGCAGGAGACAAGTACGTACCATCCGACCGCCGTATTCACCCCAAGTGATGTACCCCAGGATGGGCGATCTCAACGGCTTCACAGGCCTAGTGACCGGCCGATCACTTCTTTCATGATCTCGGTGGTGCCGCCGTAGATCCGGGTGACGCGGGCGTCGGCGAAGGCCCGGCTGATGGGATGTTCGAGCATGTAGCCGTAACCACCATGCAGCTGCAGGCAGGCGTCCACCACCCGGCCCTGGAGTTCGGTGCACCACCACTTCGCCTTGGCGGCGTCGGCGGCGGTCAGCTCGCTGTCGTTGAGCGCCTCGATGCAGCGGTCGGTGAAGGTCTGCGCGATATCGATCTCGGTGGCCATCTCGGCAAGCCGGAACCTGGTGTTCTGGAATGACCCGATCGGCCCGCCGAACGCGGTGCGCTCCTTGACGTAGGACAGCGTCATATCCAGCGCTGCCCGGGCCGCGGCCACCGCGGCGACCGCCATCGACAACCGCTCCTGGGGCAGCCGGTCCACCAGGTGCGCGAAGCCGCGACCGTCGGTGCCGAGCAGGTTGGCCACCGGGACCTTGACGTCGCGGAAGAACAGCTCAGCGGTGTCCTGCGCGTGCTGACCGAGCTTGGCCAGGTTACGGCCGCGCTCGAAGCCGTCCATCCCGCGTTCGACGACGAGCAAACTGATGCCGTTGTGCCGTTGCTTGGGATCGGTCTTCACCGCGGTAATGACCAGATCGGCGTTGATCCCACTGCTGACGAACGTCTTCGACCCGTTGACCAGGTAATGGTCCGCGCGGCGCACCGCGGTGGTGGCCATCCCGGCCAGATCCGAACCCATCCCCGGCTCGGACATCGCGATCGCGGTGATCAGCTCGCCGGAGGCGATCCCCCGCAGCCACCGGCTGCGCTGCTCGCCGGTGGCCAGGTCCAGGAAATACGGCAGGCAGATGTCGTTGTGCAGGGTCAGTCCGAGACCCACGCCGGCGACTCCGGCATGCATGATCTCCTCTCCGAGTACCGCATTGAACCGGAAATCAGACACTCCGCCGCCGCCGAACTCCTCCGGGATCGCCATTCCGAGAAACCCGCCCGCGCCCGCGGTGGTGAACAGCTCTCGGGGCACGATTCCCTGGGCTTCCCAGGCTTCCAGATGGGGCGTCATCTCCTTGGCCAGAAATGCCCGAACGCTGTCCCGGAAAGCCTCATGATCAGCATTGAACAACTGGCGGCGCATGCGCCGATTGTCCTCCGGCACCGGGCATCACCGCCATGATCACGGTTTGGGTGCCGAGGACGACAGATTTTGTCGCGCCTGGCATACAAACCGCGATCAACGGGTTTGGCAGTCGTACAGCGTGCCCGCGCGGCCGGCGCCGCCGTAGCCAGCCGGATCTAAGGCGGCGCAGTGCTGCTGCACCCACTGGGTGCGCTGGGCGGATACCCCGCCCCGGCCGCCCCTGCCAGTCATGCCACGAGCCCCCTCGAGGACGAACCGGAGCCGGCCCTGCTGCACCCACCGCGCCAGCGTGGCGACGGTCGGCGCGGGGTCCTGCCCGCTGAACCCGCCCATCCCGACGATCGCGGCGTCACTGTGGATGAGGAAGGGTTCGGCTGCCCTCGCCCCGCCCTGCACGGCCAGGGTGATCGGCGCGCCACTGGAGTTCGCCACCGCGTAAGTCAGGATCTTGCGCTGGTCAGCGGTCAGATCGCCGGCCATGCCACCGCGGAACTGCGCGGGCGTATCCCGCCGAGCCGGGCCGAACCTGCCGGGCCCGAATGCGAAGCGGGGCGGGCCGGCCTGCGCCAGCGCCCCACCACTGGAGGCGAACGCGGTGGCCGCCGACCACACGCCCGGGGCGAGCAGCAACGCGACCACGCCGAGCACCCCCGCTGCCCGTGCCAGTTCCGTGGACCAGAGCCGACCCGCTACCAGCAAGAGCACCGCCACCACCGCAACGCCGGCAACGGCGTAGCGCAGCCAGCCGTGCCAGGACAGATCCCGCGACACCAGCGCCCAGGCCCACAAGGCGGTCAGCGCCACGGCCGCGGGGAACAGCAGCCACTGGTAACCGCCCGGCCGGCGGTAGCGGCGCCACATCGCGGCCACTCCGGCGGCGGTCACCGCGGCCAGCGCCGGTGCCATCTCCGTCGTGTAGTACGGGTGAAACCCGCCCCGCGCAACGCTGAGCACCAGCCCAACCAGCAACAGCCAGCCACCCCACAAAAACCAGCCCGCGCGGCGTTCCGGCGTCCCGGTTCGCCGCTGGCGGATCCCCGCGATCGTCACCGAAACCAGGATCAGCAGGCTCAACGGCAGCAGCCAGCTGATCTGACCGCCGACCTGTGCACCGAACAACCGGGTGATGCCCGGGGTGCCACCGAAACCACCGCGGGCGCCGCTGACCAGTGCACGCCCGGTTTCCCGGCCGAGGATGCGGCCCAGGCCGTTGTAGCCGATCACCAGATTGAGCACCGAGCCGTCGGTGCTGCCACCGATGAACGGCTTGGGCGCGGGCCAGAAACTCACCAGCGCGACCCACCACATCGAGCTGGCCAGCAGCACCGCCCCGGCGCCGATCAGATCGAGCACCCGCCGGCGTACCGGCGTGGCGGATCCGACCAGGTAAGCCAGCGCGAAGGCCGGAACCACGATCCAGGCTTGCAGCATCTTGGTGACGAAGCCCAGGCCGAGGAACATCGCCGCGAGCAGCAGCCAGCGGGTCGCGCGGCCAGGTCGGATCCCGGGCTGCAGCCCGGGAGACACGGACCGGGTGAACGCGTACGCCGCGGCTACCAGCAACAGCACCATCAGCGTGTCGGGGTTGGTGTCCCGGTTGATCGCCACCGTCACCGGGGTCAGCGCGAAGATCAACGCAGCGAGCAGCGCCACGTGCTCGCCGGCCCAGCGCCGCACCGTGCGATGCAGCAGGAAGACCGCCGCCACCCCCTCGACAACCTGAGGCAGCAGCAGCGACCACCCGTGGTAGCCGAAGATCGCGGCGGAGACCACCATCGGCCAGAACGCCATCGGTGGCTTGTCCACGGTGACCACGCCCACCGGATCGAACGAACCGAACACGAAGTTGGTCAGGTTCGCCGACATCGACTTCACCGCAGCCGAGTAATACGGGTTGCCCCACCCACTCGCCCAAATCCTCCACCCGTACAGCACGCCCGCGAGTACACATACGCCCCGAACCGCATTCAGCGGGCTCAGCGGGGTAAAAGCGGGTCGAATAACCCCGCTGAGCCCGCTGGATGCGGTTGACTCCGGGGATGCAGTAGCGGTCATGACGGGAAGACCCATTTGCGGAGGAGCAGGAAGCGGGCGGCGGTGCCGACGACGGAGGCGGCCAGGAGTACGGCGACTTCTAGCCAGCGGGACGGGTGCGCGACCGTGGCTTGTAACGCCAGCAGGGCGCCTGAAGTGAGCGCGTAGTACAACGCGAACACGACCAGTCCCCGAAGGTGGGCCCCGTGCCGGGCAGCGCCTGTTCCGGCGAAGGTCAGCCGCCGGTTCGCCTCGGTGTTCAGCAGGGTCACCGCTACCAGCGCGACCAGGTTGGCCACCAGCGGCGGCGCCCATGACCGCAACAGCGCGTACAGCACGGCGGTCGCCACCGTGGAGGCCAGCCCGATCATCCCGAACGCGGCCAGTTGCCACAGCAACCCGCCGCCCCGGGCGGCGAGTACCGCGTCCGGATGGGCGGACCGAGGCGCCGGCCGTTGTGGCAGGTCCGCGACCCGCGCGGCGCCGGTGGCCTTGGCCCGAGCCACCCGCACCAGCCCCCGAACGTCCCCCACGGCCGTCGACCATATCCGGACCCGGCTGTCGGCGTCCTCCACCCAGTCGACCGGTACCTCGTGCACCCGCAACCCGTTGTGCTCGGCAAGCAGCAACAGCTCGGTGTCGAAAAACCATCCGTCGTCGTGCACGTGGGCCAGCAGCGGGCGAATCACCTCCGCGCGAGCCGCTTTGAACCCGCACTGCGCGTCGGAGAACCGGGCGCGGTGGGTGAGCCGGATCATCAGGTTGTAGCCGCGGGAGATCACCTCACGGCGGGCGCTGCGCACGGCGCGCGCCCCGGGCGCGAGTCGGGATCCGATCGCGAGGTCGGAATGGCCGTTGATCAGCGGGACGACCAGCGGCAGCAGCGCGTCCAGGCAAGTGGACAGGTCGACGTCGAGGTACACCACCACGTCGGCATCGCTGTAGGCCCAGGCGGTGCGCAAGGCGTGCCCGCGTCCCTTGCGATCCAGATGCAGAACCCGTATCCGGTCGTCGGACGCGGCGAGTTCGCCGGCCACCTGCAGCACGCCATCGGTGCTGGCATTGTCCACCACAGTGATCGTCCACTCGAAGGGGAACTGATCACGGAGGTAGGACCGCAACACCTGCAGGCAACCCGGCAGCGCGCGTTCCTCGTTGTATACCGGCACCACCACGTCCACCGTGGCGGTCCGCCCTACCGACCACCGCGGGGCAGCGCCCTCGCGTGCGTCCAGCACCGGATCCCTGATCTCCATGGCTTAGTTATCGCCGGACGACGTGCGAGCAAGCTGCACAAAACCTCAAAGTTGCCTGGGAACGCCCGCTCAGCGCCGCGCTCCCGCTCTGCTCCCCGACATGGAGACATATCGGGGTCTAAGACCCCTCAAAAACCCCGATATGTCTCCATGTCGGGGACGTCGCAACAGGAGACGTCGCAACAGGGGACGTCGCAGCAGGGCGCGGGGCTTAGCCGTCGAGGACGTAGCCGGCCCCGCGCACGGTGCGGATCCGATCGGGTCCGAGCTTGCGGCGCAGGTATCCGATGTAGACCTCGACCAGGTTCGACGATTTCCGCTGCCCCCAGACCTCCGTGGTGAGCCGGTCCTGGGACACCGGCTCGCCCGGCCGGCTGGCCAGCGCGACCAGCAGGGCGTATTCGGTCGGTGACAGCGTCACCAACCGGCCGGCGACGCTGACCAACCCGAGCGCGGTATCGACGGTGACCAGACCGCAGCGCAGCACCGTCCGGTCAATGGTCAGTTGATCGGAAACTCGTAGCCGCAACCGGCTGACCAGCTCCTCCACCGGAAACGGCGTGGTGAGGTAGTCGTCCAAGGTACCGCGCAGCAGTGACACGGTCTGCTCGCGATGTTCCCGGGAGGTCAGCGCGATGACCGGTAGCTGCGGGGCGACCCTGCGCAACTCGTCCAGGAAACACCGCGGGTCCGAGCCCGCCAGCGCGACGTCGAGCACGATCGCGGCCAGCGTGCGGGCCCGGGCCGCGTCCAGCACGTCCGGGACGGCGTCCAGGACCCGGGTCTCGAACCCGGTGGACCGTAACGCCTGCAGCACCCGGCTCGTTGTCTGGCGCAGCGGGACCATCAACAGAACCGGATGTTTTAGCACCGTCGATCGTTGATCAATTTGCATCGGCGGCAAGACTAGCTGTGCGGCGGTGGCCAATCGATGTCCGGCAGGCTGACTGGTCGGATCCATCGGGTTACCGGTTTTCGTTGAGCGCCCTATCCGACAAATGGCCTAATGGAGGTGTCCGTTAGGCGTAGTGGACGGTCGTTCGTCGCGCCACAGAGCCGGGTGGGCGACCGCGGGCAGGTAACGCTCTCAGGTTGCGCCAGCGAAGTACCCAGTTCTCCATACCGTTCGTGGCGTGCGACGCCAGCTGGAGCGAACCCTGTGGGCAACGGCCTTCCTCGCCGTGCTGCTCGGTCCTGCGCTGCTGGCACCCCTGCTGCACGGTGGATCGCCGCCAGCTCGGCCGACCGGTGACGGCTCGTCGCTGCTGTCCCAGCTCTCCGTGGGGATGGGGTTGCTCGCCACCTCGATGCTGGTCTGCGCGGTGGTACTGCCGTCCCGGGTGCGCTCGCTGACTCGCACCTTCGGCATCGACGGGGTACTGGGCATCCACCGCTTCGTCGGGTTGGCCGTCGTCCTGCTGGTCGGCTTGCACATCGTCTTGGTGGTGGCCGCCAAACCCGCCAACCTGGCGCTGTTCGACGTCATGCATGCGCCCAATCGTGCTCGCGCGGCGGTCGGCGCGACCGTGGCGCTGGGTGCGCTGATCGCCCTGACAGTGCTGCGCAGGCGGCTGCGGCACCGCTACGAGGTGTGGCGGTGGGCGCATCTGGCGCTCGCCGGCACCGCGCTGGTGCTCAGTGCACTGCACATCTGGTGGCTCAATCACCTCGTACGGGACGCCTCGATGCGGGCCTTGTTCACCGTCCTGGCAGTGGGTGTGCTCGTGGTGCTGGGATACCGGTGGCTGTGGATGCCGGTCTTCGGGGCCGGACGCGAGTACGTGGTCCGCGAGATCCGGCCGGAATCCAGCACGGTGAGCACCCTGGTCTTGGAACCGCGGCGCAGCCGTTCGCGGCGGGGTTACCGGGCGCTGGAGTTCGCCCCCGGGCAGTTCGCCTGGCTGCGCCTGTCCCCGTCGGTCCGGTCCGAGGAGCATCCGTTCACCATCGCCTCCAGCGCTCATCTGGGGCTGTGGACCGAGTTCACGATCCGTCACAGTGGTGACTTCACCAGCCAACTTCGGCTACTGCGGCCGGGTAGCCCGGTGTGGGTGGACGGTCCGCACGGCGCCTTCACTCTCGACCTACAGCGCACCACCGGCCTGGTGATGATCGCCGGCGGGGTCGGCATCACCCCGATGATGAGCATGCTGCGGACGCTGGCGCATCGACGCGATCGGCGTCCGCACCGGCTGCTGGTGATCGCGGCGACTATCGAGGAGCTGTTGTTCCGCAGTGAGATCAGGCAGCTCCAGCAACGCCTGGACCTCACTGTCGTCGAAGTGCTCCGGCGGCCGCCACCGAGCTGGGCCGGCCCGTCCGGCCGCGTCGACGAGCACCTGCTCACCGAACTGCTACCCGGCAAGTTCCGGCGTAACCAGCTCGACTACTACCTCTGCGGGCCGCCCGCGATGGTCGACGACGTGCTCACCGTGCTCGACGGGCTGGAGGTGCCGCAGCCGCGGATCCACACCGAACAGTTCGACTTCGTCTAATTGTCTGTCCAACTAAAACCGGTCTGACCAAATTGGCTGACGCCTTCGCGGAGAAAGGTTCGTGCATTGCGCCCCCCGGTACCCCGATTCGTTCGATGGGCCGTCGCCCTGGCGGTGATCGCCGCGCTGACTCTGGCCGTGTTCCAGTACTGGGGGACCTCGCAATACCCGATCGCCATCGCTCCTCGCAGTCAAGCCGAAGTCCAGGACGCCAACTGGATGCCCACGCGGTGGGGTCCGCTGGGGCCCGCGGATCGTGATCTGCTGGTCATGATTCGCCAAGCTGGACTGTGCGGCGGATCGAGCGGCCAGCAGGCCCAGAAACAGGGCAGCAACCCGCAGGTACGCACCGTCGCCAAGCGAATCTCGGCGGACTACGGCGACCTCGACAACCAGGTGCGCTCGGTGGCCGGCAAGCTCGGTGTGCCGCTGCCCAACCAGCCGACTGTGCAGCAGCTGAGCTGGTTGAAGGAGCTGTCCGGGCAGTCTGGCTCGAAGTACGACCGGATGTTCGCGCAACATCTGCGGGTCACCGATGGTGAGGTGCTGCCGGCCATCACCGCAGTGCGGGCCGGTACCCGGAACGAGCTGATCCGGGCGTTCGCCGCGAACGCCGCGGCACTGGTCAACCGGCACATGGAGGCCCTGGAGCGCACCGGTCTGGTCGACTACTCCAAACTGCCCGCACCACCGGCAGATGTCGCCCCCGCCGGCCCGGCACAGCCGATCGACCAGGTGGTCAACGTCACTCCGGTCCGCGCCACCGCCGGAAGCGACGCGAACGCGATGATCGCAGCACTGGTATCGGTCGCGGGGGTGCTGATCGCGCTCGGTCTGCTCGGCAGTACCGGCCGACGGGTCCGGCAGGCTGCCGGGCCGCAGCACCGCAGTGCCCCCCGTGGCTTCGTCGACCGGCCCACGCAGCGCCGCCACGCCGCACATCGGTGGTGACGCTAGCGGGGTGGGTTGGGGACGGGGCGGCCGAACAGGGCGAGCAGGGCGTCCCGGTCGTCGTTGGCCGCAGCACGGTTGCGCCGGATGTGCCCGCAGCCGAGGCATCGCTGCACCACGACGATCTCGCCCCCTTCCCAGAGTGCTCCGACCGGCTCCATCGCTGCGCCACACTCGGCGGCCCGGTCACCCGGGTTGACGTCGACGTGCCGCGACCACAGGCATCTTGGACAGTGGTTGGTGTAGCCGCTACCGCGCACCGATGTTCCGCAACGTAGGCAGCAGAAATCTTCCTTGCGACGGGTGAACGAGGGCGGTTGCGTCATCACCCGCCAGCATTACACCCGCGTCCAGCCAACCCAGCGTTACGCTGGGTACGTTCACCCAGAGATCGGGGTGTGCGACGCTTTGTGCGCACGCACTGACCGACCGGGTGCGGGTGCCCCGCAGGTCACGAAAGGGCTGATCATGAGGCGGGTGGTACGGGCGACCACTGACGGGCGCATCTGGTCAGTCCGCAGCAGGATCAGCTGGACCCGCCCGGCGATGGCAGACCAGTTCGAGCACGATCTGGCCGCCGGTTACGTGTCCGGCGTCGCGATGCTGGGCGTGCTCACCGTGCTGATCTTGTTCGTGGTGTTCTGGACCCCCACTGATGTGGTCATCCCGGCGTGGTTCGTGCTGCTGCTGTTGTTGGTACTGCTGCTGCTGCCGGTGTTGTGGGCGCTGCAGCGACCGTGGGTCATCACAGCGGACACGCCCGACCCGCGCGAGACCGACGGTGAGCACTGGGAAGGCATCGTGCGGGGCGTGGTGCCGGCCCGCGAGGAGATGTTCCGGATTGTCGATGACCTTGCGGCGAAGGGTTACCCCAACGAGCCCCACGGGCCATTGACGCGGATTGCGTCGGCCGCATCGCTTCGCGACTCCTGAACTTCGAGTTCAGTAGGTCAGATCTGCGCAACACTGGAAGGCATGCCTGAACTGCCGGAAGTCGAGGCGCTGGCGCATCACCTGCGCGAGCACGCCGTCGGCGCCATCGTGACGCGTGTCGACGTCGCCTCTCTCACGGTGCTCAAGACTGTGCAGCCGGCGGTAAGCGCGCTGCACGAGCGGGTGGTCACGGGGGCAGGCAGGCACGGCAAGTTCCTCGCGTTGTACACCGAAGGACCCGCGCTGGTCATGCATCTGGCGCGCGCCGGCTGGCTGCGCTGGTCGGATGCGCTCGTCCCGGCTGCACCACGCCCCGGCAAGGGGCCGATCGCGCTGCGGGTGCACCTGGGCAACGGAGCGGGTTTCGACCTCACCGAGGCGGGCACTCAGAAGCGGCTCGCGGTGTACGTGCTGGCCGACACGGCCGGCGTGGTGCAGCTGCCGGGCATCCGCCGGCTGGGTCCGGACGCTCTGGCGCTGTCCCTAGAGCAGCTCGGCGAGGTTCTGCGTGGGCGCACCGAGCGGCTCAAGACGGTGCTGACCGATCAGACGGTGATCGCTGGGATCGGCAACGCCTATTCCGACGAGATACTGCACGCCGCCCGGCTATCCCCCTATGCAACCGCCGGGCGGCTGCCCGACGATGCTCAAAACTGCCTGCATGAGGCCCTGCAGCGAGTGCTGCGCGACGCGGTAGACCGCTGCGTCGGCCAGGACGCCGCCCGGCTCAAAGCGGAGAAACGGGCCGGTCTGGCCGTGCACGCCCGCGCTGGTCTGCCGTGCCCGGTCTGCGGTGACACGGTGCGTGCGGTTTCGTTCGCGGACCGCGCCTTCCAGTACTGCCCGACCTGCCAAACCGGCGGAAAGCCACTGGCCGACCGCAGGCTGTCCCGGCTGATCCGCTGACTCCAAACGGGTGAACCGTCGGCTGAATGGCAGCCAATTTCACCCCTGCTGCGGTCGCGCGGCTGGCTCATGGGTAGTTCGCTGTCCCTGTGGTTCGGTCCCTCTCCCCAATACGCTCTGTCGAGTCCCCCTCCCGACGACGGGCCTCCGCAGAGCCAGCGACTCCCGGTTCTGATGTGTTCACCGCTTCGTGGTGCCGCTCGGTAGGTGCGACATGGACGGTGGAGCTGCGGTCGGCCGACGACGCGGCGCTGGGCCGTCCGGTGGAATGGATCTGCTCCGGGATACCGACCGAGCAGCCGGCTCCGGAACGTCACACCGACGACCTGCTCCGGGAGCGCGGCCTACTGCTGTTCCCGGTCAGTCCGGACAGCGCGGGCGATTCCCCACCCCGCAGCCGAAGCCGCCGGTTGGTCGGCTATGTCACGCGCGATACCGAGGTGTTCCGGCTCGCCATGATGCTACGTGACGTGGTGGATACAGGCCCTGACCATCCCATGGTCGTGGCGGCCCGTTGGATGGGGGCAGGCTACTCGGCCGACACGGCGGCACGTTGGATCCTCCGCGGCGTGCACTGGCCGAGGGTGGCGCAGAACATCCCGCGAACATCCAACCGGGTGCCGAGCTGAAAACAGGTGCACACGCATCCATAAGACCGTCAACGCGGGTGCTCAAAGGTGCACACTCAGCCATGAGACCGTTGGCGAGCAGGCGCGCGGTCGGCGAGGCGACGTTGTCAGCTGACAGCGCGCCCGCGAGTATGTAGTCGTGAACCTGCTCGGCAACCCCGGGGTGGTGGCGGCACTCGCCCTGGTTATCGGGGCAGCGCTCGCTGCCGGTTTGCTGAACTGGGCCCGCAGCCGGCGGCAATTCGGCACCGACGCCGACCGAGCCATTTACAACGCGCTGATCACCATGGCGCAGGCCTCACCGCCGCTGCGCGACGGCCTGCAGGCATCGTCGGCGACCGCTGCGGCGCCGCACCTGCGAGCTCTGCTGAACTGCACAGCTGTCGCGCTGACCAACGATGAGAGCGTGATGCTGGCGTGGGACGGTGATGGGCAGCATCATGCCGAATGGGTCAACGAAGCTGCCCTGGAAGCCCTGAGCAATGGCCGCCAGCAGGTGCGCAGCCAGCGGGAGATGGACTGCGGGCGAGCTGACTGCATGATCCGGGCAGTGATCGTCTCCCCGCTGGAGGTGGACGGCGGAGTGGTCGGGACCTTCGGGGTGGTCAGCGAGCGGCCGGCCGCGGCCGGCGTGATGCGAGCCACCGCCGAGGTCGCTCGCTACGTCTCCAGCCAGCTCGAGCTGGCCGAACTCGACGAGTCCCGGTCCCGGCTGGCTCATGCCGAGGTGCGGGCGTTGCGCGCGCAGATCTCGCCGCACTTCATCTACAACGCGTTGACCACGATCTCGTCCTGCGTGCGCACCGACCCGGAAGAGGCCCGCGAGCTGCTCATGGAGTTCGCCGAGTTCACCCGGTACTCCTTCCGCGCCACCGGAGAGTTCACCACACTGGCCGAGGAGCTCAACAACATCGACCGGTATTTGATCCTGGAAAAGGCCCGATTCGGGGAGCGACTGCAGGTCAAACTGCAGA
>DASUVX010000208.1:0-10365 GCA_036378735.1 Pseudonocardiaceae bacterium | reverse complement strand
CCCCCCCCAACCCCGATATGTCTCCATGTCGGGGACGACGGGGTGGAGAGGCGCGCGCCGGGTGTGCAGGCGGTAGCGGACCGGGATCGTTAGGCCCGGGGTCTGCGCGATCGCCCGGGCCGCCACCGTAGGGGGGAACTCGATGCGCAGCGCGTCTTCCAGCGCACCGCGATCACGGAACCGCCACACAGTGTCGACTCGGCGGCAGTGGAAGCCCTGGACTGCGAAGAACGCCTCGACCGCAGCTGGCCGGTAGCCGGGCGTCGCCGCGCACAGCCACTCGCCGTAGGGGGAATAGGTGCCGTCCAGGTCGATGATCACCAGGCTGCCACCAGGACGGAGCACCCGTTGTGCCTCGGCCAGCCCCGGTTCGCAGCCCGGGCCGAAGAAGTAGGCGATGCGGGCATGCACCAGATCGGCGCTGGAGTCGGGTAGCGGCAACCGTTGCGCGCAGCCGGCGAGGACCCGGACGTGGGAGTAGTCGCGAATGCGGTGGCGAGCCCGGGACAGCAACGGCGGGTGCGGTTCCACGCCGGCGACGCTGCGCGCCCGCTGGGCGAATCGCGGCAGGTGAAACCCGTCTCCGCAGCCGACGTCGACGACGTCGGCTGCGCCCCAGTCCACCAGGTCGGCCAGTGCTGCCCACAGCGCCCCATCGGAGTCGACGGCCTCGTTCTCCCGCTCGTAGATTTCCGGCCAATTCCAGACATTGGGGCTGGCCAACACTGACCGATCAGTTCGCCGAGTCATTGTGCGAGGTCTAGGCCGGCACGAACAGGCTCAGCAGCAGCCAAGACACCACCGCCGACGGTAGCAGTGAGTCCATCCGGTCCATCAACCCGCCATGACCGGGCAGCACCGTCCCCATGTCCTTCACACCCAGGTCACGTTTGATCAGTGACTCCACCAGGTCTCCCCCAGTGGCCGTCAACACGATCGCCGCCCCGAAGACCACACCCTGCCACAGCTGGCCACCCAACAGCAGGGTCACCGAAAGGGCACCCGCCACAGTCCCGGCCACCAATGATCCGATGAAGCCTTCCCATGACTTCTTGGGACTGATCGAGGGCGCCATCAGGTGCCGCCCGCCCAACACGCCGGTGGCATAGCCCCCCACGTCCGAAGCCACCCCGGCGAACATGAGACACGACGCGCGCGCCGCACCATCGACCGGAACCACCAGCAACGTCGCGAACGCGGCGAACCCACCGACATAGGCTGCGCTGAACACAGACGCGGTGACGTCCCTGACGTAACCTGCCGCGCCCTTGGGGAAACGCCACAACAAGCAGAGCAGCGCGGTGATCACGAACGCGACGAGGATACCGTCACGACCGAACGGCCACGCTAACCACACCATCGCTTGCCCACCGATGAGTACCGGCGGCAGCGAGACTTTGATCCCGGCCCGGCGCAAGGCTCCGGCCAGCTCCCAGGTGGACACCGCCACGGTAGCGGCCACGATGCCGATGAATACCTGACGCACGGTGTATAAGGCGGCCAGGATCGCCGCGCCCATCGACAGCCCGACGACGATCGCCGCCCACAGGTTTCGGCCCGCTCGCGGGGTACGGGGGCGCTGCGCCGGATCCACCGCAGGAATGGGTTGCTCAGGAAGCCTGCTCGCAGACACTCAGACCTCGAGCAACTCGGATTCCTTGTGCTTGACGAGTTCATCCACCTGCGCCACGTACCGGTGCGTGACGATCTCGAGTTCCTTTTCGGCCCGGGTCACCTCGTCTTCGCCGGCCTGCCCGTCACGGCCGATCCGGCCGAGTTGTTCTTTGGCCTTGCGACGGACATTGCGGATGGCGACTTTGGCGTCCTCTCCCTTGGCGTGCGCGACCTTGACCAGATCGCGGCGGCGTTCCTGCGAAAGGTGCGGGATGACCACCCGGATGATCAGGCCGTCATTGGTGGGGTTCACCCCGAGGTCGGAGTCCCGGATCGCCTTTTCCATCGGCTTGAGCTGACTGGGATCGTAGGGCTTGATCACGGCCATCCGGGCCTCGGGCACCGTCACGCTGGCCAGTTGGATCAAGGGGGTGGCAGCACCGTAGTAATCCACGACGATCTTGGAGAACATCGCCGGACTGGCGCGGCCGGTACGTACCGTGGCGAGATCCTCCTTGGCCACCAATACGGCCTTTTCCATCTTCTCCTCCGCATCGAGGAGGGTGTCGTCGATCACGGCTGCTCCTAGTAACTAGCCTGATATCCCGTTAGCCCTGATGTCCTTGGGGCATGTGATATCCGTGGGACCCAGTGCTGACGAGGGTGCCTATCGGCTCACCCCGCACCGCCCGGGCGATATTGCCCTCGGTCAGCAAATTGAACACGATGATCGGCAGCTTGTTGTCCATGCACAGGCTGAACGCGGTCGCATCTGCCACCTTGAGCCCCCGCTCAAGTACCTCGCGGTGGGTGATGTGAGTGAACATCGTGGCCGATGGATCAGTTCTGGGGTCGGCGGTGTAGACCCCATCGACCGCCTTGCCCAGCAACAGGACCTCACAACAGATTTCCAGGGCCCGTTGAGCGCCGGTGGTGTCGGTGGAGAAATACGGCATCCCCACGCCGGCACCGAAGATCACCACGCGGCCCTTTTCGAGGTGCCGGATGGCCCGGCGGGGGATGTACGGTTCGGCGACCTGGCCCATCGTGATGGCTGTCTGCACGCGGGTATCGATCTTGTGCTCGCGTTCCAGGAAATCCTGGAGTGCCAAGCAGTTCATCACGGTGCCGAGCATTCCCATGTAGTCGGCGCGGGAACGTTCCATGCCGCCCTGTTGCAGCTCCTCGCCGCGGAAGAAGTTCCCTCCGCCGATCACCACCGCCATCTGCACCCCGCCGGCAACGACGTCGGCTATCTGCCGAGCGACAGCCTTGACCACTTCGGGGTCTACCCCTACTCCCCCGCCGCCGAACATCTCCCCGCCGAGCTTGAGCAGCACTCTGCGGTATCCCGGAACCATCAGCCGGCCGGCGTTCATCGGGGGTCAGGCCTGACCGACCTCGAAGCGAGCGAAGCGTCGGACAGTTACACCTGCCTCGTCGACAACGGCCTTGACGGTCTTCTTGGAGTCCTGCACCGACGCCTGCTCCAGCAACACGGTGTCCTTGAAGAAGCCGTTGAGGCGGCCTTCGACGATTCTCGCCAGCGCCTGTTCCGGCTTGCCCTCCTGGCGGGCGGTTTCCTCGGCGATGCGCCGCTCGTCGGCCAGCACGTCAGCGGGCACGTCCTCACGGGCGACGAAGCGCGGTTTCATGGCCGCGACCTGCATCGCTACCGCGCGCGCCGTCTCCGACGATGCGCCCTCGTATTCGACTAGCACGCCGACTGCCGGCGGCAGGTCGGAGGCGCGGCGGTGCAGGTAAGTAGCCACCTCGCCGTCGAAGGACACCACTCGGCGCAGGTGCAACTTCTCGCCAATCTTGGCCGACGTCTCCTGCACCAGGTCCTCGACCGTGCGGTCACCCAGCGGCGCCCTGGCGAGTGCCTCGACGTCGGCGGGGCGGATCCGGACCGCCTCGGCGACGATCCGGCTGGCGAGCTGTTGAAAATCGGCACCCTTGGCGACGAAGTCGGTTTCGCAGTTGAGCTCGATCATCACGCCGCCCTCGGCGGCCACCAGCCCGTTGGCAGTGGTGCGTTCGGCTCGTTTGCCGACGTCCTTGGCGCCCTTGATCCGCAGCAGCTCGACCGCCCGGTCGAAGTCGCCGTCGGATTCTTCCAGTGCCTTCTTGCAGGCCATCATGCCGGAACCGGTCAGGTCCCGGATTCGCTTGACATCGGCGGCGGAGTAATTCGCCATCGTGGCTCTACCGTCCTGGAGTTCGTTTATCGGATCGAGAATGGTTGTGCCGCTGATCTGCTCAGGTATGCGACACTCCATTATTGGCAACCATCGTTTCGCTTGGCGGCGCTACGGATTCGCGCTCGGCGGCGTTGCCGGGAGCAACGTTGCCGGCACCAGGCTCACCCGCGACCATCAGCTCCTGCTCCCATTCGGCCAGCGGCTCGTCGACGCCGACCCCGGACTCCGGCTTGTCCGTCCCGTCGGCTCCAGAGGAGCGCCCGGCCCGTGACATCAGGCCGTCGGCAGTGGCGTCCGCCACCACCCGGGTAAGCAATGCCGCAGAGCGGATCGCATCGTCGTTGCCCGGAATGGGGTAGTCGACCTCGTCCGGGTCGCAATTGGTGTCCAGGATGGCCACGACCGGGATGCCTAACTTGCGGGCCTCGCCGACGGCGATCTGCTCTTTCTTGGTGTCCACCACCCACACCGCGCTGGGCACGCGCTGCATGTCGCGAATACCGCCCAGGGTCTTCTCCAGCTTGTCCTTCTCCCGCGTCCGCATCAGAATCTCTTTTTTGGTCAGCCCGGAAAAACCGCCGGTCTGCTCCATGGCCTCGAGTTCCTTGAGACGTTGGAGACGCTTGTGCACGGTGGAGAAATTCGTGAGCATGCCACCCAGCCAGCGGTGGTTCACAAATGGCATGCCAACCCGCTGCGCCTGGTGCGCGATCGCTTCCTGAGCCTGTTTCTTGGTGCCGACGAACAGGATCGAACCGCCGTGGGCGACGGTCTGCTTGATGAACTCGTAGGCGCGGTCGATGTAGGTCAGCGTTTGCTGCAGGTCGATGATGTAGATGCCGTTGCGCTCGGTGAAGATGTAGCGTTTCATCTTCGGATTCCAGCGGCGGGTCTGGTGACCGAAATGCACGCCGGAGTCGAGCAACTGCTTCATGGTGACGACGGCCATAGCCCGTGCACACCTCGATGTGTCGGGCGCACCGGTTTCCGCCGGCGCGCTCATGCGGTTGTCGCGACGGGCCGGGTGGACCGCCGCCCTGGCGCCAGGCCGACGTCCGGACCCCGTGCGATCACGACCGCGACGGGGACCGCCGGACGCCGAGGCCCCGGAAGGGCGCAGCGCTGGCGCGCGAAGTCGACCCGCACGCGGGCCGCTCCCCCACTCTACGCGCTCCCCATACCATCCCCGTCACCCCCACCGCCGGCGCAGTCTGGATGCAGACCGCTGTTTTCGGGCCCGGAATAACCGCAGTCTGCATCCAGACTGCGGAGTGGGCGCAGTTGTGCACATGGAGACGGGTTATCCACAGGGACGGAGGTTAGGGCTGGGTCGGGAGGGGTGGGCGGGGGCAGGGTGCGGGGGTGTCTCGAATTCTGATCTGCAGCGTGCTGGTGGCGGTGCTGTCGGCGGGATCGCCGGCCATCACCGAATCGGCCACCTCGCCGCACGTTGGCCGGCCGTCAGGGCAGCAGTTCGGCTGGCCGCTGGCGGGTTCGCCGACCGTGGTACGGACCTTCCGACCCCCGGCATTCCGGTACGGACCAGGTCACCGCGGTGTTGACCTAGCTGCGGTAGCCGGTGCGCCGGTGCTCGCCGCCGGCGCGGGCACGGTGGTCTTCGCTGGGTTGGTCGCCGGGCACGGCGTGGTGTCGGTGAGCCACGAAGGGCATCTGCGCACCACCTACGAACCGGTGGCAGCAAATGTCGTTGCCGGCCAATGGGTCGCCAAGGGTGCTCAGATCGGGACCGTGCAGCCCGGGCATACCGGCTGCCCAGTACCGGCGTGCCTGCACTGGGGTGTATTTCGTAGCCCAACGCTTGGGCCAGACCCCGGCGACTTCGAGCGGGAGTACTTAGACCCGCGCCGGCTGATCGGAAGGGTGCGGGTGCGCCTGCTGCCGATCAACGGACCGTCAGACGGAACTTACGCCCGGTGCAGTCAGCCGGCGGAGGCTTCCAGCATCTTGCTTCGCAACCGGAGTACTGCTCTGGTGTGCAGCTGGCAGACCCGGGATTCGGTGATACCGAGCACCCGGCCGATCTCGGCGAGGGTGAGATTTTCAAAATAGTAAAGCGATACCACCACCCGATCGCGATCGGTGAGCTGCGAGACGGCTTCCGCAAGCAGGCGCCTGCTTTCTACAGAATCGAGGAAAGCGCCCGGTTCTTGTGCTGTCTCATCGGGCAACGTCTCGGCGATCGAGGTGCCCCCGCGACCGACGGCCATCAGCTCGTCCAACGCAACCACGCTGGTCAGCTGTAGCTGGGCATACAGCTCCCGCAGTTCGGCAACGCTGATGCCCAGCTCTGCTGCCACCTCCGCATCGGAGGCCGAACGCTGCAATCTGGTCTCCAGGCGCTCCAGCGCGCGCTCCACCTCACGGGCCCGGCTGCGCACTGAACGAGGCACCCAGTCCTGAGCACGCAACTCGTCCAGGATCGCGCCACGGATCCGTTGCATCGCATAGGTCTCGAACTTCGCGCCCCGTTCCGGCTCGAACCGGTCGATGGCGTCCCAGAGGCCGAACACTCCCGACTGCACCAGGTCCGCGATGTCCACGTGGGACGGCAACCCGGTGCCGACCCGGCCGGCCACGTACTTCACCAATGGCGCGTAGTGCAGGAGTAGCCGGTCGCGCAAGGTAGCGTCGCGATCCTGCCCATAGGCCTGCCACAACGCGACGATGCCCGCCTCCACCTCGTCAGCCCTGGCGTCAGCAGTCCAGCTGCACGCCGCCACATCGGCGGGGGGGACAGCGGTCAGGATGCGGTCACAACCCCCGGAATACTCAGGAACGGGGGTGGCTCCGGTCATGGATCGCTTTCAGCCTCTCAACAGTGACATGCGTGTAGAGCTGCGTGGTGGCGAGCGTAGCGTGACCGAGTAACTCCTGAACGCTGCGAAGGTCTGCGCCGCCCTCCAGCAGATGAGTCGCGGCACTGTGCCGCAGGCCGTGCGGACCGATGTCCGGTGCGCCCGGCACCGCAGCGACCGCGTCATGCACGACGGCCCGGATGATCCGTTGATCGACCCGTCCTCCGCGTGCGCCGAGGAACAACGCCGCCGCCGAATGCGGACGCACAAGCATGGGGCGGCCATCATCGAGCCAGCGGAGCAGAGCTCGTTGCGCCGGCACTCCGTAGGGGACTGCGCGCTCCTTGGCGCCCTTGCCGAGTACCCGGACGAGGCGTCGCTCCTGGTCGAGGTCGCCAAGATCGAGGCCACAGAGCTCGGCGACGCGTATCCCGGTCGCGTACAGCAACTCGACAGCTGCATGATCGCGCAACGCAAGCGGGTCCGCCTCAACGGCGCCACGTTGCGCGGCGTGCAGCGCGGCGGCGGCCTGTTCCGGATGCAATACCGCGGGCAGGGCCCGCCGCGGCCGCGGCGCGACCAGTCGCGGACCCGGGTCGTCGCCCAGCACACCGGCCCGCGTCGCCCAGGCGGTGAAGGTGCGGGCTGCTGCCGCGCGCCGCGCCAGTGTGCTGCGCCGGTTCCCGGCTCGGTACTGCGCACCCAACCAGCCGCGCAGCAGCGGCAGGTTCAGCGCTGCAAGATCACCGCGACCGGAGTCCGACACATACCGCAACAGTGCGGTGACATCGCCACGGTAGGCGCGCACGGTGTGCCGGGATAACCCGCGCACGGATGCCAGGTGGGCCACGAACTGTTCCCGGTACGCCGCCAGGACATCCGGCAGCGAGTCGGATTCCCGTCGCTCCTCGCGCACCCGCAGCACGCTGCGCTGCCGAGCGCGCCACGTCAAGCACCGCCACGCCGGGCGTCGGCAACGATCCGATGCCAACCACTCATTCCGCATCCCACCAAGCCCTGCAGCTCCAGTAACGGCAACGCGGAACGCACCCGGTGTAGCGGTACCCCGGAATCGTGCACCAGCTGCTCGGGATGCCGGCAGGCGCGCGCGGGCAGCGCCTCGTACACAGCACGCAGCTCCGGGCTCAATCCGTCGATTCGTCGACGAGGAGTGGTCAACGGCGGCGCGAGGTCTTCGCCGATCCGCCCGACCGCTTCCACCACCTCTTCCACCCGGGTCACCAGCACCGCATGCTCCTCACGGATCAACAGATGGCAGCCGACGGACAACGCCGACGTCACCGGACCGGGTACTGCCATCACGAGCCGGCCCAGCGCGGCTGCGGCGGTGGCGGTGCGCCGGGCGCCGCTGCGCACACCCGCCTCGACCACAACGGTGCCGGCCGCCAAGGCGGCAATCAGGCGGTTGCGAACCAGGAACCGGTGTCGCGCCGGTCGAATACCCGGTGGGTACTCGCTGACCACCGCGCCGCCGGTAGCGATCCGATCCAGCAGTCCCTGATGGCCCGCCGGGTAGGACTGATCCAGCCCGCAGGCCTGCACGGCGACGGTAAGACCCTCAGCCGCCAGTGCACCGCGGTGCGCGGCACCGTCGATACCGAAGGCAGCACCCGAGACCACAGCGAGGCCGCGCTCAGCGAGCCCGTAGCCGAACTCGGCGGCCACGTGTTCCCCGTATCCGGTGGCCGCTCTGGCCCCGACCACCGCCACGGCCCGAGCACTGATCTCATCCAAGCGGCTCCCTCGCACCCACAGCGCCACCGGCGCTCGCCAGCGTTCGTCGGCTTGCGCAGCCGGTGTGTCGAAGCAGCTGAACGACCCGGCCGGCCACTCGCTGTCCTCCGGAACCACCAGGCGGCCCCCGACCGCGGCGATCGCGGACAGGTCCGTGTCGGCCCGATCGTCCCCTCTGCGTGCACCGGTCTCTGCAGCCACCCGATGCGGCACCTGCCCGGCGGCCACCAACCGGGCCGACCGCACCGCACCCACGTCATCGATCAGCTCGGACAACGCCGGGGCCGGGGCCTCGGCCACCCGGCTGAGATAGGCCCGCGCGCGCCGCAACTCGCGCTGCCCCGGCGTCATGCCGCGCTCCGGTCACGCAGCCCCATCGCGGCGGACACGTCGTCGATTAGTGGGCGGTCCCGCCCCGCGAGGTCAGCCAACGTCCAGGCCAATCGCAACGTGCGGTCTACGCCGCGCGCGGTCACCAGACCCCGATGCAGCGCCGCCTCGATCGGCTCGGTCACCGCGCGGGGCAGCCGGAAGCGCCGCCGCAGTACTGGACCAGGAACCTCCGCGTTGGTGCTCCAACCGGTACCCGACCACCGTGACCGGGCGGCGGCGCGGGCTCGGAGCACCCGCTCACGCACCATCGCGGTGCATTCCGGTTCCGCGTCGGCGCGGCCCAGATCCTTCACCGGACGCATCGCCACCTGCACATCTACCCGGTCGAGCAGTGGCCCCGACAGGCGGCCCAGATATCGCCTACGGGCCGAGGGGGCACAGATGCAGTCCCGCTCGTCGGGCGGAGCGCAGGGGCACGGGTTGGCCGCCAGCACGAGCTGGCAGCGCGCCGGGTAGCGCACCACCCCGTCCCGGCGGGCCAACCGGACCTCGCCGTCCTCCAGCGGGGTGCGCAGCGCTTCCAGCGATCGCGGCCCGAACTCGGCGACCTCGTCAAGGAACAGCACCCCACGGTGTGCTCGACTCACCGCGCCGGGCTTGGCCAACCCGGAACCACCGCCCACCAGCGCAGCCACCGAGCTGGTGTGGTGCGGCGCGACGAACGGCGGCGTCGTGATCAGGGGCGTATCGGTGGCGAGCAGGCCGGCCACCGAGTGCACCGCAGTCACCTCGAGCGCTTCGGTGTCGGTGAGCGCCGGCAATAAACCCACCATCCGCTGGGCCAGCATGGTCTTGCCCGTCCCCGGTGGTCCGGTCAGCAGTAGATGGTGGCCGCCTGCGGCGGCGACTTCCACCGCCCAGCGAGCGTCGCCCTGTCCGAGCACGTCGGCAAGATCCGGGACTACCGGCGTCGCTGCCGGCCGAGGTGAGTGGGGCCGGATCAGCCCAGCGGCGGGGTCACGCAACCAGTGGAGCACGTCTTTCAGACAGGTCGCGCCGTACACCTGCACACCGTCGACCAATGCCGCCTCGGCTAGAGAGGTGGTCGGTACCACCACCTGGTTGATGCCCACCCGACGAGCCGCGAGTACAGCCGGCAGCACTCCCGGGACCGGACGTAACCGGCCGTCCAGCGCGAGCTCACCGAGCAGGACCAACCCGCGTAGCCGATCAGCCGGGATCCGGCCATCAGCCGCCAGCAACGCACAAGCCAGGGCGACGTCAAAGACGAGGATAAGACATCGATAGCGCCGACATCTATATATAGAGGCCGACATCTATATAAGGGAGTTCTCGTGAACCCCTTCACGGTCGCCAACTACGGCCGGGCATGCGCCGTCGAGCTGTACATCGAACATCTCCGCAACTCGCCCGATCTCGTCGACCGGATCCGGGAGGAACTCGCCGGCCGGGACCTCGCGTGCTTCTGCGCGCTCGACGACGTGTGTCATGCAGACGTCCTGCTGCGGGTGGCCGTCGGGGGCGCACCGTGATGACCGACGAATTCGCCTCCAAGTTCGGCACCTTCGCGTTGAGCACCGGTTGCGGTTGGCCATGACTGGCTGTGAAGGACCACAGGTACG
>DASUVX010000207.1:0-16798 GCA_036378735.1 Pseudonocardiaceae bacterium | reverse complement strand
CTGCACGACTTCGGCCCAGTTCACCGCGCACACCACGGCACCGCCGAGTAGTCCTGCAACCCGATCATGACCCGGCTCCCGGTAAAGCAACGCCAGCACCGCGCTGGCGTCCAGCACCGGGGTCACGCCGGCCGCTCCCTGCTGTCCAG
Organism: Pseudonocardiaceae bacterium; assembly: GCA_036378735.1. GTDB lineage: Bacteria > Actinomycetota > Actinomycetes > Mycobacteriales > Pseudonocardiaceae. The sequence goes on along the minus strand of DASUVX010000207.1, from coordinate 16,649 downwards.
GTACTCACGCGCAGACTCAGCGCGCCGATCGGCGATCAGCTCGTCAACAGCACTACCAACGTGCCCCGATGCGGTGGCTGCCTTGATTGCTTCGTCTTGCAGCCGCCGAAGCAGATGGCTGCGTTCCTCGATCACCACCCTGCCGTGCTCAACGTAGACCACCAACGTGTGGCCGGGTTCGATCCCCGCTGCGCGGCGGATCTGGGCAGGAATCGTCACTCGACCATCTGGTGTGGCCGAACCTCCGTACTATGGAAGTCCGGGTTGGTAGCAGCCATATCGACAGGTTACCTGCCATACCGCGACAAAATACGGCTGTAGAGACACCCTGTACCCTGCGTAGCGCTAGTTCAGCTGTACCCACCCCGACATGGAGACATATCGGGGTCAGTGGACCCGTCGTTGCCCCGATATGTCTCCATGTCGGGGTGTTGTTGCAGCCGACGGGGACGTCTCCGGTATCGGGACGGGCACTGGCGGGCGGGTGCGCCGGACCAGCCCGACACCGGCGAGGACCACAACCATGCCGGCGAGCACCCGCAGGCTCAGTGACTCGCCGAGTACGGCCACGCCGAACAGGACCGCGACCACCGGGATCAGGTAGGTGACGGTAGAAGCCACGGTAGGGCCGTCATCGGTGATGAGCCGGTAATTCAGGATGTAGGCGATGCCGGTACCGAGCACTCCCAACACGATGACGCTGCCGAGCGCGTCCGCCCGCAGCTCCGGGACCCGCCAACCGATCGGCAAGGCGCACGCCGACAGGACACTGGCTGCGCCGAGCTGGCCCGCGGCCAGCACAGTCGCGTCCAAATTCCGGCCGGTGAGATACCGGCCGGCGTACACGAACAGCACCCCGTACAGCAGTGAGGCGGTCAGGCAGGCCGCGGCGCCGCTCACACTGCCAGCCGACCGCCACGGCGCAAAGATCACCAACGCGCCGGCGAAGCCGAGGACGAGCCCGGCGGCACGGATCGCGGTCATCGTGCGCTCCATGCGCACCAGCAGCGCCACCGTCACCGTCCACAGCGGAGTCGTGGCGTTGAGGATGCCGGCCAGTGCCGAGTCGATGCTGAGCTCACCGACGCCGATCAGGAAGAACGGCACCACGTTCCCGACGGTTGCGGCTACCGCGAAGTGCGCCCACACGACCGGCTCCCGCGGCATCCGCAAGCCGCGCAGCCGGCAGATCAACCCCAGCACGGCGGTGGCGAGCAGCATTCGCGTGAACACCACCTGCATCGGGGTGAAGGCGCGCAACCCGATCTTGATCCAGACGAAGCTGGATCCCCAGATCAGCGCGAGCAGCGCCAGCCGTAGCAGGCCGCTGCGCCGAATTGTCCAACATCCCATGCTCCCAGTGTGAGCCCGCGTCGCCGGAGCTCGGGAGCCGCGACAGAGCTCCTTTTCCCGACACGGGGCGTAGCGGGCGAGTTCGCTCCTCGGTAACCGGTCTGTAGTTCTTGCGAATGCAATTGCACGTACATTGACCCCTGCACCAGTCCGTGCTAGATTTTATCTTTCAAAATGGTTGCGCAGAGTTATCCTAAGAACGCAGCATTGCCTAGCAACGAAAAGGTTCCACCAGGGAAAGGCGTCGGCCAATGGCGGCGGCGTTCGCAAAGGTCACCCGTGCCGCTGGCTTCGCCGCAACCGGGAGGGTGCCCTGCTGAACTACCTGGACAGCTCCAAGAGCAATGGCTCTCTAGCCTGATGTGCGGTTACGCGACCGAACGATGTCGGCAAAAAAGGGATTCGTGGATATGAGTTATGCGAGAAGCCGAGGACCATTCTTGATGTGGTTTACCTGCGGCTTCGAACATATAGATCATGCCATTAAAGATGACGATATGGCAATTGGAATATCCGCCGGCGCCGGTCGATACACAGCCCTTTGTGGGGCCACCGTGAATGTCGCGTCTATGATCTGTCCCCCGGGCCGACGTTGTGCCTCATGCGAGGCCGCCGTGCTCCGAGCCGAGCGTGCTTCGCCCCGACGCGACATCCCATTTCCGACTCAGCCGGACGGCCGTGGCCGCCACCGCGACGACTCGGCAGCTGCCCAGACCGGCCACCGGCTATTCGGTCGACGCAAATGAATCGGTGACCAACTGCTTGATGGTGCTCACATCGCGCGGTAGTCGCGCGGGCGCAACCGGGGACCGAAGCGGGGACGCCGGAACCCGGATGCCTCGATGTAGCGCACAGCTCGATGCCGCTGCGGCGTATAGGGCGCCAGGATTTCGAGCATGCCTGCGTCGTCTAAAGCTCGCCCTACGAGCGCGTAGCCAACCACCGAAGGGATGTGGTAGTCGCCGATGCTCAGCGCGTCAGCATCCGCCCACGCCCGCTGTGCCACCTCGGCAGCCGTCCAGATCCCGATACCAGGAACCTTGCACAGCAGGTCACGGCCGGCCTTTCCGGCCAGTACCACCGCAGCCTCCAGCCGGTGCGCCACCGCAGCCGCCGCCAGCAGCGCCCGGCATCGCGAGTGATCCACCCCGGCGCGGTGCCACTCCCAGTCCGGGATGGCGCGCACCGCCGCCGGAGTCGGTGGCACCCGCAGCGCACCGGGACCGGGCGCGGGTTGCCCGAAACGCCAGCACAGTTCGCGCCACGACCGCCGCGCCTCGACACCGGTGACCTTCTGCTCCAGCACGGCAGGCACCAGCACATCCCAGACCCGGTGGGTCGCACCCAGGCGCAGGCCCGGCATCCGGCGCCGGACCTGGGACACCAGTGCGTGGTGGGGCACAAAGGCACTGTCATCGTCATCGGCGCCGAGCAGCGCGGGCAGGCCATCCAGCGCCCAGACCGCACCCGGCCCCCATCCGGTGGCGTGCACCACACCGCGGGAGTCGCGACGTAGCACCAAGGTCACCGCACCGGCCGGGGTAGTGCCCGCCCGCCACACCGACCCGTCGGCGTCCACCCGCATCGTGGGATCGCCCCGGCCGCGGCGCAGTGGAGCAAGCACCGCCCGAAAATCGAGCGGGTACCGCGGCGTCCAAGACCGGCTCTCAGACATCGGCCGAGAAGCGTATACCCCCGTCGGGCAGCACAACCCCAGGCCAGACCCGCAGCCCGTCCCGCAGCTCGCAACGCGCCCCCACCACCGCACCGTCGCCGATCACTGCATCGTGGACCACCGCGTGCGAGCCGACCTGCGCACCCGCGCCCAGCACGCTGGATTGCACTTCGGACTCCGGGCCGACTTGAGCGTGGTTCATCAATACCGACCCGAGTACCTGCGCCCCGCGGTGGACCACCGCACCGGCACCCACCACCGAACCACCCTCCACCCGCGCGCCGGCGTGCACGGTGGCGCCGGGCAGCACCAGCGCCTCACCCACCGGGCCGGGCAGCGCAGGAGAGGGCGCCAGGCCGCGTACCAGATCGGCGGAACCCTGGACGAAGGCGGCCGGGGTGCCCAGGTCCAGCCAGTACGAAGCATCCACATGGGCGTGTAGGTGGGCTCCTGACGCCAGCAACCCCGGGAAGGTCTCGCGCTCCACGGACACCGCGCGCCCCGGCGGGATGGAATCGATGACCTCCCGGCGAAACGCGTAGCACCCGGCGTTGATCAGGTCGGTCGGGGGGTCGTCGGTCTTCTCCAGGAAGCCGAGTACCCGGCCCTCTGCGCTGGTCGGCACGCAGCCGAAAGCCCGCGGATCGGGCACCCGCACCAGATGCAGCGTCACGTCCGCCCCTGTCCGGCGGTGGGTCCGCACCACCTCGGCCGGGTCCAGACCGGACAGCACATCTCCGTTGAAGACCAGCACATCGGGTTCGGTCAGCGTGGAAGCGACATTGCGAATCCCGCCCCCGGTGCCCAGTGGTTCCTCCTCGACGACGTAGTCCAGCTTCAGTCCCCATGCCGACCCGTCACCGAAGTGGGTCGCGAACACCTCGGCCCGATAGGACGTGCCCAGCACCACATGCCCCACCCCAGCAGCGCGGATCCGGCCCAACAGGTGGGTGAGCAAGGGCACGCCCGCGGTGGGCAGCATCGGCTTGGGCGCAGACAGGGTCAACGGCCGCATCCGGGTGCCCAAGCCACCGACCAGCACGACGGCCTCGACACCGGTCAGCGTCAGCATCGCTCCCGGCGCCGGTCGGCGCGGCGCAGCAGCTGCAGCCGGGTGGCCAGCCCAGCACGCAGCGCCAGCCGCAGCGGCGCATACAGCGGGCCTGGGTGCCGGTCGGCAAGGTAGCGGTAGGTGCTGTGGTGGTGCTCAGCGAGCATCGGGCCGGAGACTCGGCCGGTGGCGTGGCCGCCGATGTGCGTGACCTCGGCAGTGGGCACGTAGACGTTGAGCCATCCGGCGCGGCCCAGCCGGTCGCCCAGGTCGACGTCTTCGAAGTACATGAAGTAGCGGGTGTCGAACCCGCCGACGGACTCGAAGGCGGCCCGGCGCAGCAGCAGGCACGACCCGGACAACCACTCCGCGGCCCGTTCGCCCAAGGCAGTGCCGGACTGGCGGTACGCCGCCGTCCAGGGGTTGTCCGGCCAGAGGGGGCCGAGCACCGCATGCCCGGTGCCGCGCCCCAGAGCAGGCAACAGCCGCGCGGACGGGTACACCTGCCCGTCCGGTTGGCGGATCAGCGGCCCCAATGCGCCCGCTCTGGGCCATCGCTGCGCAGCGGCGAGCAGCTCGTCGAGACTGCCCGGGTGCCATTCGATGTCCGGGTTGGCCACGACCACCCAGCCCACCTCGGGTCCGCACTCGGCCACTGCCCGGTTCGCAGCAGTGCCGTATCCGACGTTCTCCCCGATCCGCAGTAGCTGCACTCCATCGCGGCGGGCCGCGCGCTCGGGGGCTCCGTCGGTGGACCCGTTGTCTGCCAGCAGCACCCGCAGCGGCCGGCTGGTGGCCTTGACGACCGAATCCAGGAACGTCTCCAGCGTTTCGCCTGGCGAGTACGTCACCGTGACGATCGCCAGGTCCTGACCGTAGGAGTCAGCGGGGGGCACGGCCCTCGATTCTGCCCCCCGGCGAGCGCGACCCCACTACCGGGACCGCCGGCGTGCCGCCGCCGCGGCCTGGCTGCAGACCTCCCGGTGCAGCGCCGCGCTCGCGAGAACTCTTTGGTGCGGCATGGCCGCCCCGGACAGCGGTGCGCCACCAGAGGGCGACACGCCGGGCACCAGAGCGCGACACACCGGGCATGTGCGCGCGACACACCGGACACCGGCAACGGACACGCTGGGTTATCGCTCGATCTCGACGGATTCACCCACGTGGCCTAGAGGTGGTAACGTTACTATAACGTTACTATACAAGGAGTCGCACACTATCACTGATCGCGGCGGGGAGAGCCGCTTTTTCCCTTTCGGGGGAGGGGGACGTCGCTAAAAGTTATACCACGCTGGCGCCGGACTGCGCCCGCGCGATGGCGCGCGCGCTCAGAACAGAGGGGGAGACAGTGGTCGCTCATCGAACCCGAATTGGGGCAGCCTTCGCCACCTTGAGCGCAGCAACGTTAGCAGTGACGGTCAGCGCGGCGGCACAGGGGTCGGCGCAGACGTCGGTTGGTCAAGCGAATCCGGTAGCCCTCATCACTGGTGCCAAGTCCATCAACGCCACCGAGGAGCGGTACGAGATCAAAGGAACCGATCTCGGGATCATGTGGACCGACGAGCGGGGGCGGATCCTGGCCGCCTTCGGCGACACCTTCGGGGCCAAGTGGACCGGCGTCGACAGTGGATTCGCCAGACCAGCCGTTATTGACTGGCGTTCGAACACGCTGGCCCGTAGCTCAGACCGCAACCCGGCCGACGGCATGTCCTTCGACGACTACGTCACCGACCGTCCCGGCCACGCCAAGGAACTGGTGCCCTCGCTCAAGCGGGAAGGCGTCGAGACGACCAAGATCCCGACCGGCGGGATCAATATCGATGGCCGCAATTACCTGGCCTACATGTCGATACGCAAATTCACCGAACCCGGGCAGTGGATCACGAACTACAGCGGCGTGGCCTACTCCGACGACGGCGGGCAGAACTGGACGGACGCCCCGAGCGCGCGCCGCCCGAACAGCGCTGGCCTCGACAACACGTTCCAGATGATCGCCTACGCCCAGCGAGACGGTTACGTCTACGCCTTCGGGACACCCAACGGTCGTTTCGGTGCCGCTCATGTGGCCCGGGTACCCGAAGACCAGTTGCTGGACAACTCCGCTTACGAGTACTGGACCGGCAAGGGCTGGGAACACGGCAGCAGCACGATCGCGACGCCGATCGTGGCGGAGCCGGTCGGGGAGCTGTCCGTCCGCTTCGACAAGACGCTCAACAGTTGGGAAATGATGTATCTGGACGAGTCACGCAAGGCCATCGTATTACGACTCGCCCCGCAGCCAACCGGTCCCTGGAGCGCAGAGATACCAGTGGCCACTGCCACCGAGTACCCGGACCTCTACGGCGGATTCCTCAACCCGGACTCGAACGGCACCGACTTGTACTTCACCATGACCCAGTACAAGACGTACAACGTCATGATGATGCACGCGACATTACCGGCTAGCGTGGTGCGCGCCGCCAAACACTGAGCAGCCGGCGAGCACCCCCGCGGCGGCCGCGGCGTGCAGCGCGTCGCGCCAGTGCCGCAGCTCGGGCAGGCCGGCGGCGGCCCACCCGGCTATGTCCAGGACGGAGTTGGCCGGGCGCGGCGCCGGACGGGAAAACTCCTCGGTGCTGCACGGCTGCACCCGCTCCGGATCTACACCGATCTCGGTGAACACCGCTCTGGCCAGCTCGAACCACGTCGTGGACGATGCGTTGGCACAGTGCAAGATCCTGGCTGGCACCCGGTCGGCGGACCGCGCGAGCGCGATCAGACCGTCGGCGAGGTCGGCGGTCCACGTCGGGTTGCCATGCTGATCGGCAACCACCCGCACGGTCTGGCGCTCGCCGGCGAGGCGTGCCATGGTCCGCACGAAGTTGGCGCCATGGGCGCCGTAGAGCCACGCGGTACGCACCACATGGACCGACGCCGCTGAGCCCAGCACGGCCCGCTCCCCCGCCAGCTTGCTTTGGCCATACACGGTGCGCGGCACCGTCGGACCGTCCACCCGGTTGGGCCCGGCACCCTGCCCCGCGAATACGTAGTCGGTCGAGACCTGCACCAGATGCGCGTGATGAGCCGCGCAAGCTCGGGCGAGGTTTTCCGGACCCTGCGCGTTGACGGCGTGGGCCCGCGCCGCGCCGTGCTCCTCTGCGGCGTCCACCGCCGTGTACGCGGCCGCATTGATCACCACCAGCCGCCCGCCGGCGGCTGTGGCTGCGGCCGCAGCGGCGACTTGACCAGACACCGCCGCCAGGTCGGTGATGTCAAGCTCAGCCGAGCCCGGCGCGAGAACCCGGGTGATCCCGGCTCGGGTGGCCGCGAGCACCAGATCCCGGCCGAGCTGGCCTCCAGCGCCGGTGATGAGCAGCGACAGATCTCGGTTCATGCCGCCTTCAGCGGCTCCCACCAGGCCCGATGCTCGGCATACCAGCGCACCGTATCGGCCAACCCCTGGGCGAAGTCCACCTGTGGGGAGTAACCGAGCTGGGTCCGGATCTTGGTCCAGTCCAGCGAATACCGGCGATCATGGGCTTTGCGATCGGCCACCAGCTGCACCTGTGACCAGTCTGCACCCAGAGCATCGAGCAGCAGGCGGGTGAGTTCGGTGTTGGTCAGTTCGGTACCACCGCCGATGTTGTAGATCTCGCCTGCCTGGCCCCGCTCGAGCACCAGGGCGATGGCGCGGCAATGGTCGTCGACGTGCAACCAGTCCCGCACGTTGAGCCCATCGCCGTACAGCGGCACCGGCAGCCCGTCGAGCAGGTTGGTGACGAACAGCGGGATGACCTTTTCCGGGTATTGGTAGGGACCGTAGTTGTTGGAGCAGCGGGTGATCCGCACATCCATACCGTGGGTCCGCGCGTACGCCCGGACCAGCAGGTCGGCACTCGCCTTGGACGCCGCGTAGGGCGAGTTCGGCTCGAGCACGTGGTCTTCACGCCATGAACCCGACTCGATCGACCCGTAGACCTCGTCGGTGGAAATGTGCACGAAGCGCGGCACACCGGCCTCCAGCGCGGCCTGCAGCAGGATCTGGGTGCCCACCACGTTGGTCAGCACGAACGGATCGGCGCCCAGGATCGAGCGGTCCACATGCGATTCCGCCGCGAAGTGCACCACCGCATCGATGCCGGCCATCAAGTCGGCCACCAACGACTCGTCAGTGATGTCGCCTTTCATGAAGTGCAACGCCGGATGAGTCGCGACCGGAGCGAGGTTCGCCTCGTTACCGGCATAGGTCAGCTTGTCCAATACCACGATCTGCGCGCCGGCCAGCGTCGGTTCCAGTCCCTTCAGCACCCGGCGTACAAATGTGGATCCGATGAATCCGGCGCCCCCGGTGACCAGTAACCGCATCGGCGCATCCTCCTCAGTCGGCCGGCGGTAGGCGACCGACGACGGTCGAGTTTGCCATGGCAACCTGACCACGGGTTCCCACGTCTGGAGTAGACAGCCGTGCTCCACACAGTTTGAGGTCCAGCCACGCCACAATCGACACTGCCGCCACACCAGTCGCAGGAGGGCATTCCGTGGACGACAGGCCAGGGCGGTCGGCGAACTCCGGCAGGAGGTCCGATCGACCTGGCTCGCAGCGGCGCGGCGCCGATCGATACCGAGCTCAGCAGACCCGGCCCGCACGCAACCGTGCTGCAGGCACCGCATCCACGCGCGGGCGCCGCACCGGCGCCCCCTCCCGGCGGCACCCCCGGTGGGGGCTACAGCTCGCCAAGGTGGCGGTTGCGGTGGCCTCGGCACTGGTGCTCTGTGTTGCAGGCTACGGCTGGACCACGTTTCGGGACCTCCACCAAGGGTTGACCACCGCTGACGTGATCGGTGCGGCGGCCCCGGACAAGGCCACCGACATCCTGCTGGTGGGCCTGGACAGCCGGACGGACGCGCACGACAACCCGTTGCCCCGGCAGGTGCTGGCCCAGCTGCGCGCCGGCGACAACGAGGGCGAGCTCACCGACACCATGATCCTGGTGCGCATCCCCAACGACGGGCGGCACGCGGTAGCTATCTCCCTTCCCCGGGATCTGTATGTGGAGCTGCCCGACGGGTACGGCAAGCACAAGCTCAACTCCGCGTTCACCCGTGCCAAGAGCGCCACCGCAGAGCGCCTCGTGGCGCAGGGCGCCGATCCGGCGACGGTACGCGCCGAGTCCACTGCCGCCGGCCGAAAGGAGTTACTGGAGGCGGTCAAGGTCCTCACCGGCGTGGGCATCGACCACTACGCGGAGATCAACCTGCTCGGCTTCGCGCTGCTCACCGATGCCGTTGGCGGCGTGCCGGTATGCCTGCGGGCACCGGTTCATGACAAGTTCTCCGGCGCGAACTTTCCCGCCGGCCCACAGCTGATCTCCGGACCGGACGCGCTGGCCTTCGTCCGGCAGCGGCACGGCTTGCCCCGGGGTGACCTGGACCGCATCGTGCGCCAGCAGGCCTACATGGCCTCGCTGGCGAACAAGATCCTGACCGCGGGGACGCTGGCCAACCCCAGCCGGATCCGCCAGCTGATCAACGCCGCACAGCAGTCGCTGGTACTCGACGATGGCTTCGACGTGCTCGATTTCGCTACCCGCATGCAGGGCCTGACCGCCGGCAATGTCGCATTCGAGACCGTTCCGGTGCTCGGCGACGGCGATAGCGAAACCGATGGGTCGGTGCTCACCGCCGACCCGGAGGCCGTGCGTACCTTCGTCGCGCAAGCTGTTGACCCTTCCACCAGCACCCCGGCGGCACCGTCGGCGGCGGCGACGATCACTGTTGAGGTGTTCAACGCCGCTACCGTGGCCGGGCTCGCCAAATCGGTTTCCGACCACCTGCTCGGGCAGGGATTCATCCAAGGCACTGTCGGCAACAGCCGCGCGCGGGCCGCCAGCGTGGTGCGTTACCCCACCGGCAGCGCGGACGCCGGCCGCCTGGTGGCCGACGCGCTAGGTGGCCTGCCGATCGAGGAGGAGGCCGACCTCGGCGGCGGCACGGTCCGGGTCTACCTCGGCAAGGACTATTCCGGCCCGGGTCGACGGCGGATCAGCGGCGAATCGCCGGGCCAGGTGGACACCGCGCATGGCAGCAGTGCCGCGCGGACGATCCCGGACCTCGCCGGCGGCGAGAGCACCTCAGCCGCAGCATCCGCCTCCCAGATCCCGCCCAACCCGCCACCGCCGCGGCCGACCATGATGGGTGGAAACGTGCCCTGCATCTCCTGACCGCCGCGGGGCTAGGGCACCGGCACGAAGTTAAGCTTCACAGCCGATGACCATCACCGACCAGGCGCTCGGCCCGCTGCTGCGCGCGGACCCCGCCAGACCCCGAATCACCCACTACGACGACGCCGCCGGCAGCCGCGTGGAACTATCCGGCGCCACGCTGGCCAACTGGGCGGCCAAGACCGCGAACTGGCTGCGCGACGAGTTGGACGTGCAACCCGGTGACGCGGTCGCGGTCCTGTTACCACCGCACTGGCAGGCCGCCGGGGTGCTGTTGGGCGCATGGTGGTGCGGCGCGACGGTCGTCACCTCGGCCGCCGGGGCGGCTGTCGCGCTCTGCGGAGTCGACCGAATCCCCGACGCCGCGGGGGCTGACGAACTGGCCGCGCTGGGACTCGACGCGTGGGGGATGGGCGTCGCGGCACTGCCTCCGGGAGTGCGTGACTTCGCCGGCGAGGTCCGGCTGCACGGCGACACCTTTCAGCCCGGCGGCTCGGGCCCGGACACCGAGACTGTGCTCGCCGCGGCTCGGGCGCAGGCCACGGCGCTGGGTCTGACCCCGCAAGACCGCCTGCTGTGCACCACCGGCTGGGACGCCCAGCTACCTGGCGACATCCTGCTCGCGGTGCTGGCCGCTGACGCCTCGCTGGTCCAGTGCACGGGCACAGATCTCGCCGCACTGCCGCACCGCTGCGCGATCGAGCGAGTGACCGTCACACTCGGCGTCGAGGTGCCGTCGCTGCGCCGCGCCGGTTGATCAACGCCCGCTCATCGTGGGCGCAGGCCATCCTCATCGTCCCCCTCCTTCCTGCCTGGCGCCAGCCTGCCGGACGGCATCGACAATTCGCCGCGGGCACCGTGGCTTGTCACCGATGTGACACCCACCAGCGATAGGCTGTGCCCGAGGGGCGATTCGGCTGATTCGGCGGGAACCATGCGGCGCGTGTTGATGTTGCTTGTCTTGGCCGTGTTACTTACGGCCTGTTCAGGGGCACCTACCGGATCGTCCGGGGCAAACCCGCCACCACGGCCGCAAGCACACGTCAGCATCCTTCCGGGGGACAAAGCAGCGAACGTCAGCCCGACACTGCCCGTCTCGGTGCGGGTCACCGGCGGTGCCCTGCTGCAGGTGGCACTGACCAACACGGACGGCAAGGCCGTGGCCGGCACGTTGAGCGCAGACCGGCGCAGCTGGACCAGCGCGGAGGCGCTGGGCTACGGGAAGACTTACACCTGGAGCGGCTCCGCGGCCGGCCCTGATCACCTCTCGGTACCCGTCACCGGGTCGTTCCGCACCGTCACGCCGAAACAGCAACTGCACGCAACGCTGAACATCGGCGACGGGGATACCGTCGGCATCGCCGCTCCGATCATCTTGCAGTTCGACGACCACGTGTCCGACAAAGCCGCCGTCGAGCGGGCGCTGCAGCTCCAGACGTCCGTACCCACCGACGGATCGTGGGCCTGGCTACCCGACGACAACGGTGGCTCCCGAGCGCACTACCGGCCCAAGGACTACTGGCAGCCCGGCACCAAAGTCAGCGTGACCGCCAAGCTCTACGGCGTCGCCTTCGGTGCGGGGTCATACGGCCGGGAAGACATCAGCACCCAGTTCACCATCGGTCGCGCGCAGATCGTCAAGGCAGATGTCAACAGCCACCGCATGATCGTCATCCGGGACGCGCAGGAGGTGATGAACTTCCCGGCCAGCTACGGGTTGAGCTCCGACCCGAACCGCAATACCACCAGCGGTATTCACGTAGTGATGAATAAGGCCGAGACCGTGCTCATGTCCAACCGTGCGTATGGATACACGAACATTCGTGAGCATTGGGCGGTGCGCATTTCCAACAACGGGGAGTTCATCCACGCCAACCCAGAGACCACCGGCGTACAGGGCTCGTCGAACGTGACCCACGGGTGCGTGAACCTATCCACCGCCAACGCGCAGGAATACTACGACTCCGCGATCTTCGGGGATCCGGTTGAGGTGACCAACAGTCCGACTCCGCTGACTGGCGCCGACGGCGACATCTACGACTGGACGGTGCCGTGGGACGACTGGCTGGCGATGTCGGCCCTGCACTCCTGACCTCCTGATGTTCGCGCCGCGCCGGGGGGTTGGCGCCCCGAGCCGCTAACCGGCTGGGCGCGGTCAATTTTCGAAAGCAAACAGACATTTAGTACAACAAGCGCAACAGGAAATTCGCTACGTGTACGCGTCATAACTTTGCGTTCTCATCGCGGAAGCCGTAACGCGCCTTTGCTGGGATGCGATGAACCCGATACGGGCGGCCCAGCAAAGGGGGGACCATGGCGACTCAAATGCGCCGGACTCCGTCGCACAGCGGCCGCGACCCATCGGGCGCGCCGGCGCCATCACCCGCCCAAGAGCGGACACTATGCGCACCGGAAGCGAGCGGCTTCCGAGTGACAAATTGCTGAATCGACTGACGAACCCGGAGGCTGAGATGGGTAACTATATAGTCAACGGCGAGGTTGTAGACGTACGCGAGGAGCGGCCAACCGCCGCTGATCTCAAGCGACACAGCAAAAGTGTGCTGTCGGATTGGGTAATGGCGAGCATGCCCGACGGCCAGATCGTAAAAATTGAAGACAACAAGCCACTGCCCCCCAATGCGGTCGACTACTCGGTGGTGACCCCGTTCACTTACGGGAGCGCAGATCGGTCGGGATGATGTCGTCATGATCAACGACCTCGAAACCCGGCGAAGACTGAGCCGTCTCAAAACCGAGGCGATCCTACTGTCGCAACAATTCGGCGGTGTCCGGTTCGACACGCAGCACGGTACCTGGTTCTATGTCGAGCAATTTCCGATCTCGCCGGGTTGGAACAAAACTCACATCGAACTGCTCATCGATATCCCGTACGGCACTCCTGGTTACCCTTCGGTGCCACCAGAATGGTTCTGGACGGACTACGACCTACGCACAAAAAAAGGTCAGCCGATCAACCATTTCTTCACACGCGGCCCGAGCAGCGACAAAGAACACCTCGACCACGGCTGGGGGCATTTCTGCGTGCACCTCATCGGCTGGCGACCGGCCGGCGGCGCCGCCTTGATGCGCGGCCATAGTTTAATAACCTATTTGAACTTGATCGCCGCGATCTTTCGCGATCGGCGCGCCCTGAGTGGAGCATGACCATGGCACTTGAGGTGCACGACATCGTACTGAGTTCAAGCTTGTGGTTACAGTTACGCGACCATCTGTTACCCACGGATGACGGCCCGGGACTATGGAGCAATAACGAGCAGTTGGCGTTTATTTTGGCCGCACCGAACGTTTCGACGAGCAGAGTCCGCTTGGTAGGTCACGAGCTACTTCTCGCGCAGCGGGCAGACTTGGCTCACCAGTCGCCATCAGCCATCGGGCCCGACGGTCAGTTCGTCGCTGACGCGTTGACCAGGTGCCGGCAAGAGGGATGGAGTCTCATCGAGGTCCACTCACATCCCTTTGAGTCAGGACCACGGACAACCTTTAGTGGAGTTGACTGGTCCAACGACCGAATGAAGATGCCCTGTCTGGCGTCGATGTTACCCGAGCCGTTTTATCACGCTACGGTAGTGGTGGGGCAGAACAGCCTCGACGCTCATTACTATCAGCGTACTACCGGAACGATTCTGCCGGTACGTCAGGTGACGATCGTGGGCGGCGCCTGCGGTGATTCACCAGTCTTACGTCACTTTCCGTCATCGACTTCCGCGCTCAATCCTGTCCGCTCACCGGAAGTTCGGCACAGCCGCCAACTTCCGCTGCTCGGCGCAGCCACTCAAGAGGCCTTCTCAAAAGCGCGCATCGCTGTCGTCGGCCTAGGCGGTCTTGGCTCATTCGTTGCCTCAGAGCTTGCCTACCTCGGCGTCGGCCACCTGACTCTAATTGATCCCGACCGCATCGAACTCAGTAACCTCAACCGCCTCATCGGCGCTGGACCGCAAGACATCGGACGGCATAAGGTCGACGTCTTTCGAGAACTCATCGAGCGGGTGGCGCCCAACGTCGGGGTGACCGCCGTCGCAGCGCCCCTGCTGGACGACACGGCTCTCGAGGACGCCAAAATGGCCGACCTGCTGCTGGGTTGCGTCGATGGGCACGGCGCTCGCCTGTCGTTGAACCATCTATCCCTTCGATACCTCATTCCGCTGATCGATGCCGGCACGGGTGCTAAGCCTGGCACCGACCGCGGCAGCGCGAAACTCGGCGGCCAAGTTCAGGTCGTGGCACCGGGATTCGGATGCCTCGAATGCCGAGGCTTCATTCATGCGCAACGAGCGGCGTATGATTTGGCTCCGCCGGGAGTGCAGGAATACGAACGAGCCCACGGCTACGGCACCGAAGAGGCTGCGCCGTCGGTAATATTCCTTAATGGCGTAGTAGCATCAATGCAGGTGGCGCTAGCCGTTCGCATTCTTTCCGCCGGGTCGGGGCACGAGTACGTCACGCCGAAGTTGGTCATTTACGACGCGCAGGCGCAGCGCACGTTTACGGCGGGTGTCAGCTACTCGCCGGAGTGCGCGACTTGCGGTATTGATGGGGTTGTCGGAGTCGCGGATTTGGCACCCCTGCGGGCTGCGCCGACGGCGGGGCCCTTGTTCGCATCAGCATCACTGGTCACTGAAGCTAGCCGGAGCTGAAAATGCCGGATCCCATTCCGAGAAACAGAAGCGCTCATGGTCGTCGGGGCCGCCGGCTGGGTCGGCAGAGAGGTTGGCGCGGGGCCTTTCGGCGAACCCTCGACAACGTCGAGGGGGCCGAGCCGGCCATGCCGCAACAATGCACGCTTGCCGGGCCCGCACTTCGCTTGGATCAACCACTCCGGCGCACCAACGACAACGCCGTCCCCGCTCCGCCACCTCCACCGGTCCCAGCGGATGGAGCAGAACAGCTCCTGCGGCCCATCCCCGACAACACTGTCCCTGCCGCCCCACCTTTACCGGAACCGCTGGCCCCGGCGGGGCAAATAGAAAATCCCGTCCAGCCTCTCGACAGCAACACCGACACGGCCCCACCCCAGGTGCCGGCCGCGCGACCAGACCAACTACTCCCACGCACCCACGACGACACCGAACAGGCCCCACCACCCCGGCCACAGTTGCCGGCCCTGCGACCAGACCAACCGCTCCGGCGCCCCCACGACAACGCCGAACAGGCCCCACCACCTTCACCACAACGTCCGTCCGCCGGACCGGTGACCCGGCGTCGACCGCTGCGGCGGGTCCGGGCGAACGCCGAACCGCCCCGACCGCGCCGGGGGGGACAACGACGGGCCGGCACTGATGTCGTAATCGGCACGTCGCTGGTGGCTAGTGTTGCCCTGGTGGCGGGGCTCACGCTGCCGCTTCTGTCATTCGGTACGCCCTCGGATCCGACGGCGGCACCGCCGGCGAGTGCGCACGCCGGCGCCGCACCGGCACCGGACAGCCACGCCAATCGAGGGGCGCCTGCTGACCAGCCGGGTGCGGTGGCCGCGGTGAATCACGGACCCACACGCGGCCCGGTAACCCTGCTCGCCGATCGGACCGCAGCAACCCCAGGTGTGCCGGCACAGCTTCCTGCACCGGCCCAACCGGCCGGTGTCGCCGGTCTTGTGCGGTCGGCCGAGTCGCCGGCAGCAGACCAGGGCCAGTGGCACGCCGGGGCCGGCCACTCCGGACCGGAACAGCAGGCAGGGCCACCAGCCCCACCCAGCCGTCCTCCAGACCCTCAATCTGAATACGAGCGCGAGCAACTTGCGCGGCTGGCGCAGCTGCTGGCGCAGCTGCCGCGCAGCCAGGGCGGTTCTACCACCCCGGGCGGCTTCCCCAAGAGCGGCGGACCGTCCCCCCAGGCCGGCCCCACATCCTCGAATAACCCGATCGTCCCCAACAGCACCCCGCGCACCCCCGCCTCCCCAAGCGGCGCCTCGACCAACTTCGGTGGCGGCAATTCCGTGGGCTTCGCCAACCGCGCAAATGGGCCTGCTAGCGCCAACCACTCCGGTGTGGCGAGCACAGGAACCTCCAGCGGCTTCAGCGGCTCCAGCGGCTTGGGTGCCGCAAGAGGTGGCGGTGGCGGTGGCGGCGGCGGCGCCGGTGCCCGTGGTGGCGGTGGTGGTGGCGGCTCCGCCGGTGGCGGTGGCGGCGGCTCCGCCGGTGGCGGTGGCGGCGGCTCCGCCGGTGGCGGTGGCGGCGGCTCCGGCGGTGGTGGTGGCGGTGGCCGCTGATCGAAGTCCAGAGCAGTTCGACGAGGCGATGCACCCCATAATGCGCCCGATCATGGACAAGTACCTGGCGGACGACCCGGTGGCCGCGGTCGATGGCATCTTCTCTGTGCTATTTGACCCGGATTGGCGGGCGGAGGTCAGCCGCAC
>DASUVX010000206.1:0-12198 GCA_036378735.1 Pseudonocardiaceae bacterium | reverse complement strand
CCCCAGCGCCGCCATCACCGCCGTTGCCCCCGGCACCACCTGGCTGTCCTGGTTGCCCTAGCTGGCCGGGTTGCCCTGGCTGCCCTGGCTGCCCTGGCTGGCCGGGCTGCCCGGGATTGCCGGATTGGCCGGGTTGGCCTGGTTGGCCTGGTTGGCCAGCGTGACCTGGTGGACCGGGTTCGACAGTTTGGCTCAGTTGCCCGGACTGGCTTGGTGAACTCGGTTGCTGCTTCGGGTGATAACCGGACTGCTCTTGGCAACTTGCGGATACGACCGCGGTAGCCAGGATCGCGGTGATCGCCGCGGTGATTTTTCTTGCGCGAAACCGACGGGTTAGCCCTTGCATAGTATTGTGCGACGTCGTAAACATTTCCCTGTGCTGCATGGTGATGCACCGTCCCCCGCTAGACCGGCGGAGAGCCATGGCGGCTCTCCCAGCGTGTACCTCGCCGCGTCTGTGTTTCGGAGCTTGGATATAACGCATTCGGTATGCGTTTGCTCCTTTGAGCGGGTAACGTGTTGAGAAAGGAAACGGCGTTCGCGTCCATCCTCAACACGTTCCCGTCTATCCCTGGCCGCTGATCTGCCTAGCCGCCGTTACCACCGTTGCCACCGTTGCCACCGTTGCCGCCGTTGGCATTGCCGATGACGGTGGTACCGCCAGCGCCACCCGCGCCACCGTTGCCACCGTTGCCACCGTTGCCACCGAACAGCAGGCCGGCACCGCCGTTACCACCGCGGGCACCATTACCGCCGTTACCGCCCTTGGCATTGCCGATGAAGGTGGAACCGCCCTTTCCACCGTCCCCACCATTGCCACCCTTGCCACCCTTGCCACCGACAAGGAAGAAGACGCCCGGGGTTCCGTTGCCACCTTGGCCACCTTTACCGCCGTTACCGCCCTTGGCATTGCCGATGATGGTGGAACCACCCGGACCACCCTTGGCACCGTCGCCACCGTTACCGCCATCGCTTGCAAAGGCGGTACCACCGGCGGCAAGCACCAAACCTGCCGCCAGCACGGCGGAGGAGAAGGACACGCCGATCCGCCGCGCAATGTTGCGTTCCATGGAAAACCTCCGTAGTCGAGATCTCACTCGCCTAATCTGTACGCATTAGGTCAATCCACGGGCTCAGGTTTCACATCGATTGTGGACACCTCTCAGGCGCGGTTTCACGCGCCTGAGAGGACCCCTCGGTGGTTTGAGCCCGCCGTGAACCTGTCCCGCTGATTAATCGTGATTGACCGCCAGACGTAACCGAACTAAAACGGATTCACCCTAATGGTGCAGCGTTTTTCTTAAAGTGATGACATGCACGCTTTGCGTGCATCGCCTCTGTTCCTCGGTTACTCTTCGAAGATATGCCAGCACAGCCTGTCAGAATCCGCGTCAAACTGCCTGCCCAGAAGGTCTGTTTCTGCCCGAAAAGTACGTTTAGCACGTTGCGGCCATCGTGGAGGCGTTTGGCTACTAAGAGCGCCTTCACTATCGACTGGATTAACTATTGCAAACAACGTTGGTGAGCCGACGCGCACATGCGTGCGCCATCAGTGGAACGCCTCGCCTGGGGCGGTCGCTGCGAGTCGGCGGCTCTCCCCTACCGCGAGGTCCCACAGATCGGCGTGATCCCGACCGGCCGCGGTCCACGCGGCGCGGGTGCGTTGGATGGGCTCCAACGCCGGTTCCCGGGACAGCCAGAAGGTACCCCAGTGCATGGGCACCATGATGCGAGCGCCGAGGTCCTGAAAGGCCAGCACAGCCTCCTCTGGGTCCATGTGCATGTTGCGCATGAACCAGCGTGGCGCGTACGCACCGATCGGCAGCATCGCGACATCAATCCCCGGGTAACGTGAGCCGATCTCGGCGAAAAACGGCCCATACGCGCTGTCCCCGGCGTGGTAGATCCGCACGTCACCGGGCACGGTCAGCATCCAGCCACCCCACAGGGTGGCGCAATGGTCGAAAACGCCGCGACGGCTCCAGTGGTGCGCCGGCACGAACGTCACCTCCAGCGCACCGCATCGGGCTGACTCCCACCAGTCCAGCTCGGTCACCGAGACGAAACCGCGGCGGCGAAACCACCGCCCGAGCCGGGCTGGGGCCATCACCGGCGTATCCCGGGGCAGCGTGCGCATCGTCGGCGCATCCAGGTGGTCGTAGTGATTGTGGCTGATCAGCAGCAGATCCAGCGGCGGCAGCTGATCCAGGCCGGGTGGGGTGAACCGCTGGCCGGCGCCCAGGATGCGCTGCGACAGCACCGGATCGATCGCCACCGTGCACCCGCCGAGCCGCAGCAAGAACGACGCGTGCCCCAGCCAGGCGAGCCAAGCGTCACCGGCCGGCAGAGGCGCCCGGGCAGCCACCGGGATCGACGCCACCCCATTAGTAGCTCCGCTGAAGCCGCCCTCCCACCACAGCCTCAAAAACTGCGGCGGCCCGGGCAACGGGGCGGTGATGCGATCGGCGAAGGAGCCGGGCCACCGCCTGGTCAGTTCCGATGTCCGAGCAGGCTTCAAAACGCCGGCCACGGGATTGCCGGCCAGTGCCCGTTGGGCGCTGGGAACGTCTTGGTCGTCAGCAACTGGTCGGCGCGTTCCCGCACGGCCCGCACCTCCGCACGGGTGACATGCTCAGCGAGCGCAACACCCAGCGCGCCGTCCACATCGGATCGCACCCGGCGAAGCACGTCGAGCACCGCGGGAGACAACTGGTCGCCGAGGAAACCCCACAGCACAGTGCGTAGCTTGGTCTCGCGGTGCAGGCAGATCCCGTGGTCCACGCCGTACACGCAACCATCCAGCCCGGCGAGAACATGCCCACCCTTGCGGTCGGCGTTGTTGAGCAGTACGTCGAGCACCGCCAGCTGGCGCATTCCCTCAGTGTCGGCGTGCACCAGCAACGCCGGTTTCCCGTAGCGGTCCTGCGCGCGTAGCACGGTGCGCCAACCCCGGGGCACCGCGTTCAGCGACACCACATCGACCAGGCCGTGTTCGTCCTCGGTGTGGACCCACAGCTGCACCATGCCCGGCCCCAGCGGTCCAGATCGCAGCACCGTGGGGGGCACCAGTGACCACCCGGTGGCCTCGGACAGCAGCCAGCTCGCCACCTCACGCCCGGCCAGCGTGCCGTCCGGGAAGTCCCACAGGGGCCGCTCGCCGCGGATGGGCTTGTACACGCATTCGGCGCTGACCCCGTGGCAGTGCACCGTGCACAACAGGGTGGTATTGGACGCGTCGATGATCCGGCCGGTCACGTCGAGGCGGCCATGGTGCAGTAACGGCAGCGCCGCCGGATCGGTGGGCAGCACCGGAGCTCGCTTAAGCCTCGACCTGGCGGCGGTAGCCATTCTGCCGTGGGCAGATGTGCCCGTGGGGTCCCAACGGTTCCGCGCACAGCGGGCACGGCTTGCGCCCAGCGGAGATCACCCGCTCGGCACGCACGGCGAAGGCTCTGGCCTGCTCGAGTGACAGGAATACCCGGACTGCATCGGGTCCTTCCTCGGCGTCATCGAGCACCATGGATTCGTCCACCTCCTGCTCGCTCACCGCGAGCAGCTCAACGACGATGGCGCGCGACTCGACATCCCAGCCCAGTCCCATGGTGCCGACCCGGAATTCCTGCTCGACGGGTGCTTGCAACGGTTCGGTATCCACCGCGAGCTCGTCGAGCTCGGCGGGGGCGTTTGCCCCCAATCGTCGAATCACCTCGTTGAGCAGGGCGGAAAGCCGTTCAGCGAGAACCGCGACCTGCTCCTTCTCCAACGCAACGCTGATCACTTTGGCTTCGTCGACGGCCTGCAGGTAGAACGTGCGGTCGCCGGGCTCCCCGACTGTGCCCGCGACGAATCGGTCGGGGGTGCGAAATACATGGATGACACGGGACATGGCACTACCGACACTAGAGCACCACGCGCTGCGCGGCAGCGGTGTCCCCACTCAGCCGGCGCCGGTAGACCCCCCGGGCATGGCATCCGACGACAGCCGGCGGCGGCGCCGGCGCTTGGGTGGGACCAGTGCGCGCAAGTCATCACCACAGTCATTGATCCGTTGCACGAATGGCCGGGTCTCTGTGTAGGTCACGGCGCTGATCGAGCAGGGGTGGGCGACGATGCGCTGGAAGCTATCCAGGTGCACGCCCAGTGCATCGGCGAGCACTGCCTTGATGAGGTCGCCGTGCGTGCAGACCAGCCACAACACCGCAGCGCCGTGCTCGGCCGCCAGTTTGGCGTCCCACTCCCGCACCGCCGCCACGGCCCGAACCTGCATCGCGGCCATACCCTCGCCGCCGGGAAACACCGCCGCAGAAGGATGCGCCTGCACCACCTTCCACAGCGATTCTTTAGCCAGCTTGCGTAGTTCCCGCCCCGTCCATTCGCCGTAGTCCATCTCCACGAACCGGTCGTCGACGGTCACCTCAAGCTGGCGCGCCTGCGCCAACGGGTCCAGCGTTTCCTGGCAACGCCGCAGCGGGGAACTCACCAGTGCCGCCAGCGGTACCTGGGCCAGGCGCCCGACCAGCGTCTGGGCCTGTGCGTGACCGTGGTCGTCGAGGGCCACTTCCGGATTACGCCCGGCGAGAACACCTGCGGTGTTCGCCGTGGAGCGGCCATGTCGTACCAGGATCACGGTGCCCACGCCGCCACCCTACGCACCCGCTAGCGTGCACCTCCGTGCAACAGCGTTATCTGGGCCGCAGCGGGTTGCGAGTATCCCGGCTCGCGCTGGGCACCATGACCTGGGGCCGCGACACCGACGCCGAGGAGGCTGCCACCGAGCTGGTCGCCTTCGTCGATGCCGGCGGAACGTTCGTCGACACCGCCGATGTGTACAACGACGGCGAGTCAGAGCGAATCCTGGGTAAGTTGCTGACCGATCTCATCCCCCGGGATGAAGTTGTGCTCGCGACCAAAGCGGTGGTGCGGCGCGATGAGGGACCGTTCGGCGGCGGAGCATCCCGGGGAGCATTGTTCGCGGCACTCGAAGGGTCGCTGCGCCGGCTGCGCACCGACCACATCGATCTGTGGCAGTTGCACGCCTGGGATCCGGCGGTGCCGCTGGAGGAGACGCTGTCAGCCGTCGCTGACGCGGTGCGATCCGGCAAAGTCCGCTACGTCGGGGTGTCCAACTACACCGGGTGGCAGCTGGCCACCGCGAAGGCTGCCTGCGAGGTGCCGCTGGTGTCCACGCAGGTGGAGTACTCGCTGGTGGAACGGGGCGTGGAACGCGAGGTGGCGCCGGCAGCGGCGCACCACGGGGTGGGGCTGCTGCCGTGGGCGCCGCTGGCCCGTGGGGTGCTCACCGGCAAGTACCGCAACGGCACGCCGTCCAGCTCCAGGGCGGCGTCGCCGCACTATGCGGTGTATGTCGAGCATCACCGCACCGACCGGGCCAACCGAATCGTGCAGGCCGTGGTCACCGCCGCGGACGGTCTGGGCGTATCACCGTTGGAAGTGGCCCTGGCCTGGGTGCGGGACCGGCCGGGGGTGGTCGCGCCGGTCGTCGGCGCCAGGGACGCCACCCAGTTGGCCGGCTCGCTAGCCGCTGAAGATGTCGAACTGGCCCCCGCGATCCGGGCCGCCCTGGATGACGTCAGCGCAATAGAGCTGGGCTATCCGGAACGCCCGCTCGGCTGACCCGCCGCATCGCGCGCTCGGCTGACCCGCCGCATCGCGGCGGTCATGTCGCGGGCGGCTCGCACCGTGCCCCGGATCGATCCGGACACCTTGGACCGTCCGCCAGCCCGCGGCCGGTACTCGACGTCGAACTCGCGCACCCGCCAGCCAGCCGCAGCGGCCCGCAGCAGCAGCTCGAACGGGTAACCGAACCCGCGGTCGGTGATGCCCAGATCGAGCAGGGACTGCCGGCGGGCGACCCGGATGGGCGCAATGTCGTGCACGGGCAGCCCCCGCTGCCGCAGCACTGCGGCCAGCGCCACATTGCCGGCCCTGGCATGCCACGGCCACGCCCCGGCCTGCGGTATGCGGCGACCGACGGCGAGATCGGTGCCCTTGGTCACCTCGGCAACCAGCCGGGGCAATGCTATCGGCGCCAGCGATCCGTCGGCGTCCAGTACGCCGACCAGATCGGCGGTCGCGGCGACCAAGCCCGCGTGCACCGCGGCGCCGTAACCACGCCTCGGCTCGGACACCACCGTGGCGCCGCACGATCTCGCGACCGCGATGGTGTCATCGGTACTGCCGTTGTCGACGACGATGGCGCGGTAGCCGGCCGGCATGGCGGCCAGCACAGCCGGCAGCGCCTCGGCCTCATCGAGGCAGGGCAGCACGACGTCCACCGTGGTAGCCACGATCGATGACGTTATCCCTAAGAAGGACCAAAGGCGGGGCAAACTGGTTACAGCTGGATCACGGATCGCTGCATAGGGTCATCGACATCGCGTCGCGGTGCCCGTCATCTAGCGGATTAACGCCAACAACCGGCTACTCGGGGATGACGTGGGGGTGTCAAGTCAGGAATGCTTGACTGACGCCCTGCTCCGAACCTGCTAGTACTACCGACGAGGAGGTCGGTGTGCCCGGTGCCCTGCGCGCGGCTGCGCCGGCCGCGTTGCTCGTTGCCGGGCTGGTAGTGGCGGGATGCGGCACCGTCGGCGGCTCAGCCAACCAGCAAACCGTTCCCCCCGCCGAGCCCGCGGTGGCCCCCCCGGGCGGTCCACGTCCCGCCGGCGCCGTAACGCCACTAGCCGCGCCGGCCACCGAGGTACTTGTCGATCCCCGCACCAAGACGGTGGCGGTGACGGTGCTCGACCCGCCGCGGCTGTTGCTGACGACGCTGGAGGGCACCGAGGCGCCACGACAGGTCCCGTTGCCAGGCCCAGCCGCCGACCTCGTCCTCGCCTCCGAGAGCGGCGAGTGGTTGGTACCGGTGACCGCGCCGGGGTGCCTGATCCGGGTGCCGGTCGACGGCGGCGCACCGCACAGGATTGATCTCGACGGTCCGGCGAAGGGGGCGGTCGCGGTGGGTGGTGTCACCGTGATCGCGCTGGGCAACCGGCTCGTCGTGCTCGACGCGAACCGGCCGCGTGCACCGATTCGGGGCTTTTCCGATGCCACCCGGTTGGTGCCGGCCCAGGCTGCAACCAAGGTCTGGGTGCTCGATCGGGGGCGCAGCGCGGTCAGCGTCGTCGACGTGTCCTCCGGCGAGGTCAGTCCGGAGCTGCGGGCGGGCAACGGCGCAGCCGAGGCGGTGGCCGATCGGTTCGGCCGGATGCTGGTGACTGATACCCGCGACGGGGAGTTGCTCGCCTTTGCCGGCGACCCACCGATGTTGCGGCAACGTTTCCCGTTGCCGGGCGCGCCCTATGGGGTGGCCTACGATGCCCGGCGGGACCTGGCCTGGGTGACTCTGACCGGACGCGACGAGGTGGTCGGACTCGGCGTCGCTGGGGGCGAACCGGTCGTGATCCACCGGTTCCCGACCGTACATGAACCCGATGCGGTGGCCGTCGACCCGGTCAGTGGCCGCGTGCTGGTCGTCTCCGCATCAGGAATGGGACTGCAGATGATCGATCCCGAACGGGTGGTGCAGTAATGATCGAGACAGTAGACGGTGATGGCCTCGACTGGGAGTACCAGCCGCTGCGGTTGCCGCGGGAAGTATCCCGGCGTACCGCAGCGACGCAACTCGCCGTGCAGGCCGAATTCGCGGGCTGGGAGCTGTCCCGGGTGCGGATGTACCGCGACGGCACGCGGACCGTGTGGCTGCGCAGGCAGCGCACCCCGATCGCGTTACCCAAGCTGTCGCTGTAGACCTCTATAGACGTCTGTCGAGGCACGACGTAGGGCCCGCACCGGCTGGCGCGGACCCTATTCGTGAGTCTGGTCGGTCCGGGTCGTGAGCATCGACCCTGCGAGCAGCCCTCAGGCTCGGATCGTGCGGATCTGGTCGGCCTGCGGACCCTTGGGTCCCTGAGTGATCTCGAATTCCACCCGCTGGTTCTCCTCCAGCGTGCGGTAGCCGGTCGCCTGGATCGCCGAGAAGTGGGCGAAAACGTCGGGGCCGCCCCCATCCTGGGTGATGAAGCCGTAACCCTTCTCCGCGTTGAACCACTTGACCGTGCCGGTCGCCATCTTCCATCTCCTTCTCGGGCCCCCTGTGCGGCCCGTAATGCGGGTGTCCCGGATCGTTGTCGTGATCACACGCCCACGCGGTGCGCACACCGTGCTAGCCGGACACAACGAACGCCTGTGGCGCGCTTGCTCCACAGGCGTCCTTGGAACCAAGACTGCTACGGGCGCAGACGTTAGCAGAATCAGCAGCTCCGCAGGAACCGGTCGAGGACGCGGGTGCCAAAGATCAGCCCGTCGACTGGCACCCGCTCGTCGACGCCGTGGAACAGCGAGCCGAAATCGAGATCGGGCGGCAGCCGCAACGGCGAGAACCCGAAGCAGCGCATGCCCAGCTTGCAGAACGCCTTGGCATCAGTGCCACCGAACATCATGTAGGGCACCGTGCGCGCACCGGGATCCTCCTGCAAGATCGCGGCATCCATCGCGGCGACCAGGTCGCCGTCGAAGGTGGTCTCCACCGGCGGCTGGTGCACGACCCACTCCCGGGTGATGTCGGGGCCGAGCAGTTCGTCCACTTCCCGCTCGAAGGCTGCCTGGCGACCGGGCAGTACCCGGCAGTCCACCACAGCCTGCGCCGCAGAGGGGATGACGTTTGGCTTGTAGCCGGCGTCGAGCATCGTCGGGTTGGCCGTATCCCGCAGCGTGGCGCCGATGATCCGCGCCAGCGCCCCCAGCTTGGCGACTGCGTCCTCCAGGTTGTCGCCGGAGAAGTCCAATCCGGTCTCCTCGCCGACGGCCGTCAAGAACTCCTGCACCGAATCCGTCATGACCAGCGGGAAACGATGGTTACCCAGCCGAGCGACGGCCTGACACAGCGCCGTCACCGCGTTGTCCTCGTGCACCACCGCCCCGTGGCCCGCCCGGGCCTGGGCCCGCAACCGCATCCAGCAGATGCCCTTCTCCGCAGTCTGGATCAGGTACAGCCGGCGTCCCTCGCGCACGGTGAGGGAGAAGCCGCCTACTTCGCTGACCGCCTCGGTGCAGCCCTCGAATAGCTCTGGTCGGTGCTCGACGAGCCAGTGCGAGCCCTGCAACCCCCCGGCCTCCTCATCGGCCAGGAAGGCGAAGACGAGGTCACGCGGTGGAATGACGCCGTCGCGCCGGAACCGGCGCGCAACAGCGAGGGTCATCGCGACCATGTCCTTCATGTCGACCGCGCCGCGCCCCCACAGGTAACCATCCTGCACGGCGCCGGAGAACGGATGCACCGACCACTCGGCGGCGTCGGCCGGCACCACGTCGAGATGCCCATGGATGAGCAGCGCGCCGCGGCCGGGGTCGGCGCCGGGCAGCCGAGCGACCACGTTGCCCCGCCCAGGGGCTCCGGATTCAAGATAAGTGATCTCGAAACCCACGTCGTCGAGCTTGGCGGCGACGTACTCCGCCGCGGCCCGTTCCCCGACGAGAGTGTCTGGGTCGCCCGTGTTGGTGGTGTCGATCCGGATCAGGTTGCTGGCCAGACCAACGACCTCGTTCTCCGCCATACTCGTGCTGCCTGCTGGTCCCTCCATCTGGTCTTCCTACCACCGCTGATCTGCAGGATCTACGATGGTTGCACCGAGTTGGGCCGCCGGATGGCGATCAGCTACCCTCGTGGCGCGCCGGCACGGCGGTAGTGGTGTGCGAGGTCCGGTTAAGCAATGTCCGAGTGGCGGAATGGCAGACGCGCTAGCTTGAGGTGCTAGTCCCCGGCTAGGGGGTGGGGGTTCAAGTCCCCCCTCGGACACAAACACTACGCACACGGATGATGTTGGTCGGGTTTCGGCCAGGACGGTGCGTTCTGCGTGGTCGTAGGTGAGGTGCACTCCAAGCTCGCGGTAGACGTCCGCTTTGTCTGCGGGTCGGCGTGGCGCAAGGCATTCAGCAAGCCACCAAGCGTGTCGACCAGCGTATGGATGTCGTTTCGGCTCAGCGGTCGGTACATGCTGTGGCGACTGGTGAGGGTGGCTAGCCGTGCCTCGGCGGCGGTGGGTTGTTGTTGCACCTGCTGGGTCCAGGTCGCCACTAGCGCGGGGTCGGCGCCTGCGTCCAGGGCTGCGCGGTGGCGGGCGAGCTTGCGGTCGCACTCGGCGATCGCTCGCCGCGCCGCCTCCACGGCGGGCCCATCGTCAGGTTGGGCGTTCGCTATCGCGGTCAGGGACTGCGCGATGCGATGAGGGGCGAATGCTTGAGCCAGCCAGGTGTCGAGCGGATTGAGGACCGCGGCCTCGCGCACGTAGACGGTGAGCGGGTGATCTATCTTGTTGCCCACCGCGTGCTCGTTGGGGAACCGGCACCGGTAGTGAGCCTGTCCGTGGTTCCAGTTGCCCTGCATCCGCCGGCCACAGGCCGCGCACACCATCAGGCCTTTCAGCGCGTAGTGGTGTTGGGTGTGCAGGGTGCGTCCGGTCGAACTTGGCCCTCGCGACTCTAGGCGAAGTTGGACTTCCTGGAAGATCTCTCGGCTGACGAGCGCGGGGTGGACTTGCTGGTCGGAGACAATCCATTCCTCGCGGGGGTTCCAGGCCAGCGTGGTTCGATGCCCGAGCGCGACATCCTCCACATCGATGAGCGATTCCTGTTTTCGTTGTTTGTTCCAGATTTGGTATCCGGTGTAACGCGGATTCCGCAAAATTGTCCGGACCGCGCTTTTGGACCATGCCAGGCCACACCGGTGTTTGTTGCGGTCGGGGTCATACGCTGATGGCGAGGGGATCCCCTCCGAAGTCAGATGCTGCGCCGGGGCGTAGATGCCAATACCCATCCGGTATTCGTGAAAGATTCGCTGCACCACGGGGGCGGTGACTGGGTCCGGCTCTAACTGCTTGAGCCGCTTACCTTCGGCCGCCTTCGCCGGGTTCGGATGCGGCCCGGCATCGACCACCTGATACCCATAAGGTGGACGACCACCGAGGTAGCGGCCTTCCACCTGCGCCTGAGCGGCCATCGGGATCGAACGCGGATCTTGATCCGGGTCCGCTCCCCTTGCTCATCCCACCGAAGACCGACATCACCAGGTCATGGGCCTCGGAGTCCGGGTCGATCACTCCCCCGACCTCAGGAACCCACAGTTGCACGTTGTAGTGGACAAAGAGGGTTATTCACGCGGGTAGATAATTGCGGTTCTGTCGGCGCGCCTCCATAGCGGACGGCTCGTTTCTCGAAAGAATTGGGTTACCACACTCAATTCCCAGAGTCAGAAACGAGCCGTCCGGGTGTATCATACAACAGGCTTCACGCGAGACGAAATCGACGAGTTGTGCGCCCGCGTGTACGCCGCGAATGAGGCGGCGGATGAGTCCGAGAAGATCACATGTCCGCCGATTCTCGGACTATTCACCTCCGTGGTCGTGACATTGACATACCTGCGGAGAAACCGGATTCAAGCCGAGATCGGCGAGTCCTACGGGGTGTCTCAGTCCACGGTGAGCCGGGCCGTTACGGCGCTGACACCGCTACTGGGCGCGGCGCTGGCGCGGTATGTGCCGGTGGCCGAGGACCTCAACCCGCGGGCGCAGTACATCGTGGATGGCACCTTGCTGCCCTGCTGGTCATGGGCCTCGCACCCCCAGCTGTACTCCGGCAAGCACCAAAGAACTGGCATGAATGTCCAAGTGGCGTGCACGCTGACCGGAGACCTCGCCTGGATCTCCGACCCGATCGCGGGTAATCGTCACGACACCTACTGCCTGCAAGAATCCGGCGTCCTCGCCGAGGAGCCCGGGAGCTGGATGGGCGATAAGGGGTATGTCGGCAACGAGATGCTCACCCCCATTAAGAAACCGGCTCACCGCGACTTGCTGGACTGGGAAAAAGAGTTCAATAAGCAGGTCAACAAAATCCGTTACGTCATCGAACAGGTCATCGCGAACTTCAAGACCTGGCGAATCATGCACACCGACTACCGGCGCCCTCTGGACACGTTCATCCAAACCATCTCAACCGTCATCGCACTACACTTCTACAAACTGGCCCGTGAATAAGCCTCCAAGATGCCCACGCCAAAAGTCAGCTGCCGGCGCAGTCCTTCAGACTGGCGCTTAATATGATCATCTCAGCGAGTCGTCAGTGGACGTGGCGCGACCAGTCAGCACCGGTTGATCCGCACCGGTATGTAGCCCCAGCTCA
>DASUVX010000205.1:0-7712 GCA_036378735.1 Pseudonocardiaceae bacterium | reverse complement strand
ACTGCCAGCACATCGGCGTGGGCGTCCCTGTCGTGGATCATCAGCGGTTTGCCGACCCGCTTGGCCAGGTCGATGTGCCAGCGGTAAGCCTCCTGCTGGGCTGCCCGCGGCGAGTAGTCCCAGTAGTAGTCCAGGCCGGTCTCCCCCACCGCGACCACTCGGGGCGCGGCCACCAGCCGCTCGAGCTCGGCGCGATCGTCGTCGGTCATCGTCGCGGTGCGGGTGGGGTGCAGCGCGACGGCGGCGAAGACCCGGTCGTCCCAGCCGGCGGCTTGCACCACCCAACGCGCTGACGCCATGTCGTCGGCGACGGTGACCACCGCCGCCACACCCACCGCCGCGGCCCGATCCAGCGCCGCCCGCACCCCGGCCGGGTCGGTGGCGCCGCAGGCGTCCAGATGCGTATGCGCATCGACCACCGTTACGGCCAACGGCGCCGGCGCCGGCGGCAACTCCCTCACGTCGACTCCTCAACCCAAATGCGGGTAGGGCGCGGGGGATCAGGGTGCGATGGGGGCGAAGGAGGGGCCGGTGGTGGCCAGGGCGGGGTCGAGTTTGGCGAACAGGGGGGTGGGTTTGGCCAGCGGGCGGCCGACCTCGATCGGGACGCTGGCCCAGCGGGCCTGTTCCGCGGCGTAGTCGCCGGTGAGCACGGGGTAGTCCGGCCCGGTGCCCTCGATCAGTTCGGAGACTTCTCTGATCTCCGGCTTGGCCGCCCACACCCCGGTGCCGCCGAGCTGCTCGTGCACCTGCTGGGCAGCATGCGGCAGGAACGGCGTGAGCAGCGTGTTGGCGTCGGAGACGACCTGCAGCGCGGTGTGCAGGATGGTGTCGCGGCGCGCCGGGTCGTCGGCGCGCTTCCAGGGCTCCTGCTCCGACAGGTACTTGTTCGCCGCGCCCACCACCCGCATTGCCTCACTGATCGCGGCCTTGACCCGGTTGCGCTCCAGCAGGTCCCCGACGGTGTCGAAGGACGCCCGCGACGTGGCCAGCAGCTCGGCGTCGACGGGTTCGACCGTCGACGGTTGCGGCACCGCTCCGACATTGCGGTGCGCCATCGAGATCGACCGGTTGACCAGGTTGCCCCACTCGTTGGCCAGCTCGAAGTTGATCCGACGGACGAACTCCTCCCAGGTGAAGTCGGTGTCCTGGGTTTCCGGGCCGGCTACCGAGATGAAGTAGCGCAGCGTGTCCGGGCCGAACTCGCGCAGGAAGTCCCCGACGTAGATGACGGTGCCGCGGGAGGTGGAGAACTTCGAGCCGCTCATGGTGAGGAACTCGCTGGAGACGATCTCCGTGGGCAGGTTCAGGATGCCGAAGGCACCAGGCTCGCCGCCCCGATCCCCGGCGCCGTTCTGGCCGAGCAGGGTCGCCGGCCAGATCACCGTGTGGAAGGTGATGTTGTCCTTGCCCATGAAGTAGTAGGAACGCGCATCCGGGTCGCACCACCACTGCTGCCACGCATCGGGCTGCCCGATCCGCTGCGCCCATTCCACCGACGCCGACAGGTAGCCCATGCACGCGTCGAACCACACGTAGAACCGCTTCATCGGCGCGTCCCGCCAGCCGTCCAGCGGCACCCGCACACCCCAGTCGAGATCGCGGGTGATCGGGCGCGGCCGCAGATCGTCGAGCAGGTTCAACGAGAACTTCAGCACGTTGGTCCGCCACTCGGTGCGGTTGGCCAACCAGGTGCCCAGCGCGCCGGTGAACGCCGGCAGGTCGAGGAACAGGTGTTCGGTTTCCACGAACTCGGGGATCTCACCGTTGATCCGGGACCGTGGATTGATCAGGTCGGCCGGATCGAGCTGGTTGCCGCAGTTGTCGCACTGATCGCCGCGGGCACCGTCGTAACCGCAGATCGGGCAGGTGCCCTCGATGTACCGGTCGGGCAGGGTGCGGCCGGTGGACGGGCTGATCGCACCGAGTGCAGTTTTGGTGATGATGTAGCCGTTGCGGTACAGCGCGAGGAAGACTTCCTGCACCACCCGGTGGTGGTTGGCCGTGGTGGTGCGGGTGAACAGGTCGTAGGACAGTCCCAGACCCTGCAGGTCCCCCACGATCAGCCGGTTGTACTTGTCGGCGAGCGCGCGGGGCGTGACGCCCTCGGCGTCGGCCTGGACCTGGATCGGGGTGCCGTTCTCGTCGGTTCCCGAGATCATCAGCACCCGGTTGCCCGCCATCCGCTGGTAGCGCGAGAAGATGTCCGACGGGACACCGAAACCGGAGACGTGGCCGATGTGCCGCGGCCCGTTAGCGTAAGGCCACGCCACCGCGGTGAGCACAGGTGCATTCATAACGCCCACCCTATGATCCCGCCGCAACGCCATTTCCCGGGGTCATACCGCAGTCTGGATGCAGACTGCTGTTCCGGGCCTCGGATAACCGCGTTCTGCATCCAGACTGCGGTTGAGGTGCCGGTTCCCGCGGGAGAATGGCCAGTGTGGGCTGCACTGTGGTGATCGGGCAGCGCCGATGAGGCGGCTTCCGTTCGTCGCTCGGGCCGGTGTCATGGCCGACCTCGGCGCGGCGTTCGATGCTGCCCGTCACGGCCGGGGTGGGCTGTGGCTGGTCACCGGCGAAGCCGGGATCGGCAAGAGCCGGCTGGCGGAGGAGGCCGCGCGGCACGCCGAGGGGTTTCGCGTAGTGTGGACTTGGTGCACGCCGGGTGGCGCGCTGCGTCCATGGTCGCGAGTTGTGCGGGTGCTGGCGGGCACGGACGGCGCCGCGGCGCGGGCCGTACAGCGGTCCGCGTACCTCGCCGAGCTGGTGGCCGAACACCCTGACCCGCCGCACGGTGACCCGGAGACGGCTCGCTGGCGGTTGTCGCTGGATCTTGCCGACTTGCTGGCAACCACGCCGCAACCGCTGCTCGTGATGATCGATGACCTGCACGAGGCCGACCCGTCGTCGCTGCGGCTGCTCGCCGAGCTGGCACCGTCGCTACGGGGGATGGCAACGGTAGTGCTGGCCACCGCGCGCGACGGTGAGCGCGACTGGATCGGTCGGCGCCAGGTGTGGGTCGCGCTGAACCGGCTGGGTGAGACGGTCCGGCTGCGGCCGTTCCAGGAACCGGACATCGCAGCGCTGCTGTCCGAGACGCTGGGCGCCCCGCCGCCGGCCGATGCGGTGCACACCATCGCGGCCCGTACTCGGGGTCATCCCCTGCTGGTCTGCGAGCTGATCGACTCTGAACCGGAGCTGGGTGACGTCAGCCATGCAGTGCCCGCGTCGATCCGGGCGATGGTGGGTGCCCGGCTGCACGGCTTGACCGAATCGGCCCGCCGGGTGCTGCCCACCGCGGCGGTGCTCGGTACCCGGTTCCGGCTCGACGTGCTCGCCGAGGTCGCCGAGGTCTCGCTCCTTGCGCTCGGCAAGGCGGTGAGCGAGGCCCATGCGGCCGGCCTGTTCGGCGACGCTGAGCCCGGCGAGGGCAGCTTCCGGCACGATCTGATCCGCGACGCCGTCTACGAAGCCCTCACCATCGACGAGCGAGCAAGCCTGCATCACCGAGCGGGGACGGTATTGGCGGAATTCGCGCACCGTGGCCGCGACGTCGAGCCAGCCCAGGTCGCCGATCACCTGCTGCGCGCCGGCCCCGGGTCGGCACGCGAGGCAGCCGAGTTCGCCGGCCAGGCCGGCGGGGCGGCACTGCGGCGTTTCGCCTTCGAAGACGCAGTGCGGTGGTATGCCCAAGCCGATGCCAGCCTGGCATCAGCCGGCGCTGGTGACGCTGAGCGGGCACGGACGAAGCTGGTACTCGGCGAGGCCCGGCACGCGGCGGGCGACCGGACGCAAGCCCGCTGCGATCTGCTCGAGGCGGCCGACCGGGCCAGCCGAGCCGCGCGGCCCGATCTGCTGGCCCGAGCGGCCCTGGGCTTGAGCGCGGGAGCGGTCGGGTTCGAGGTCGGATTACTCGATCGGGACCAGATCGACCTGCTGGAGCAGGCGCGGGCCGCTCTTGCACCTGGCGCGGACGCGCTGGCCGCGTTGGTGACGGCACGCCTGTCGGTCGCGCTGACCATGCTCGAAACCCCCCAGCGCCGGCATGACCTCGCCCAGCAGGCCCTGCAGGCAGCGCGCCGCGCTGGTGACGACAGCGCGGTGGCGGCCTCGCTTGCCGCATTGTGCGACGCGATGGCCGGCCCCGATCACTGCGCGCAGCGCCGCGAGTACGCCACCGAGATCGTCACGCTGGCCCGCCGGCTGCGCGATCCGGCGTTGGAGCTGCTGGGCCGGCGGCTGCGTCTGGTGGCGATGCTGGAGACCGGGGCGATCGCCGACGCCGACGCCGAGGTGTTGGCGTACCGGACCGTCGCGCAGGCGCTGCGTCACCCGCTTTACCTGTGGTACGTGCCGCTGTGGCGGGGGATGCGAGCTTTGCTGGCGGGCCGCTACGACGACTGCCGCACCGCACTGGACGAGACGGCGGCGCTGGGCGCGCAGGCCGCCAGCGACAACGCGGCGATGCTGGGGGCGACTCAACGCTGGTGCCTGCTCGCCGAACTCGGCGACCGGGAGTCCTTGACGGCGATGTTGGCGCGCTTCGAGGCGATGGACCTGGCCGGCGTGTGGCCACAGATCGTGCGCGGCCTGCTGCTCGCCCAGGTCGGGCTCGTCGACGACGCGCGGGCGCAACTCGACGCGACGGCACCGCAGCTGCCCACCGCTGCCCGCGACTCCGAGTGGCTGCCATTGCTGGCCCAGGTCGCCGAGCTCATCGGCATCATCGGCGCGCACCCGGCCGCCAGCTGGGCCTACCAGGTGCTGACGCCTTACGCCGAGTTGTTCGTGGTGGAAGGGATCGGGGCGGCGGTGCGGGGGCCGGTGCATTACCCGCTGGGTCTGCTCGCCACCGCGTTGGGCGACCGCATGGCCGCCGCGAAACATTTCGCCGACGCCGCCCGCGCCGCCGCCACCGTCGGGGCGACCCGGCTCCTCGATCGCATCACCGCCGATGCCGGCGGGCTGACCGTCCAGACCGGTAACGGCAACGTCTTTCGCCGCGACGGCGACTACTGGACCATCCGGCACCGCAGCGTCGAGTTCCGGTTGCGGGACAGCAAGGGGCTACGCGACCTGCGGGAATTGCTGGCCCGGCCGGGAACGTCGATCGCCGCGCTGGATTTGGCCACGTCGCGGGGCGAACGCCGCCGAGCCACCCAGCACGGGCTGCACGCGCCTTCGGATACCGGCGAGGTGCTGGATGCGACTGCCCGGGCGGCCTACCGGCGGCGCTTGCAGGAACTCGAATACGAGGCCGACGACGCCGATGCGATGGGTGACGCCGAACGCAGCGCGCTGCTGGCCGCCGAACGCGACGCGCTGCTGGCCGCACTGACCTCGGCCTACGGTCTCGGCGGCCGGAACAGGCGGATGGGCTCACCAGCTGAGCGTGCGCGGACCGCGGTGACCACCCGCATCCGCGACGCCATCCGCCGGATCGCCCGGTCCGATCCCGACCTCGGCGAGCACCTCACGCGTTCGGTGCGCACCGGCACCTTCTGCATGTACGACCCTGCCGCGCCGCTGCACTGGTCGGTGTCAGATCCGACCTGACACCGTGCGGCGGGCTCTGACGCCTATCCGGGTGACCGCTTCACTGTCCCGAAGGAGCCCGCTATGCCCCGCACCAGCAAGGCCGATGCGCCCATCGCCATCGACGAACCCGTGATCGAGGGCCGATACGTCGAACTCGACGGTTACACCGTCGGGTTCGAGACCCACAAAGCCGACATGGACCCCGGACCGCTGTTCGAGGGCCTGCCCGACAACCGCTGCCAGTGCCCGCACTGGGGGGTCGTCGTCACCGGGCGCGTGATCTTCCGCTACGCCGACCACGACGAGGTCTACCAGGCCGGTGACGCCTACTACGGCCGCCCGGGCCACCTGCCGCTGATGTTCGCGGGGACCGAGCTGATCGAGTTCAGCCCCACCGGCGCGCTGAACGCCACGATGGCCGTCATTGACCAGAACCTGCAGGGCGCCAAGGCCGCCGGCGTGGGCAGCGGAGCGTGAACCGCTTCGTGCTCGAGTTCGAGGAGCGCTGGGAACACGGCGGCCAGCGCTGGTACTGCCGGGAAATGCTGCGGGCCGACGTCAGCGACGGCCAGATCAGCGAGCTCACCGTGTACTGTACCGGCGACTGGGACGAAGCCCGCCAGCAGGAATATGCGCAGCGCTGAAGGAACCGCGCGATGATCCCATTGCCGGCTAGCCGGCGCGCCGCGGCCGTCGCGAGTCGCGCATGATCGCTGTTTGGGTGCCTAGGGCGACAAGAAATGTCGCGTTTGACACCCAAACAGCGATCACCCGGCGGACTCCGACGCGAACAGGGCATCGCGGCGTAGCCCTTCGGACCCGCACAGAGGCCCGGTTGGTTCAGTTCCGGCCGACTTGAGCGATGTAGCTGCTGGGCGGCATGCCCACGGTTCGGCGGAACGCGGCCAGGAACGCGCTGGCCGTCGCATAGCCGACTAAATGCGCCACCCGGGCGACCGGCTCGCCGTCGGCGAGCAGCGGCGTGCGTGTGTGTGGGAAACCAGAAGCCGGGCGCCAGTGGATGGGCCCCCACCAGCATCGTTGTCGGGCCGAGCAGCTCCGGCCCGTGAACCACCACATCGGCCACCCGCCCAGTATTCGTGCCGTGATGGCGTAAACGCGACATCGATTGGCCTGCGCACGCATTGCGGCCATTCAATGCCACCGGCTTGGCTTGGAGGCGTGCCGATGAACCTTGTACATCGCAAGCTGTGCGCCTCTGCCTGGTGGGCGCGGCAGGTGGGTGAGACCCTGCCGGGCTGGCTGGAAGGACTAAAGCTCGGCGACGATGTGCTGGAGATCGGGCCGGGCTTCGGTGCCACCACCCGGGTACTGGCGGATCGGGTGCCGAGGCTGACCTCGCTGGAGATCGACGAGTCCTCGGTACGGGGATTGCGGGTACAGTTCGGCGAGCGCGTCGAGATCGTGCACGGCGACGGCACGGCAATGCCGTTTCCGGACGGACGGTTCTCGGCCGTCGTGTGTTTCACGATGCTGCACCACGTGCCCTCTGCGCAGCTGCAGGACCGGTTGTTCGCCGAGGTGAGACGGGTACTTCGCGCACGGGGCGTGTTCGGCGCTGTGGACAGCCGACCAAGCCTGCAGTTTCGCCTGCTGCACATCGGCGACACCATGGTCGTAGTCGACCCTGCCACGTTGCCCGACCGTCTCGCCTCGGCCGGGTTCACCTCGACGGAGGTGCGCACCAACTCCCACCAGGTCACCTTCATGGCCAGACCTGAGTGTGAAACCCGCTGAATGCGATGGCGAGACGAGGGGTCAGCTGGAGAGGTGGCGTAAGAGGAACTCGTAGGACAGGGCGGACATGAAGGCGGCTTGCTCATTGTCGGCGGCGCCGCCGTGGCCGCCTTCAATGTTCTCGTAGTAGGTGACGGGCAGGCCGTATTCGCGCATTCGGGCCACCAGCTTGCGGGCGTGGCCGGGGTGCACGCGGTCGTCGCGGGTGGAGGTGGTCAGCAGTGTCGGCGGGTAGCGGCGGTCCGCGTGCAGCTGGTGGTACGGGGAGAAGTGCAGCAGGTGTTCGCGATCAGCTGGCTGGTCCGGGTCTCCATATTCGGCCATCCAGGAGGCACCGGCGAGCAGGGTGTGGTAACGCAGCATGTCCAGCAGCGGAACCGCAGCAACGATCGCGCCGAACAGTTCTGGGTAAC
>DASUVX010000204.1:0-29099 GCA_036378735.1 Pseudonocardiaceae bacterium | reverse complement strand
GTGCCTCCCCGTGCAAGAGTGCGCCGACGAGCGGATTTCTATGTGAGTCACCCGACTGATTGGCGAGCATGTATTTTGGTGTCGTGGGCGTTGCATGGGCTTATCCTTGCGGCCGCAACATCCGCTGACTGTTCCATTTTTAAGGCTTTGTGGCGACAGCTTGGATTTTCTAGGCTGTCATCTCGGTCGGCTGTCGCGTACTTGACATGGGCAGTGTCAGCTTGCTGACACATTGCGGTGGCTGAGTAACACCTGGCCCTACGACCGACGCTCCTCGGACCCGTTGGCTAGGTCCCATGATGAGTTCCGGGGATGGAAGAGACCTGCTGCGGCTCGGGCGCTGTTCAGTTGGACCTGAGAGCTCCCTCGGTGATCCGCGCCGCTTAGAAAGGGGCGAACCTGCCATGATGGTCCCATGGCGAGTCCGGCAGCAGGTCTGACTCGGCTTCGGTCAGCCGCCGAGTCGGGCGCGCTCGTGGGTTCGATACCCCTGTACGAGAGCGCGCCGGCTGCGCTGGCCAACGCCCAGATGGCGGCGATCGGCGAGCGCGTCGAGACCGACCCGATGCGCAGACTCGACTCGACCCGGAGTTGCTGGCCGGATGACTCCCCGGCGGCTCGACTGGCGCGCGGTGCAGCCGAAGCTCCGGAAGATCGACGAGTTGCTCGATCGGCTGCGCCAGCTGGAGTTCGATAAGAAGCGCGCGCGAACACGCCGAGCGTGAGCAGTAGCAAGCTCGCCTTTTTGCAACCTGATGGCGGCGGAGGTGTTCGACCGCGCGGAGTCGGTCAGCGTGCTCCGCCAGTGGTCATGGCATTATCTGACCGCGATGCAGGCGCGACTGCTGTAGGTCGAGATGC
This sequence comes from Pseudonocardiaceae bacterium, assembly GCA_036378735.1. Lineage (GTDB taxonomy): Bacteria > Actinomycetota > Actinomycetes > Mycobacteriales > Pseudonocardiaceae. Next base: position 28,238 of record DASUVX010000204.1, on the reverse strand, counting down.
CGCTGCCAGCAGTCGGTACACACGTCGCCCCGGCGGACGAATACCCTGTCAGTACCAGAAGTATCGACCCAGGCTTGCCGTCGAGACGCGCGCTCGCCGGAGGACGCCCGCCCCATCGAGTTCCCGCATACCTCACAGTGTCCGGACCGTTTCATCCATTCCATCGGCGAGCTCCTCGACCGCAGATCCCGTGACGAATCGGCGGCGTCGGGGTCGTTGCGAATGGTCTCCTCCGTATCCGTAGTCTTGCCTTGATGCGGCTTCCCGGCAGCCTCTTCAGGTGCATGCTTCAACTTTCCCGTCGCTGGGCTCGCGGTAGTTTGCTTACGGGGTGGATAAGCAGGCTGAGCTCTGCGAATGATATCTACCATGTCCTTGCCGTCAGCAAGCTTGTTAAACACTTCAAGCTCCATGGCGACCGCTTCCGGCTCTGACCCGTCGTCCGTAAAGATCTTCAGGTTAACAATATCGAGTGCACCCTTTCGCACGGGTACGACCTCGTCCTTCGAGACCTCGAGTTCTACTGGTCCGTTCTGGAGGGCGGGGTGCTGTTCGACGACGATACGCACTAAGGCGTGGTCTTCGATGACTGTATCAGTCAGGTCTGAGAAGTGAACGATGCGCTGACCCATACCGTACCTCTCGTCCGGGGACGCGGATGGGCGCATGTTAGGCGAGATAGCCGCCAGGCGGGGGCGGGCACGCTGGATGCGACGCCTGCGCGTCCGTGCTTCCGCGCTTGCGCGGAGATTGGTCTGGTCGGCGTAACGGCACGGACTGACCGGACGATCTGTGTGTGAGCAATGTAATCGGCAGGGCACGGACGGTACCTGATGGACGCCTGTAGCCGGTGAACCTGCAAGGAGGGTAGGCAGCAGTGAATCCCAACCAGCCGTCGGGTGGTCCCGGCCCAGCACGACAGGTGTCTGCCCGCTGGACTGACTCCAGCCAGGGTGATCGCGTCTTTGTGAGTTCTAATCCCTCTACCCGCCCGCGGACGCGGCAGGCCGGGGATCTTTTCCAGCCCGTCACCAGCTCGCAGCCGCCTGCAGCTGCTATCACCGACCAGCTGGTCACACCGATCACGCCAATCAACGGGCTCAACCACGGTGGCGAGCTGCCCGCTGCCCCGGCGCCACAGTCCGGGTATGCCTTGGGCGCACGCCGGTGGGTCGGTCGGACGGCCGGGCTGGTAGTCGGCACGCAGGGAGCCGTGATCGCTTTGGTGGGTAGTGCCGCCCTCGTGCTCGTGGTGGGCGGTATGACCATGTCCGCAACCTCGTCGCACACCGAGTCAGCAGTCGCCGGATCCACCCCCGGTCAGTTACCGGTTGCCGCAGTACCCGCTATCGGTGCTGAGAATCCAGTAACCGCTTCGCCCATCGACGCACCGGCAGAGTCTGCCCAGCCGGCACCGGCCACGGTGTACTCCCCGGCGACTCCTCCAGTGCCCGCGCACCAGCAGCCCTCGCCGCCGGCCAATCGTGTTGTGCCAGCTCGGCTTGCTCCGCTGCCCGCGCCGGATCACGAGCCTGTGTTGCCGCCGCCATCATCGCCGCCATCAACGGTGCCGACCGATAATGCGGGATACTGGACGATCACTACCGGCTCCCGCGCAGAAGAGACCGAACCGCCGGCGACCGGTACCAAACCCTGTAACTGCGACGTCGCGAAGCGCGAGATCCACAATCGGGGGGATCGGTCAACCGAGGTTGACCAGCGACGTGAGTACCAAGCACAGCGAGCGGAGTACCGCTCAACGAGCGGGGCCCGAGAATACCGGGTCAGCCAGGACCGGACGCAAGAACGGCAAGCAGTGCGGCCAGGCGCCAAGGCAGCGCCTCGACCATCGCCCAACCGAGAACCCTGATCCTGCTTTCCGCAGCTGCAGACAAGATCTCGCCGTCCTCGGTGTGCGCATGATCCAGCTGTAACCCGGGTGCCTATCCATTAGTGGGGTCGGCATTTGCGGTGGAGGTCGCAGGGTGGTGGGACGGACCGGGCGTGGTCGGGCCGCGGCTGCTCGGACCGGCGCTGGCGCCGAGGTGCAGGTCGCTGCGGAGCGGGTGGCCAACACGCCCGGATTTCGGGTGGTCAGCGATGAGTTCTACCCGGACTGGGAGGCGGTGTACCGGGACAACGTGGATCGGGTGTACCGGCTGATGTTCGCCAAGGTCGGTAATCGGCCGGATGCGGAGGACCTGACCGCGGAGGTGTTTCTGGCGGCGCTGCGCCCGTTGCGGGTCTCGGCCAGCGTGCCGGAGGTGCGGTCCTATCTGTTGACCACCGCACGGACGGTGCTGGCCGGCCATTGGCAGCGGACGCTGGGTCGCGAGATCACCAGGATCCACGATGATGACGTTCTGGAGCCGCTGCCGGTCGAGACCGTTGGGTCGTCGCCGGCCGGGAGGCGGGCGGCGATCATCCTGGCCGGACTTCCCGAGCCTTACCGGCGAATCCTGGAGTTGCGGTTTTTGGACTGCTGTTCGGTGCGCGAGGCCGCAGCTGCGCTGGGTGTGAGCGTGGCGTATGCGAAGGTGTTGCAACATCGGGCGTTGCGGCGAGCCGCGCAGATCGGGGGTGAATAGGTGAGTGCACGAGGTGCCCGCCGATTCGTCGCGGATCTGCTGCGGGGCCGCCGACCTCGGCCGTTTCGCGCTGAGGATGCCGACGTGGGGCAGCTCCGCGCGGCGATCACGCTGCGCGCCGCGCAGCCGGGCAGCGCGGCGCCACGGGAGCAGTTCGTCACCGACCTGCACCGGCGGCTGGCGGAAGAGCTGTCCCGAGAGCAGACCGACCAGGACGTCCGGCCGTTGCCGCGGCCTCGGCCGGCGGTGGACAGCACCCGGCGACGGTTGGTGGCGGCCAGCTCGATTGCGGCGGCCGCCGCGGCGGTCGGTGCCGTGGTAGACCACGCGGTCACCAACCGGGGTCCGGCCCCGGGCGGCGCTGGTGGAAAGCAGACCCTGGTTCCGAACACCGGGACGTGGCGCACCGTGGGTACCAGCGCAGATCTGGTCGAAGGCGGAGTACAGAGCTTCGACCTCGGCGCGATGATGGGTTTCGTGACGCGCACCGATGGGGCGCTGCGAGCGGTGTCAGGGGTATGCACGCATCTGGGTTGCCGGCTGGCTCTGGACGCGCCGGCCCGCCGGCTGGATTGCCCGTGCCACACCACCTCCTTCACCCTCGACGGCGAGCTGCTGCGGCATCAGCTGGCCATGGCGCCGCCGGCGTTACCGCAGCTCGAAGTTCGCGAGACGGGCGGCATGGTGCAGATCTACGCCCCGCCCGGCCCGATTTAGCCCGGGTGCCTGTGTAACCCCGGTGCCTATTTGTCGGTGAGACCCGCAACAGGCGGGACACCGGATCGAGGTCGGTCATCATGCGCCAATTCAGAACCAGCCTTGCGCTGCCGGCGGTCGCGGCAGGGATCGCGACCCTGGCCGGGACCGCGATCGCGGTCGGAATCATCACCAACCCCACCACTGCCACCGACCCGCCGACCGGGCCGGCTCCGGTGGTGTCCGCACAGGCGATGCCGGAGATGTCGATGCACCCCACCGCAAGCCCGACCGCCGCGTCAGGGCAGGACGCGCCGGTAGCGACCAACGCGGTGGCGATTCAGAACTTCGCATTCTCTCCGGCAATCGTGACGGTCAAGGTCGGCACCACCGTGACCTGGACCAACCGTGACCAGGATGCCCACACTGCGACCGCGATGTCCGGCGGATTTCATTCCCCGACGCTGAACGCCGGCCAGTCCTACCAGTACACCTTCACGACACCGGGTCGCTTCGAGTACCTGTGCACCATCCACCCGTTCATGACGGCCACCGTGGTGGTGACCCCATGAGTGCGCCCCTGGATCCCAAAGGCATGAGCCGCCGGCAGCTGCTGCGGCACACAGCGTGGTTCGGCGCGGCAGTGGTCCTCACCGTCACCGGCGGTGAGGTGATCAGCCACCTCGGTGGTACGCCGGCCGCTGCTGCTGCGCAAGATCCACACGCGTTGCGGTTCGTGCAGATCAGCGACAGCCACCTGGGCTTTCACGGGCCCGCGAACGCCGACGTGACCGGCTCATTCAGCCGCGCCATCAACCAGGTCAACGCCCTGGGCTTGCGCCCCGATTTCGTCATGCACACCGGCGATCTGACGCATCTGTCGACCCCGGACCAATTCGACCAGGTCCGCCAGATGCTGGGCGGGCTGCGCACCGGCGCGGTGTTCACCGTGCCCGGCGAACACGACTCGGTCGACGACCACGGGCAGAAATACCGCGCCATGTTCGGCTCGGGTACCCACGGGGACGGCTGGTACAGCTTCGACGTCAAGGGCGTGCACGTCATCGCGCTGGTCAACACCCTCGCCCTGGAAAGGCTCGGCCACCTCGGCGCCGACCAGCTCGACTTCGTCCGCAACGACGTCGCCAACCTGCCCAGTGACACGCCCATCGTGGTGTTCAGCCACATCCCGCTGTTCGCGATGTACCCGGCCTGGGGCTGGGGCACCGACGACGCCACCCAAGCGCTGAGCTACCTGCGCCGCTTCTCCTCGGTGACCTGCCTCAATGGCCACGTCCACCAGCTGTTCAGCAAAACCGAGAACAACATCACCTTCTACAGCGCCACCACCACCGCCTACCCGCTGCCCCACCCCGGCCAGGGCCCAGGGCCGATCCCCCTCACCCTGCCCGCCGGCCAACTCGGCACCGCGCTGGGCGTGCGCGACGTCACCTACCAACCCGGCCAACACGCGCTGGCGATCCGCGATCGGAAACTGGCATGAACCAGGCCCTGCCACCGCTGCTCCGGGTCAGCGCGGCCGGCTGCCTGGCCGCCAGCGGTGCCCTTCACGCCCAGCTGTACCTGCACGGCTACCGGACCATCCCGGGGATCGGCCCGGCATTCCTGCTGCAAGCCAGCGGCTCCCTCGCGGTGGCGCTGCTACTGCTGCTCAGCTCCGCGGCGGTGCTGCGGCTGGCCGCCGCTGGCCTGGTGGCCGGCGCGCTGGTGGGGTTCATCGCGTCACGTACCGTCGGATTCCTCGGTTTCGTCGAATACGGCCTGCAACCCGCGCCCCAGGCCCTGATCAGCCTGCTCGTCGAAACCGCCACCCTAGGTCTGCTCGCCGTGTCCCTCCTCGAGCGCCGTGCCGGTAGCTTCACCACCCGTGCCTCAACTGGACGAGCAGAACAGACCTGAACCTCCCCTCACCGGCGACGAGATCACCACCCTTGTCGGCTTCCTGGAATACCAGCGCGCGACCCTGGCGTGGAAGTGCAGGGAACTCGACGCGGCCGGCCTGAGCGCGACGGTCGCCGCCTCGTCGATGACCCTGGGCGGGCTGGTCAAACACCTGGCATACGTCGAGGACTCGTGGTTCTCCCAGTGGCTGCACGGGCGAGACCCGCAGCCCCCTTGGGACACGGTGGACTGGGAGGCCGACCCCGACTGGGACTGGCACTCCGCCGCCGAGGACACCCCCGAGCAGCTCCATACGCTCTGGCAGGACACCGTGGCCCGGTCCCGCTGCCTGGTCAAAGAGGCGCTGGCCGACGGGGGCCTGGAGCGGCCGACCCGACGCACCTGGCCCGACGGTCGGGCACCAAGCCTGCGATGGATCCTGGTCCACATGATCGAGGAGTACGCACGGCACAACGGCCACGCCGACCTCCTCCGGGAATCGGTGGACGGACTCACCGGCGAGTAGCCGCCTGGCACCGCTGGCCCACCACGACGGTGATGCGTGTCGAGTTCACGGCACCACCGACGTCTGCGGTCAGCCGAGATGCCGGTGACGTCGAGTTCACGGCACAGCAGCCGCTGCCGCTGGCTGCGATATCGTCGAGGAATCTATTCGAATGGGGACGGGTCACCGGCGCCCCGGCGCACGATCTCGGGCTCGGATCCGCAGAAGTCGATCACGGTCGTCGGTTCGGTGCCGCAGTCGCCGGAGTCGATGACTGCGTCGACCGCGTGGTCGAGCCGCTCCTTGATCTCCCAACCCTGCGTCAGCGGTTCGGGCTCATCCGGGAGCAGCAGCGTGGAGGACAGTAACGGCTCCTCCAGCTCAGCGAGTAGCGCCTGCGCCACGGCGTGCTGCGGGATCCGCACCCCTACGGTCTTTTTCTTCGGGCGCAGCAGCCGGCGGGGGACCTCCTTCGTCGCGGGCAGGATGAACGTGTAGCTGCCCGGGGTCGCGGCCTTGATCAGCCGGAAAGCCGCATTGCTGACGTGGACGAACTGGCCGAGCTGCGCGAAGTCCCGGCACACCAGGGTGAAGTGGTGCTTGTCGTCGAGGTCGCGGATCTCGCGGATCCGGTGCAGGCCGCCGGAGTTGCCGAGCTGGCAGCCGAGGGCGAAGCAGGAATCCGTCGGGTAAGCGATGAGCCCACCGTCGCGGACCAGGTCGACTACCTGACCGATCGCGCGTGGTTGCGGGTCGACCGGATGCACATTGAAGTACCGCGCCATGCAGGCAGCCTATAGTCCTGCGGTCGCTACCTGGGTGCGGAATTGTCGATCAACCGCCTGATTGGGCTCGCCGCCTCGGCCGTCGCGACAGCGGCGCTAGGTTACCTGTTCGCGGAGGACGTTTTTGCGCACCTTCCCTGACGCAGTCAGCGGGAAGGCGTCGACGAAGATCCAGGTTGCGGGGGTCTTGTAGGCGGCGAGGTGCTGGCGACAGTAGGCGTGCAGCTCGCCGCCGGTCACGGTGGCACCCATCGTGATCCGGACGAACGCCGCGACGGTTTCGCCCCACATCGGGTCTGGCTTGCCCACCACGGCGACCTCGGCCACCGCTGGATGGGTATGCAGGAGATCCTCGATCTCTTTGGGATAGATGTTCTCCCCGCCGCGGATGATCATGTCCGTCAGGCGGCCCGCGACGCGCAGGTGACCCTGCGCGCTCAGCACGGCGAGATCGCCGGTGTGATACCAGCCGTCGGCGTCAATCGCGGCGGCGGTTGCCCGCGGGTTGTCGAAGTAGCCGTGCATCAGCTGGTATCCGCGAGCGCACAGCTCGCCCACCGTCTCGACCGGGACGGGGCCGCCGCTCACCGGATCGGCGATCATCACCTCGGTATGTGGCAGCGCGGTCCCCAGCGTCCCGGTGCGCATGTCCGGTGGGTCGTCCAGGCGGGTCGCGGTGATGATCGGCGAGCACTCGGTGGTACCGAACACGATGCAGAACCGCACGCCGAACCGGCGCTCCCACTCCCTGGCCACCTCGACGGGCACCGGTGCACCACCCGACCCGGCGACGCGCAGGCTCGACAGGTCCCGGCTGGCGCTGTCGGGGTGGTCCAGCATCGCGATGAGCATCGTCGGCACCGCGATGGTGATCGTCGCTCGTTCGGACTCGAGCAGCTCGAGCTGCAGCGCGGGGTCGAACTGTGTCAGGTAGACGAGGGTGGCGCGGGCGGACAGCGCGCCGAGCACCCCCATACCGCAGCCGGCGGTGTGGAACAGCGGTAGCGGACACACCAGGACATCAGCCGGACCGCCACCCAGCCGCTGCATCGTGAACCGGGCGTTGTTGACCAAGGCGTGGTGGTGCAGCAGCACCCCCTTGGGGAAACCAGTCGTACCCGAGGTGTATTGGATCTGGGCCAAGTCCCGGGGGCTCACGGCGGGCAGGGTCGTGCCGGGGTCGGCCGCGGACAGGAATGCCTCCCAGTCCGCCAGCGCGACCACCTCGCGCAGGTCGGGTAGCTCGCCGCGGACCTGCGCCAGGGTTGCAGCCATGGACTTCCCGCGGTCGCTCACCGCGTGGATCAGTCCAGCACTACGGGATTGGCGCAGCACATAGCTCAGCTCGGCCGCCTCATACGCCGGGTTGACTGTGACCAGCACCAGCCCGGCGAGCCCCGCGCCGTACTCCAGCAACATCCACTCCAGCGAGTTACCGGACCAGACCGCGACGTGCTCGCCCGGTCGGAACCGTGCCAGCAGCGCCCTGGCCACCTGTTCTGCGGCCGCTAAGAGCTCGGCGTAGGTCAGCTTGCGGCGCGGCATCGGGCCCGGAGTGCCTTCGACGATGGCGATGTGCCCGGGTGCCTCGGCGGCGGCAGCGCGCAGCGCGTCGCCGACGGTCTGCTCCAGCAGCGCCACCGAGGTATCCGCCGGCCAATAAGCGAGGGTTGCGGTATCCATCTGATTCACCTGGCCATTGCGGGCTTGGTTGGTTGCACAGATGACTGTTCACTGTCAAACAGCGAGCACGCATTGGGGTGGAGCCCCCAAGGTTTGGCCCGGCCCGGCCCCTACCGCTCGAGGAGGCCCACGATGGCGCGGGACGAAGTGCCGCTGCTAGAGCGCGAGGGCGAGCTCGCGGTGATTGCTCAGCGGGTAGCGGAGGCGTACGAAGGTGCGGGCGGCCTGCTGATGGTCGAGGGCGCCGCCGGTATCGGCAAGACACGGCTGGTCCAAGCCGCCTGCCAGGGCGCCCGGGAACGCGACATGACCGTGCTGGCCACCCGCGCAGGTGAGCTCGAACGCGGGCTGCCCTACGGGATCGTCCGAGGGCTGTTCGAGGCGCCGGTGGCGCGCGCTCCCGCCGCCGAGCGGGACATCCTGCTGGCCGGTGCCGCGAGGTTGGCGGCGCCGGTGCTGGGCATCGCAGCACGGGACGCGGCCATGGTCGGAGATGGCGGGTCCTTCACCGGTCTGCACGGGCTGTACTGGCTGACCGTCAACCTGGCAGAGCGCGCGCCGCTACTGCTGGCCGTCGACGATGTGCACTGGGCCGACGGCGTGTCGCTGTCCTTCTTGGTTTACCTGCTACGCAGGGTGGAGGCGCTGCCCGTGCTGATCGTGCTGGCTGGCCGGCCGGACGAGCCGGATGCCGACGAAGCCCTGCTGGGCGCGTTGCGCGGGGACCCGCTCACCCGGATACTGCGCCCGGCGCCGCTCTCGGCGGCAGCGGCGTCGGTGCTCGTGCGGGCCGCGTTCTCCCCGAAAGCGGGCGTGGAGCTGTGCCGGAGCTGCCTCGACGCGACGGGTGGGAACCCGCTGCTGTTGCGGATGTTGTCCCACGCGTTACGCACCGAGAACGCCGACCCGACGGCCCGAGGTCAGGCGCGGGTGGCGGAGCTGGCGCCGCGGGTGGTTGCCGCGTCAGTGCTGGCGCGGTTGCGCCGGTTGCCCGCCGAGACCGGGGCGTTCGCGCACGCCGTCGCGGTGCTGGGTGACCGCATCGAGCTGCGGCATGCGGCGGCACTGGCCGGGCTCGACAGCGGTTCGGCGATCCGGGCGGCCGATGCGCTGACGGCCGCGGGGATCCTCGCGCTCCGCCGGCCCGTCGAGTTCGTGCACCCGATGGTGCGCCGCGCCGTCTACGAGAGCCTGCCGGCGGCCGAGCGCCATCACGCGCACCGGCACGCGGCCGCGATCCTCGAGGCCGAAGGCGCGCCGGCCGATCGGATTGCGGCGCACCTGTTGGTGGTTGAGCGGGTAGCCGACGGCTGGGTCGTCGGGATCCTGCGCACTGCTGCGCAGGAGGCGTTCGCGCGGGGTGCAACGGAGGAGGCCGCGCGCTACCTGCGACGTGCACTGGAGGAACCTCCCGAGCCGAGCGATCGGGCCGATGTGCTCTTCGAGCTCGGTTCGGTCGCGGCGCGGGTGAGGGCTGCCGAGGCTTACCAGTACCTGCACCAAGCGCTTGAACTCGCCCTGGACGTCCGGAGACGTGCCGAGATCGCCCTTGAGCTCGCCCGGACGATGGGCGTCGCCCGCAGCACCAACACCAGGGTCGCGCTGGCGGTGCTCGATCGGGCCGCTGCCGAGGTCAAGGGAATTCATGAAGCTCTGCGTGCGCGGCTCGAAGCAGGATTCATCAGCCTCGCACGCCGCTATCCCGAGACCAGGCAGCAGGCTTCCCGGCGGCTGGCGCTGCTGTCCGACCACGCCGAGCCGACAACCCTGGCCGGCTGCATGCTGCTGGCCAACCTCGCGGCCGACGCGGTGGACGTCGAGGGCGCAGCCGACAAGGGCACCCGTCTGGCCGAGGCGGCCCTCAACGGGGACTACCTGCTGGCTGCCGAAGAGGTTGACGTTGCCCTGCTGGCCACCTCAGTGCTGATGTCAACCGATCACCTCGACGCCGCGTGGCGCACCTGGAACGCGGCGGTAGAGCGGGCCAGGAAGGCTGGATCAGTCACCGGGTTCGCGGCCGCGGCGACCGTCCGGGCGTGCCTTGCCTACCGCTGCGGGCAGCTGGCCGACGCCGAGGCCGACGGCAGGCTGGCCGACGACCTGCTTCGCGAGTTGGGGGCCGTCTCGTCGCGCCGCTACAGCCTGGCGTTCCTGGTAGGCGCGCTGGTCGAGCGCGGAGAAGTGGAGGCGGCCGCACGGCGGCTCGATGATTCCGGCGTCCCGGTGAAACTCACCCTGCTGCTGGACAGTCGAGGCCGGCTGCGATGCGCGCAGGGCCGATTCGCCGAGGCCGTTGAGGACTTCCTGGACTGTGGCCAGCGGCTCGCGGCTCGGGGCAGCCGCCACCCCGGCATCCTGGCCTGGCGGTCCAGTGCAGCACTGGCGCTGCAGCGTCTCGACGAACCCGCCGAGGCCCGGCGGCTCGCTGACGAGGAGCTCGACGAGGCGCGACGTCTCGGGGTTGCCCGAGCGCTTGGCATCGCGCTGCGGGTGGCGGGTCTGCTGCGTGGCGGTGCGGCCGGTATCGCGCTGCTGGAGGACGCCGCATCCATGCTCGCGCGTTCCTCGGCGCGGCTGGAACAGGCCCGCGCCTTGACCGACCTCGGTGCGGCGCTGCGCCGGGCGAATCGTCGCAGCGAGGCCCGGGAACCGCTGCGCTGCGCGCTGGACCTCGCGGTGCGGTGCGGCGCCGTGCCGCTGACCGAACGAGCCCACCAGGAGCTGGTCGCGGCGGGCGCCCGGCCCCGGCGCGTCACCAGCAGCGGTATCGATGCGCTGACCCCCAGCGAGCTGCGGGTAGCCCGGATGGCCGCCGACGGCATGACCAATCGCGCCATCGCGCAAGCGCTGTTCGTCACGATCAAGACCGTCGAGGTTCACCTCGGGAACGCCTACCGCAAGCTAGGCGTCCCATCCCGGGCCCGGTTGACCGCTGCGCTGATCACCAACCCCGCTGAAGCGGGAACGCTCCGCTAGCATCCAGGCTCATGGCGGCCTGGCAGCTCGTGCACGCCTACCCGACGGTGAACCTGCTGCGCGCCGGGGCTGGCGCTGCTATCGAGCTAAACCGCCCGGAGTCACTCAACGCCTGGAACCGCCAGCTCGGCGTGGACCTGCGCGCGGCGGTCGAGTGCGTGGCCGGCGACGAGGACGTACGGGCGGTGCTGCTGCGCGGCGCCGGCCGCGCATTTTCCTCCGGGGCGGATCTGCGTGACGTGCTCGATACGACCGACCAGCGGCGACCCGATGTCTATGGCATCCTCACCGAGCTGTACAACCCGATCATCACCGGTGTTCGCCGGATGCCCAAGCCGGTGGTGGCCGCCGTCCATGGTGCTGCGGTCGGGATCGGCTGCTCACTGGCGCTGGCCTGCGACCTGATCGTCGCCGCCGAATCGGCCGCCTTCATGCTCGCCTTCGTGAACATCGGGCTCGCCCCGGACGGGGGAGCTTCGGCGTTTGTGGCCGCGCGGGTCGGCGCGGCACGCGCCGCGGAGATGGCGATGCTGGGCGAGCGCGTGCCTGCGGCGCTCGCGCTGCAGTGGGGTTTGATCAACAGGGTGATCTCCGATGCCGAGTTCACCGCGGAGTCCGATGCGTTGGTCGAGCGGCTTGCGCAGGGCCCGACCCGCTCGTATGCGGGTACCAAGCGCCAGCTCAACCGCTGGCTTTATGCCGGGCTCGACGATCAGCTGGAACTCGAGGCCCGCCTGCAGCGTGAGGTCGCCGCCACGGACGACTTCGCTGAGGGCGTCGCGGCCTTCCTCGGCAAGCGCCAGGCGCGCTATCAGGGGAACTAGCCAGCGTATGCGACGATCTGGCCATGACAGGCGGGCTTGAGGGTCGCAATGCGCTGGTGACCGGGGGCGGAAGTGGTCTGGGCCTGGCCTGCGCCAAGCGGCTTCGGGCCGACGGCGCCACCGTGACGATCATCGGTCGCACCGAGAACCGGCTCGTCACCGCCGCGGAACAACTCGGCATGATCGACGCGCCCGGCGAGGTGCGATGGCGCGTCGCGGACGTGACGGATGAACCGGCCGTCGAGGCCGCCATCGAGCACTCCGACCAGCAAGGCGGTCTCTCAATCGTCGTCGCCTCGGCTGGGGTCGGCTGGCTGGCCCCCATCGCGTCCATCCCGGTGGACGCCTGGCGCAACGTCATGGAGGTCAACCTCACCGGGAACTTCCTCACCCTCAAGCACGCCGCACCCCGCATGCGCGCCGCCGGTGGGGGCGCGTACACGGCGATCTCCAGCGCGGCGGGGAAGCTGGCGTGGGGCTTCCTGTCGCCCTACTCGACGGCGAAGGCCGGCGTCGACATGTTCGTCCGCACTGCCGCCGACGAGTTGGGTCACTGGGGCATCCGGGTGAACTCGGTGCTGCCGGGACTGGTGCCCAGCGATCTGGCCGGCGAGATGGCGACGGATGCCGAGCTTCGCGATGAGTACCTCGACAACATGCCCATCCGGCGATTGGGGCGTCCTGAGGACATCGCCGCCGCCGTCGGTTTCCTCTCGGGTCCGGAGGCGACCTGGATCACCGGCGTCAACCTGTCCGTCGACGGTGGCCACCACCTACGCCGGAGGGCCCGATTCGACGGGTACGTGCGCCGCGAACACGGCCCCGACTGGCTGCCCCCTCGCTGACCCCCGCGGTCTTGATGAATGCTGGTGCCCATGAAGCGTGGCGTGGGCAGTGACAATGCTCGAACCCGCAAGCGGTTCTTCGGTGTGGCGATCGTTGCGCTCGGCGCACTGGTGCTGGCTGGTTGCTCGGCGGGCAACGCGCCCACCGCGGCGACGTCGACCAGCGCGGCGACCGGTATCACCACCCGTGGCATTGGGACGGCCACCATGACCCCGGACACGGTGACCCTGGTCATCGGAGTCCAGACCCGGGATCAGAGCGCGAAGGCCGCCCTCGATGCCAACACCGCGAAGGCGACCGCGCTGATCAACGTGTTGAAAAGTAAGGGGGTCGCCCCTGCGGACTTGCAGACCAGCCAGCTGTCGGTCAACCCGACGTACGACTCAGCAACCGGGCGGATCACCGGTTACGAGGTGACCAACCAGGTCACCGCCACGCTGCATGACGTCGGCGCCGCCGGTGGACTCATCGACGCCGCCGGGCAGGCAGCCGGCGACGCCGTGCGGATCCAGCAACTGAGCTTCTCGATCGGTGACGACAGCGCCTCGCGAGCCCAGGCCCGGGCCGACGCGGTGCGGCAAGCGCAAGCACATGCCAAGCAGCTGGCCGACGCGGCCGGGGTGCGGCTGGGCCGGATCCACTCGATCACCGAGGTGCCGGCCAACCCGCCGGGCCCACTGGGCCGGGAAGGCGCACCGGTGGCCGCTGCGCCGGTCCCCGTCGAGCCCGGTAGCCAGAAGCTCACCGTCATGGTCGAGGTCGTCTACACCATCGACTAGCGGTGGCCCGAGGCGATTCCGGCCGGCGCCGACCGGATCGCCCGGTGGATGGCCGCGGCGAGCGCGAGGGCGGTCTCCTCGGTGAGTTCCAACGCGACCCGGGCCGAAGGACCCAGCTGCGGGTTCAGCACGTCGATGTTCACGGTGTGCCCGTACTGGGCGTGCACCGGGTGATCGACGTAGACCATAGCCTTGCTGGCCCCGAACCAGCCGCGAGCGCCTTTACCGCTGCCGTCGACCGGTATCTCCTCAGTGAGGTAGGTGCACACGGTGGTCTGCCGTCCTCAGGTCGTCAGGTGGGCACGGAAGAAGTCCAGGATCCGGCGCCAGCCGTCCACGGCGGCCTCCGGGCGGTAGGACGGCCGGTCGACGGCGAAGAACGCGTGCCCGGCGCCGTCGTAGGTGTGGAACTCGTATTTCTTGCCCAACCGGTCCAGCTCCGCGGCGAGCACGGCCGTCTCCGCCGGCGACGGGTACTGGTCGTCGGCCCCGAACAGCCCGAGCAGCGGGCCCGACAGCTGCGGCGCCAGGTGCAGGATGGGCTGCATACGCGCAGGTCTGCCGGGTGGTGGATCGTTCACCACGAAAGCCCCGTAGCAGTCCACGGCCGCGTCCACCGGCAGCGAGCAGGCCGCCAGGAAGGTCTGACGCCCGCCTGAGCAGTAGCCGATCACGCCGATCTTGCCGTTCGCGCCGTCCAGGCTCTTGAGGTATGCCGCGGCGCCCGCCACGTCGCCGACCAGCCGCTCGTCCGGCACCCCGCCGGCCGCGCGCACGGTGGCCGCCGCGTCGTCAGGATCGGCCCCCGGCGCCTCCCGGGAATACAGGTTGGGGCACAGGGCCGGATACCCCTCTGCCGCGAACCTGCGCACGATCTCCTTGGTAGCCCAGTCGTAGCCGGGCATGTGGTGGATGACCACCACCCCGCCGCGCTGGTCGCCGTGCTGGTCACCGTTCAGGGGCCGGGCGAGGTAGGCCTCAATCCGAGCACCGGCATGCCCGGTGATGGTGACGGTTTCGGCTCTCATCGCGTCCGTCATGCCGCTCCTCTCATTCGGCCGACCGCGCCCACGGGACTTGCAAGAGATCACGGGTGATCTCCATCTGGCCGCGGTGCTGGGCGAGCTCCTCGTAGATGTGCAGCACCGCGCCGCCCTGGGTGCGTGCCGGCGGCAGGGTGGAGTCGTCAACGTGCGGATCGCCGCGTGGCGGCGCGAACGCATCGAGCGCAGCGAGGTCGGTGCGCAATCGCTGCCGGGCTAGCTCGGTGGCAGCAACGAGCTCAGCAACGCGGCCGGTGGCCCGGAACTCCGCAGGCCGGTCGCGGACGATGCGGCGGCCGGCGACGATCTCGCCACCCCAGTACTCCATGACGCCGAGACAGTGGGTGAGGATGGCGAACGGCGAGTTCGCGCCCGGCATGGCGGGCCGGCGATTTGCCAGGTCGTCGCCGAGCTCGCAGACAATGTGCACCATGCCGTCGAGCGCATCGTCCAGGTAATGCAGGAAGTCCTCGACAGAGATCATGCGCGATCGCCAACCCGGTGGCCCATCGACACCACCAGCTCCGGGGTGATCTCGTCGAGTGAGTCCACCACGACGCCGGCCAGCGCCAGCGCATCCGCTGAGGGCGGAAAGGCCGAATGGGGTACCGCGAGTACACCCAGGCCGGCCGCAGCGGCCGACCGCAGCCCGTTGCTCGAGTCCTCGATCGCGACTGCCCGCGACGGATCCACCCCGAGCCGCTGCACCACGGTCTGGTACACCACAGGCGAGGGCTTTCCGGCCGCCACCTCCTCCGTGGAGACGCTGACCTGGAACTGCGGCCCCAACCCCGCTGCCGCCAGCACGGTGTCGATCAGCCGCCGCGGCGAGGATGACGCGAGCCCCAGGGGCCAGCGGCTCGCCAGCCGCTCGACCACGTCCACCGCACCGGGTAGCAGGGGCAACTGCACGTCGTACCGAGCGGCCATCCGGTCGATGACGGTGACCGCCACGGCCTCCGGCTCGCCGGGGATGCCCACCGCGTCAGTCAGGTACGCCGACCACTCCGCCGTACTCATGCCCTGCATCGCTCGGGTCGCTTCCGCAGGCCACGGCCGGCCGGCTTCATCGGCGAGACCGCGACGAACGACGTCCCACAGCTGCTCCGAATCGATCAGCACCCCGTCGAGGTCGAAGACCACCGCCTGCACGTCCCCCGCCATCCCGCCTCCGCACGTTCAGTACCCGCCGGCGCACTTGGTGTTGATCGACGGGTCACCCGGGGCGGTGTGGGCTGCCAGGGACGGCCGCGGGTGGTCTTCTGACGACCGCGACCAGCAGCTATTTCAACCGCGGAGCAAGCCAGTCATGCCGGCAGAGGCACATCGGTATGCGACGGGTCATCCTCGAGCAGGGCTACCCTGATCCAGCCGGCGTCGTAGGGCTCGATATGCACCTTGGACACCCCCATGGCGCCCGCGATGCGCTGCGCCTTGGCCCGGAAGTCGTCTACGACCTGGCCTGGCAGCATTTCCACCAGCAGGGTCACCGGTGGCCCCAAGTCCACCGAATGCAGCTGCGGTGCCACCGTGAGCGGGATTCTCCCAGCCGTCACAGAATGACGCGCTAATTGGGCGTTATCTACTGCATCCGCCCACTGCCAACTTAATTCGGTGGTCCAACGCGCCAGCTCTCGATCCTCGCGCTGGCGTTGTAACCAGCGGGGCGTCCACCAGGAGCGAGCGGCAAACGATCCCGCGCGCGCGGTCCCACTGCCCGCAACGAACGTCATGACAAATCCCTTCCCTACCCGATTGCGACGGATACCCGCCCAGCGACTGACTTAAACGCTGGGTGAGGTAACCGCGCCGGCGCTCGGCCTCTGCAGTCCAGCCCCGCCAAGATCATGGTCTATGTGCGTTGGACGACATATTGTGTCGCTCAACACACCCAAACCGTGATCTTCGAGTTAGCGCGGCGCCGTGGGAGGTCGGGACGGCCGCCGGGGTGGGCAAGCGCGAGAAGGGGGGTCCCTAGACAGCTGCGCGGCCACAACCGGACCGACGGCGGCGTCGAGATCTGATCGCGAGCTCGACGCCGCCGGAATCGTCAGTGGCCCGGGGTACCGCTCCCACCAAGGGCGCTGCCGATGATGCCGGTGAGACCATCGGCGGGGCCACCAGGCTGCTGGCCCTGTCCCGGGCTGGAACCGTTGCCCGGCGACGACGGGTCACTCGGCTGCTGCTGCTGGCCCGGTCCAAACGGGCTGCCCTGATCCGGCTGGGCCATAGCAGGGCTGGCAGCCAGCACCTCGATGCCTGCTACCCCCGATGTCGTGGCGAACACGAGAAGGGACAAAGTCGCTGCCCTCGTCAACTTGCGCGCCGTGCCGTGCGCCATAGTTACTCCTTGTAGTTTTTTGACCCCTTTTGGTCACGGGGTTGATATCATGCGCTAACGAGGAACCCTTGTTTGGGGTGTCTCAGGTTGGGCGCGACCGCCCTGTAGAGCGACACCGTTGTGATGCCCATGACACCTGGCGCAACCGCTGCGAGGCTTGATGACCTGCTGAAACGGCCTGCCGGCACGGAGCGCGACGACGTCCGGCATCCGTGACTGCGTGCTGGGGCGGTCGGCGCCTGCCGACGAAGTTTGCGCGCTTCCGCTCACGGTACCGTTTACCTGTACCCAAGACGGCACGCATGCGTACCATGAGGTTCCATGACGGTGCGCGTCGGTATCCGTGAGCTGCGCGACCGGCTTAGTGGCTTCCTTGAGCGAGCCCGCGCGGGCGAGTCGATTGAGATCACCGACCGTGGCCGGCCGATCGCGATGCTCGTGCCGTTGCCCGAGTCCCGGGCGACGGTCGCGGAGCTGGTCGCTTCGGGCAAACTCCGGCTTGCGGAACGGACTTGGCGACCAGGCGCAAGCCGGGTCAACGCTCCGGCCGGGATGCGGCCGCCCAGTGAGCATGTCCAGGAGATGCGCGACGAGCGGATCTCCAGTCCGGAGTGATCCTCTACTGTGACTCGTCGGCGCTGGTCAAGCTCGTGATCAACGAGCCGGAGAGCGAGCAACTCGAGGCCTGGCTCGGATCGCAGCCCGAGCTGGTGTTGGTCTCGAGTGTTCTCGCCCGGACGGAGGTCGTGCGCGCGGTCGCTCGCACCGATCCGGACGCGGTAGACCTCGCGATCGAGCTCCTCGCTGCGATCTCGGTAGTCGAGCTCGACGCGTCTATTGCTGATGAGGCGGCCCAGTTGGATCCCGCCGAACTGCGCAGCTTCGACGCGCTCCACATGGCTGCCGCGCTACGCCTCGGGCCCGCGCTCGGCTCCCTGCTCAGCTATGACGAGCGGATGCTGGACGCGGCCAGCCGGCATGGCATCGCCGTCGCGCACCCTGGCTGGCCCTGATCATCGCGCACCCTGGCTGGCCCTGATCATCTTTTCACCGCGATTGCGACTGGGCGATGATGCCCGCGAGGACCATGAACCCCGCAACAACCCACAGGCCGGTGCGGAAGCTGCCCGTCAGGCCCTGTAGCCAGCCCGTGAGGTAGGGGCCCAGGAAGCCGCTGAGGTTGCCGAAGGAGTTGATCAGTCCGATACCAGCGGCAGCGCCGACGCCGGTGAGAAAGGTGTTCGGTAGCTGCCAGAACACCGGGATGGCGGCGTAGACACCGATCGCGCAGACCGTGATGCAGGCCATCGCGAGCAGCGGGGAGTTCATGTACAACGCGGCCGCGATCGCCACCGCCCCCACAAAAGCGGGGATCGCGACATGTCCGGCCCGCTCACCGGTGCGGTCGGAGTGCCGAGCCCACAGCACCATCGCCACCGATGCGAACGCGTACGGAATAGCGGTGATCAGCCCGATCTCGACCAGCGACAACGTCACCTGGAACTGCTGCTGAAATCCCTTGATCACCTGGGGCAGGAAGAAGGCCAGGACGTAGACTCCGAACACGATCCCGAAGTAGACGACGCTCAGCGCGATCACCCGTGGGTTGGTCAGCGCCGCGCGGATCGACACCTCTCTGCCGACCTCGCGGGCGTCCTCTTCGGCGAGCTGAGCCTCCAGCGCGGAGCTTTCCTGCTCGGTGAGCCATCTCGCGTCGCGGGGGCGGCTGGGCAGCAACGCCAGGACCAGCAGGCCGGCCACCACTGCGGGCACGCCTTCGACGATGAACATGAACCGCCAGCCGGCATCGAAACCGAGCACCCCGTCGCCGTGCTGGATCAGCAGCGTGGATAGCGGGCTGCCGATCACCGACGACAGCGGGACCGCGAGGAAGAACGAGGCGACGATCTTGGCGCGCTGCGCGCGGGAGAACCAGTAGGTCAAATAGAGGATGATCCCCGGGAAAAACCCCGCTTCGGCCACGCCGAGCAGCACCCGCACAACGTAGAAGCTGATCTCGCCTTGAATGAATGCCGTGGCTGACGCCACCAGGCCCCAGGTGACCATGATCCGGGCGATCCACACCCGGGCGCCGACCCGGTGCAGGATGATGTTGCTGGGCACTTCGAAGAAGAAGTAGCCGATGAAGAACAACCCGGCGCCCAGCCCGTACGCCGCGGCGCTGAACCTTAGATCGGCGTTCATCGTCAACGCGGCGAACCCGACGTTGACCCGGTCCAGGTAGTTGATCAGGTAGAGCAGCCCCAGAAACGGCACCAACCGGAGGGCGATCTTGCGAACCACATGGCTTCCGACCGCCGCCGGTTGGCCGGACGGCTGTGCCATGGCGACTCCTTAGTCGTCATACGCCTTGTGCAGGGTGGTGCACCTGCTGGGATTGTCGCGTAGGCACGCTTTACTCTGTTCGACTGGTGCATTCGGATCGCCGATAAGTACCAGACCCGCGTTTTCGGCTGCGGTGGTCCAGTTGGCAGCCAGGGTCTGTTGAGCGCTGGTCAGTGAGATCATGCCCTTGCATACACCCTCGTGCAGCGCGATCTCTATGCGATCTTTGGGATTAGGTTTGGCTCCGGGCTGGGGCCACCTATTGCGCGGGTCTTGGGAAGAGCCACCGAGCATTCTGGAGACAAGGTGGTCGTACTCGCCGTCGTAGTCGGCCGGGAGTCCGTGGGCTCGGGCGGAGGCCGCGTTCATCCGGCCGTCAACCGGAACCGGCGGGTATGCCTCCTCGCGCCAGTCGGGCTGGCAGATCGTGTCGCGAAGGTTGGCCTCAGTGACGGCGGGGTCAATCGCACCTGGCGTGCAACGAGGACCGGCACGACGCGTCCGTCTCGTTGACCCAGCTTGCAGGTGCCCGGGGCCGGCATCGGAAAATTTTTATCTTCGACGACGAGTCCGCTGGCAGCCGGCGCGGGCGGTGCTACGGCCGGAGGGTCCGAGCTGGGTATCTGGTCACTGGACTTACCACAGCTCACCAGCGCACTGGCAGCCAGCGCCAGGAGGGCGGCGGTCGACGCGGACGCGCAAGGATGCATGAAGCTCCTTTCGGCAGGCGCAGTGACTGTAGGCAATGCGTCGCGCTCAGCTACTCAAACTGAGAACCCGGGTTAGCGAGTAAGCGCCGAAAAGCCGCCCACATACGCCGAAAAGCAACAGATTGCGCCACTCGGCAGCGCCTACTACGCCAACTGCCCCGCCTTTCGCTCAGACCTGGCTATTCACAGACTGCGGTTTACGGGAGCTCGGGGAAGTGGCAGGCGGCGTGGTGGGCGGGGGCGAGTTCGGTGAGTGGTGGTTCTTGGGCGCGGCAGATCGGCTGGGCTTTCCAGCAGCGAGTGTGGAACCGGCAGGCGGGGGGTGGGTTCAGCGGGCTGGGCACGTCGCCGGTAAGCCGGATGCGCTTACTGCGCCGCGCCGGCTCGGGCACCGGGACCGCGGACAGTAGCGCCACCGTGTACGGGTGCATCGGCTGGGAGTAAACGGCATCGCGGGCACCCAGCTCGACGATCTTGCCGAGGTACATGACGGCGACGCGGTCCGAGACGTGCCGCACCACCGACAGGTCGTGGGCGATCAGCAGGTAGGTCAGACCCAGCTGGTCTTGTAGGTCCTCCAGCAAGTTGATCACTTGGGCCTGGATCGAGACGTCCAGCGCCGAGACCGGCTCGTCGGCCACGATCAACTTCGGGCGCAGCGCCAGGGTGCGGGCGATGCCGATGCGCTGGCGCTGGCCGCCGGAGAACTCGTGCGGGTAGCGGTTGTAGTGCTCGGGGTTCAGGCCGACGAGGTTCAGCAGGTCCTGCACCGCTGCCCGCAGTCCACCGGGCGGATCGACGCCCTGGATGCGGAACGGGGCAGAAATAATGGTGCCGACCGTGTGCCGCGGGTTCAGCGACGAGTACGGATCCTGGAAGATCAGCTGGATGTCCCGGCGCAGCGGGCGCATCCGGTGCGCCGGCAGATGGGTGATGTCGCGCCCGTCGAACACGATCGATCCGGCGGTCGGCTCGAGCAGCCGGGTGAGCAGCCGCCCGGTGGTCGTCTTGCCGCAGCCTGACTCGCCCACCAGGGCCAGCGTCTCCCCGCGCAGCACGTCGAGGTCCAGCCCGTCGACGGCCCGAACGGCGCCAACGGGGCGGCGCAACAGGCCCCGCCGGACCGGGAAGTGCTTGCGCAGACCTGACACCCGCAGCAGCGGCGCGCTCTCAGCGCCGGCCAGTTCTTGTCGGGCGCGCGATGCACCGACTCGCCGTGTCCATTCCATCGGTGATCAGACACCTTACGCGAGCGACGGTCAGTCGTGGATTTCGCGAGAGCATGTTCGCCGCCCAGACGCTCACGCTCCGAGATTGTCAGTGGCGGCTTGTAGCGTTCCGGTTGTGAGCGTTCGGCAGCTAATTCCGGAGCGCCTGGCGGATATCCCGCCAGGCCCGGAGCTGGCGCGTGTGTTGGCTGATTTGGAAACCTCCCGGTTGTCAGGTTTTGATTGTGTGGAGGTGCTCAAGGCGCAGTACCGGCAGGCCAATCATGAGCGTGCCCGGGTGATGGCGGTGATGGCCGAGGTCGGGTTGTGTGGAGTGGCACCGGCGGGCGATGAGTTGCGGCGCATGCCGGTACCGGATGAGTTCTCCGCGGATGAGATCCGGGCTGCGCTGGTGCTGACCCGACGGGCGGCGGAGGCGCAGTTCTGGCTCGCGCATGATCTGGTGGCGCGGTTGCCGCAGGTGCACGCGGCGATGCTGGTGGGCGTACTGGATGAGCCGCGGGCACGGGTGTTCTCGGACTGGACCACCGAGCTATCTGGCGAGCAGGCTCGGCAGGTATGCGCCACCCTGCTTCCCCGCGCCCCAGAGCTGACCACCGGCCAGCTGATCGACCAGATCAAGAAACTCGCGATCGCCGTGGATCCGGATTGGGCGCGACGCCGCTACGAGCAGGCCGTGGCCGAACGCAAGGTCGTCGGGTACCGCAACGCGGATGGCTCGGCGAACCTGTCCGGGTACAACCTCCCGGTGGATCGGGTCGCCGCAGCGTGCGGACATATCGACGCGCTGGCCAAAGCTGCGAAACGCGCCGGTGATTCGCGTCCGATCGATCATATCCGCGCGGAGTTGTTCCTCGGAATGACCGACGGGACCTACGCCGGGCTCGACGACACCACCATCCTCAAACTTCTCCGCACCCAGGTTGACGCCGAGGGCGGCGCCGGCAACAGCGACGGTGACGGTGAACCAGACGATGGCGAACCAGCCGGTGAAGGGCCAGACAGCGGAGAACCCAACGTTGGGGAAGTGGATGGCAAGGAGCCCGGCGGGCGCCCGCGGGAGGGCGGTGCGCGCAGGTCATCGACGCCAGATGCGCTGGCCGCCCCGCTGGCTAGGGCTGGGTTCGAGTTGCGGGTTGGCCTGTCCACGCTACTGGGTCGCGACCAAAATCCAGCGGAGATAGCCGGGTGGGGACCGGTGCATGCCGAGCTGGCCCGCGACCTGGCCACCACCCTGGGGGCCGCGCAGTGGCGATTTGTGGTCACCGATGAGCGCGGGGACGCGATCCACTGGGGGATCACCCGCGGCCGCCCGGCCGGCATCCCTGCCCGCGCCACGAGCTGCCGGGCCATCGTGGAGCTGCAAGTCCCCGCCACCGTGCTGCACACTCTGAAAGCCGAGCCCGACACGCTGTGCGGCTGGGCACCGGTGGTCGCCGACCTAGCTCGCCAACTCGCCCACGACCTGCCCAACCAAGGCAGTGATGATCCAGCTCGGCGGGCACCCGGCGCGGTGCTGCGCCGCTACCTGGAGATCCGTGATCGATTCTGCGTCATGGTCGGCTGCCGGGCCCCCGCCCGCGGCACCGACGCCGACCACACTCGCGACCACGCCTTCGGTGGCCCCACGACCGGATCCAACCTCGGCGCCGCCTGCCGCCATGATCATCGGTTGAAAGGTGTAGGCAGCTGGCGCCTGCACCAGCCCGAACCTGGCGTGTTTCGATGGACCAGCCGGTTGGGGCACACCTACCACCGACGCCCACCGAAGATCACCGAGCCACTACCCAACCCCATCGCCCGCGATCGAGACCCGTATCCGATCATGATTCCGTCGGACCATAACTGGGAAAACACCCAGATCTGGGAACAACCCCTTCCCAAGCTGAAACCACAACCACCACCCGACATCAACACCGACGGCACACCGCCGTTTTGACCACCGAATCACAGCTGGGGCCGGATTTCGTCAGCGAAGATCTGCGCCCGTTGCGAGTCGGGCAGGTGGCAAGCAACCAGGTGCCCTGCCGAGCCCGCCGGGCGCAGCTCGGGCCGCACCGAACTCGACTGGGGCTGCACGTAGCGGCAGCGCGGGTGAAACGGGCACCCGGATGGGACGTTGATCAGGCTCGGCGGGCTGCCCGGGATCGGCACCAGCCGCTGCGACCGCTGGCGGTCCCAGCGCGGCATCGAGCCGAGCAGTCCCCAGGTGTACGGGTGCTGGGGCGAGGAGAACACCTCACTGGCTGTCCCGTATTCGACAGCCCGGCCGGCGTACATCACCAGGATGTCGTCGGCGACCTCGGCGACCACGCCGAGATCATGGGAGATCACCAACACCGCGGCGGGCAGGTCCCGGATCAGGTCGAGGATCTGGGCCTGCACCGTGACGTCCAACGCGGTCGTCGGCTCGTCGGCGATCAGCAGGTCAGGGTTGCACGACAGCGCCATCGCGATCATGACGCGCTGCCGCATGCCGCCGGAGAACTGGTGCGGGTAGTCGTCGACGCGCGAGCGCGCCTGCGGGATGCCGACCTGGTCGAGCAGCTCCACCGCACGCGCCCGGGCGGCCGGCTTGCTGACATCGTGGTGGCACCGGTATGCCTCGACGATCTGGTGACCCACGGTGTAGTACGGGTGCAGCGCCGACAGCGGGTCCTGGAAGATCATCGCCATGGTCTGGCCGCGCAGCTTGCGGACCTGCTCAGGCTCCGCCGAGACCAGGTCCCGGCCGTCGAGCCAGATTTCGCCGGAGATCCGCGCGGTGCCCGGCTGGTGCAAGCCCATGATCGCCAAGCTCGCCACGCTCTTGCCCGAGCCCGACTCCCCGACCACGCCCAGCCGCCGGCCGCGCTCCAGCCGTAGCGACAACCCGTCGACAGCCTTGACCACGCCATCTTCGGTCGGGAAGTGCACCCGCAAGTCGCGCACGTCCAGCAACGGGCTCATCAGTACCGGACCCGCGGGTCGACCACGGCGTAGAGCAGATCCACCACGAGGTTGGCCACGATAATGAAGATGCTGCCGACCAGGACGACGCCGAGCACCTTCGGCAGGTCGTTGTTGACCACCGCGTCCACCGAGTACTTGCCGATACCGGGCAGCGAGTAGGTGCTCTCGGTGAGGATCGCGCCGCCGAGCAGCAGCCCCAGGTCCAGTCCGAAGATGGTCAGGATCGGGGTCAGCGCCGAGCGCAGCCCGTGCTTGAGCACCACGGTGCGCTCGGGCAGTCCCTTGGCGCGGGCGGTGCGGATGAAGTCCTCGCCCATGGTGTCGAGCATGCCCGCCCTGGTCAGGCGCGCGTAGCCGGCGGCATAGAGGAACGCCAGCGTGACCCACGGCAGCAGCAGATCATAAGCCCAGCGCAGCGGGTTTTCTTCGATGGGCACGTAGCTGCCGCCCGGCGCGGTGATTCCCAGCCAGTAGCTGAAGATCGCCAGTGCCAGCAGCCCGGTGAAGAAGATCGGCAACGAGACGCCGGCCAGCGCGACACCCATCGCGGTGCGGTCGAAGATGCTGCCCCGGCGCAGCGCGGAGATCACCCCGGTGGATACCCCTGCCAGTAGCCAGATCAGTGCCCCGCCGGCCGCCAGCGACATCGTCACCGGCAGCCGGTCGAGTAGGTCGGGCAGCACCGGGTTCTGGGTGAGAAAGGAATACCCGAAGCACGGCGCCGGGCAGTGCACCGTGGTCGGGCCGGTGCTGTAGGCCGCACCGAGCACCAGACCCTTGACGAACCTGCCGTACTGCACCCAGACCGGATCGGTGAACCCGAGCTTGGTCGCGATCTGGTGGATCACCTCCGGCGAGGCGGTCCGGCCGACGTAACGCGAGGCGAGGTCCTCCGGGGTGGCGCCGGCCAACCGGGGCACCAGGAAGAACACCACGAACGTCGCGGCGGTGACGATCAGCAGCAGGATCACTGCTGCGATCATCCGTCGCACGACGTAGGCGCCCACCGCTACCTGCGCGTGGTGCCCAGCGCCAGGTAGTCATACATCTGGAACCCGTCGGAGATGAACACGTTGGTCAGGTTCGGTGGCCGGTACAGCAGGCCCCTGGCCCAGACGCCGGGCAGCACGAACGCGTCCTCCATCACCTTGCGGTCGATGCCCTGCCAGATCTGCTCGCGCGCCGCGGTGTCGGTGGCCAGCAACGCCTGGTCGAGCATCTGGTCGATCGCCGGATCTCTGATTCCCAGGTTGGTGTTGCCCCCGGTGGCCCGGATGACCCGGCTGTCGACGACCTGGGCGAGGAACCCGTAGCCGTCGGGCCAGTCCGCGCCCCAGCCGTAGATGATCAGCCCGAGGTCGTTGGCTTTGGCGTAGTCCGGCTTGCCTGCGTACAGGCGCGTGTAGTCGCCCAGCGGATACGGCTTGATCTCCAGTTTGATCCCGGCCCTGGCCAGCGACTGCTGCAGAGCCTCGGCGGTGGCCTTCTCCTTGGGTCGCTCGGCGCGGTAGGAGATGCCGGTGGTGAAACCGTTGGGCTGGCCACACGCGGCAAGCTCGTCGCGGGCCTTGACGATGTCGCCGGTGTGTTTGGGCGACGGGTAGAGATCGAAACGCTTCGCGCCCGGGATCACCGGTGGCAGCATGTTCGTGGCGATCTCACCGCCCGTGCCCCCGCCGTAGGCGCGCTGGTAACCGGTGCGGTCGGCGGCATACAGCACCGCTTTGCGGCAGTGGATGTTGTCCAGTGGCGCGACGTCGGGGTTGAGCGCGGTGTACCACAGCCGGGCGACGGATGCGGAGTCGGTGTTCGCGCGCAGGCCCTGGTAACCGAGGACGCGGCCCTGCGCCGAGGGCCCGACGCCGGCGCCCTCGATCGCGACGTCGAGATCACCGGAGATGAGCCGGTTGTCGACGTCGTCGGCGTTGACGTTCAGGTCGACGGTGATCCGGTCGGGCAGCGGCCGGCGGTTCGGATCGGTGGCCGGGTCCCACTGGGGGTTGCGGACCATCGTGAACCGCTTGCCCAACTCGTTGGTCTGGAACGCATACGGGCCGGTCGAGATGACGTGCTCCTTGTATTTCGACCCGGAGTCCTCGGCCCGCGGCACCGGCATGGTGGCCGGGGTTTGCGCGAGGTAGTCGAAGCCGCTGAATGCCTTGCGCAGGTGGAACACGATCGTCCGGTCGTCCGGCGTCTCGATCGCCTTGAGGCCGAGCTTGTCGGGATCGGGATCGGCGTACGGGCTGGTGTAGCCCTGCAGGTCCAGCAGGTCGTTGAAATACGTCGGCCCGTTGGGGAATGTCGTCTTGTCCAGCGAGCGTTCGACGGCGTACTTGACGTCCTTGCTGGTGACGGGGGTGCCGTCCTCGAACTTGACGCCCGGGCGAAGGGTGTAGGTCCAGGTCTTGGCGCCGTCGCTGGAACGGCCCAGTGACTCGGCGAGGTCCGGCACGAGCGTGGCGCCCTGCGCTCCCGGGGCCGGCTTGAACATCACCAAGGACCGCCCGTAGAGGCGGGCGAAGTTCCAGGTGTAGGCGTAGTAGGTGTCGGCCGGGTCGAGGGAGTCCCAGTCGCCGGAGTTGGCGTAGCGCAAGGTGCCGCCCCGGGCGTCGGAGGGATTGTGGATGCCACCGGACGTGCCGCTGGATGTACCACCGCCACGGCCGGGTCCGCCGCACGCGACCAGGACCAATGCGGCGAGGGCGGCCAGCACGGCGGCTCGGCGATGTCTGCTCATCTCGTCGTGCACCCTTTCATCGCGAGCGCGGATCCAGCGCGTCGCGCAGGCCGTCGCCGAACAGGTTGAACGCCAGCACCGTGACGAAGATCGCCAGCCCGGGGAACAGCATGAAGTTCGGCGCGATCTGGAACCAGTGCGTGGCTTCGGACAGCATCCCGCCCCAGGTCGGGGTCGGGGGGCGGACGCCGACGCCGAGGAACGACAGCGCCGCCTCGAACAGGATGTTGGTCGGGATCAGCAGCGTCGAGTACACCAGGATCGGCGCGGCCAGGTTGGGCAGCATCTCGGTGCACAGGATCCGCGGGCTGCGCGCGCCGAGGCTGCGCGCGGCGTCGATGAACTCACGCTCGCGCAGCGACAGCGCCTGCCCGCGGACGATCCGGCCGATGTAGGGCCAGCTGAAGAATCCGATGATGAAGACCATCAGGGTGATCCGCAGCGTGTCGCCGGTCAGGCCGAATGCCCGATCCGGCACCACCCCGGCCAGCGCGATCGCGAACAACAGCAGCGGGAACGCCAGGAACACGTCCATCGTGCGGCTGATCAGCGTGTCGACCCAGCCGCCGAAGTACCCGGAGATCACGCCCAGCACGGTGCCGAGCAGCACCGACAGCATTGTTGCGGCGAACGCGATGAGCAATGAGATGCGCGAGCCGTAGACGACCCGGCTGAACACATCGCGACCGTTGACCGGCTCGGCGCCGAACAGGAAGTCCGGGCTGATGCCGCCGAAGTGCCCGCGGGGCACCTGCAGATCCGGGTCGATCTTGTCGTAGTGGAACTCCAGTGGCGGATGCCCGAGCACCGCGACGATCACCGGCGCGAAGATCGCGACCAGCGTCAGGGTTATGACAGTGGCACCACCAGCCAGGGCGACTCTGTCGCGCTTGAGCCGCCGCCAGGCGATCTGGCGCAGGGATCGGCCCTGGATCGCCGTGCCCGCTCGCCCTTGCCCAGACATCTCGGGCATCGTAGAAGCCCGCCGCGGCGTCCCTAACCAGCACCATCCCCATGGGAAGCTGCGGTAAGCAGCACCCGCCGAGTCGGTCCTGCGATTCACGCGCGGGCGCGGCGCGACGGGTGCGTGGCTACCTCACAGCAGACATCCGGGCAGCCTGTCACGCATGCGGCCAGCAAGGTCTGGCGCCACGGTTAGCTGAATTTGTTGGGGAATTGCTTGACGATGCCGTTTGAGAGCGTGTCGGCCATGGTCAGGATATGGTCGCGGTAGCCGTTCCAGACACCGACGCTTTCCGCGTAGTGATGAGTGAGCTCATCGGAGCCCATCTC
>DASUVX010000203.1:0-13966 GCA_036378735.1 Pseudonocardiaceae bacterium | reverse complement strand
GACATGGAGACATATCGGGGTTATCGAGCCTCGATAACCCCGATATGTCTCCATGTCGGGGGCGGGGTTGATGTGGCAGCGTGGAGTTCCGGTCGGTGGTGCGAGGAAGTGAGCGCGGTGTCTGAGCTTCTCGTCGTCGTGGACATGCAAAACGGGTTCCTCCGGGAGGGCAACCTGGCCAGCGACCGGTGCCTGGCGGTGCTGCCAGCGGTTCAGGCCGAGGTAAATGCGGCGCTGACCGCCGGCCGGCGGGTGCTGTTCACCGCCGATACCCACGAGGTCGGCGATGCGGAGTTCACCGTGTTCCCCCAGCACTGCATCCGGGGCAGCCGGGAAGCCGACCTGGTCGACGAGCTGGTTGGGCTGCTATCCCGCGACGATGTCCTGCTGCTGCGCAAGCGCCGGTACTCCGCACTGTTCGAGACCGAGATGGAAGGCCACCTGCACCGCTTCGGCGTCGACTCGGTGCGGATCTGCGGGGTGTGTACCGACATCTGCGTCCTGCACACTACCGCGGACCTGCGCAACCGCGACCTGCCGGTGACCGTGGCAGTCCGCGCCACCGCAACGTTCGACAGCCCCCATCACCCGGCCGACGAGGTGCAGGAATTCTCCCTGCTGCACCTGCGACGAGTACTCGGTGCCCAACTCGACTACAGCTGAAGCCGGGTAGTCGAACCCGGCGACAGCAGGGTTGATCGCCATGGCGGACGGGCTACGGTGTGCCTAGGAGGGACGGCGGCGCATAAGGGGTGTGACGTGGAGATTGGCCGCAAGCCGGCGGAGTTGTCGAAGGAGCAGCGCCAGCAGCTGCACCGGGCCCATCAGAGCCTGCGCAACGCCTCGCACGCGCTGGAGGCGTTGACCGTGATCGAGTCGGTCCGCGGTCGGTGGGAGCCCGTCCCGGCGCCGGTCGAGGCCCTTGAGGCGGCGCAGAACGACCTCTACCGGGCTTGCCAGGAGTTCTGGCGGGTCCACCAGGAGCTGTTGTGCTGTGATCCACCGGTGAGCGCTCTCGGTACAGATCGCGGCGGCCAGTAACCGGCCGGGCGACGTACGACCTGCGCGGTCCGGCGATAGCGGTTACGCTGCGCTGGTGATCGAAGAAGAGCGAGCGGAAGAGACCACCTCCGCAGAAATGTCCGAAGCGATCGAGTCCATCAAGTCTTCCTCGCCGGGGTTGGCCGAAGCGCTCGGCTCCTCGGGCCTCACGCCTGACAAGTTGGCTGACGCGCACCACCAGGCTAGCCCGGAGGGTCATGATCACCCACCCGAGCAAGGCTAGACCTGCGGCGCCTACCTTGTGCAAAGGTTAGCCTAAGTTTACTCTCGTTCGAGTGAACAACAGACCCCGAGTAGCGGGCAGGGTCGCCGTACTGGACATGGACATCCGTAACGGTGACGCAACTGATCGGTCGCAGCGGGTCGATCGGCTCGATTGCTACGCGATCGGGTCGATCGACCTGGCTCGGTACGCCGCCCTGATCGTCACCCCGAACGCCGACCAGGAACACCTCGCGCGGCACCAACGCATGATTCGCGACTACCTCGACCGCGGCGGTGTGGTGGTCTTCGGTGGTCACCTGCACCGGGACTGGCTGCCCGGTGCGTCGGCGTTCGTTCCGCTGACGAACCGATCACTCGACGGTTACCGCGTCGTGGAGGTCGCGGACCATCCGATCTTCCGTGGGATGGGTACCGAGATGACCTTCCGGCGCGGCGTCGCCGGGTTCTTCGCCCGCGGCCATCACCCACTTCCGCCCGGCGCCGAGGTGCTGACCAGGTTGTTCGGTGGCGAGCCGGCGACCTATCTGGACCGGGTATCGACTGCGGGCACCATCGTTGTGCAGGCGACCAGTGATCTGCTGAGTTACTGCGGCGGTGCGCTCATCGACTGGATCATCGCGGAGTCGGCGCACCGCCGGGCCCAGGCCGCTCGCCGGCTGCGCGGCCTCGCCGCCGTCTACGGGGGCTCGGCGCAGCATCACCGCACCCTCACCGAGCCGAAGTACGCCCAGCACCTCACCGGTGGGATGATCTACCTTCCGGAACTGGCCGATACCGACCTGACCGAATACTGCGGCCTGCTCATCCCGGAGCGCCTGCATCGCGGGCAGCTCGACCGTGCCGCCGAACAGGTACTCAAGCTGCTCGACGCCGGCGGGACGGTGATCGCCTTCAGCGGCGGCGAGCCGATCCCGGAGTTCCTGCCCGGCGTTCGCTGGCAGCACCGGCCGACCAACTTCTGGTGGTGGCTGGAACCCGACGCCGACCTCGGCGTGCGCCTGGGGGACGAGGGTCACCCGCTGTTCCGGCGGCTCACCCTGCGCGACTGCACCTGGCACTACCACGGCGTGCTCCACCCGCCGGAGGGTGCGCAGGTGCTCGTGAAGCTGACCACCGGCGAGGCCCTGCTCTATGTCGACCAGGTCTCCACCCCGGGCACGGTGGTGGTCTCGACATTGGATCCGATCAGCCATTACGGCGGTTATTTCATGCCGGCCACCGGGCGGTTCCTCGATGCGTTCCTGCCGTGGGCAGCTGAAGCGTCGCTGGAATTGGCCTCTCGTTTTTCCTGTTAAAGCCGCAGCGTCGGGCAACCCGTTGTTCACGCGGCTGCCGAAATGGAAACCCGTTGTTCGCCGCGACGTCGTCTTTTTTACAACAAGCATTTTCAGACGTGTTATGAGCTACGATTCTGATATGACTGAGCCTCTGGCCGTCTCGCCGGATCTGCCGGAGCTGGATCGGACGGATGATCCGCGGGGCGGTGCAGTTGCGTGGGCGGTGCTCATCGTGACTACGGCCACGATTGCCGGCGCCGTGGTATCGCTGGTCTGGTTCTGGTAACGAATGTCCTACCAGACCCCGGTCACCCAGGTCGCTGCGAGGAGTACGCCCGCGGCGAAAACCGTGCCGACGGTGAGCAACGCCCACGCAACTGCACCGCCCCGCGGATCATCCGTCCGGTCCAGCTCCGGCAAATCAGACGAAACGCGTCCCGACTCAATCATCTCTACTCCCTGGGCCGCCTTCCCCAGCCCGAAAACCGGCGAAGGACCGCACTGCTGGGCGCACGCTATACCCGGCAAGATTTCGGCGTTTAACGGCCTTCGTACAACGGGCTAGCGATCCACCCTGCCGTATCCGGCCTGATGTAGGGCTCGGCGGGCGCGCGTGATCGGCAGCGGATCGAGCGGGTGGCGGGTCAGGTCGGCCCGCCGGAACGGCGAGCTTGGTCCTACGCACCCCCCAATATCGCGGCTAATTTGGCCTCTGCCACCTGCAACAGCAGATCCAGCGCCTCCCGTTCCACGGCCAGGCATTCCGCGATGAGTTCGTCGGTCAGGCCGGCGTCGCGCAGCCGCAGAGCCAACGAGTAGGTGCCCGGCAAGTGGCGCATCGCGTCGGCGCGCTCCAGTTGCCGGGCAGCCACTACCTCGTCGCTCACGTCAGGCTCGCCCGGATTCCAGCTCGGACTTGAGGCGGCGCAGGCTTTCCTGCATACCGTACCGGTTGACCTCGGGACGATTGTTATTGTGTGCCTTGCCGATAAAGATCCGCCCTAGCACTTTGGCCCCGGTAGTGCGTTTGTCGATACAGTATTCAGTGACCTCCGTGCCGCCCGCGGTGGGCTTGAACCGGTATCCCCACCGCGACACCGGGAACCCGAACGCGTATACATCAAACGTAAACTCCCTGCCCGGATCCGCCACGCGCACGTGGCAGCTGGAAAACCAGACGTGCAGCTTGTGCCTGTTGAATCCGATGAAGTTGACTGGCCTGCCATTGCGCTTGCGCAGTACCAACGTTGCGAAGCATTCGGGACTCCGGCGGGCCATGCGGTGGACGTCGGCCACCGCGTCGAAAACCTCAGCCGCGGGCGCGGCCACCTCGATACTCGCTTCCTGTTCCGTCGACGTGCCGCTAGTCATCGTTGTCTCCTCGCCTCTCCTAGCCTGTTCTTGCCACAGCCAGCCGGAGCGGGTGCTCCGGGATGCCGGTGCGTCGATGATGCTCGCGGTGCGGGGCAGCGATGCGAGTAGTCGACTACTCGGATTCAGCGTGCCGGTGTGACCGGTCACTCGCCGTGGATCAGGGCGGCGAGTTCGGTGCGATCACCAGCGCCGAGTTTGGCGCAGGCGCGGTAGAGGTGGCCCTCGACGGTGCGCACCGACACCGTCAGCCGCTCAGCGATCTGGCGGTTGGACAGCCCGCCGGCGGCTAACGTGACGATCTCCCGTTCCCTGGTGGTCAGCGGCAGCGGGGCGGCCAGCGCGGCCAGCGCCGGGGTCCGGGCGCCTTCGCTGGCCTGCGCCAGCCGGTGTGCGCGGGCGGTGGCGACCTGCGCAGAACCCCGCTGGTCGTGCCGGGTATACGCGGCGGCGGCGTGCGCGGCGGCATCGGCGGCCAGCAGCTGGGCGCCCATGGCCTCGAGCTGGACCGAGGCGGACTGCAGGGCGGCGCCGTCGTCGGCCGCCAGCGCGGCGGCGTGTGCGGCCGCGGCGGGCGCGCGGGGCCCGTCGACCTCGGTGGCGAGCACAGCGAGCCGATTGGCCACCGTGCGGTCACCGAGACAGACCGCAGTGTGCAGCGCCAGCACCTCCACGGCGGGTTGCGGGTGCGATGCGGCCAGCTCGGCCGCTTGGCGGGCGACCGTGACGGCCTCGCTGACCGAGCCCTCGGCGGCGGCCACCCACGCCCGGGCGAGCAGCAGCTCCGGCTCCAGGTAGACGAAACCGCGATGGCGAGCAGCGTCCAGCTCGTCGAGGGCCTGGCGGGCCGCGGGGGCGTCGCCGGCCATCCCCAGCACGCCGGGCAGATCCACCAGCAGGGTGAAGGCCGCCATGCCGGTGTCCGCGCCGCCGGCAAGGGACTGACGAAACCACCGCGCCGCGGTCTTGACCTGCCCGCGGCAGGCCGCTACCGCCCCACGCATCGCGCTGGTGATCACGTCCCCGATTCCGGGGGTGTCTTGGCACTGCTCGCGGTGCCGGCGCGAGGCCTGGTCCGGTTCGTCCAGAAAGCCGGCCAGCAGCATCACCCGCACCCACGACGACCCGATTACGGCCGCCTGGTGCAGCCCGATCTCGAACGCATCAGCGCGAGCATTGATCCACCGCACTTTGTCGCCGAGACCCTCGAGGTGACCCAGCCCGCCGCCGGCCATAGCGAGACCCCAGGTGGCCAGCTGCGCGGCGGGCGGCGGGCAGCGCGGATGCTCGAGCACGCGCGCCGCTGCCTCGGCGGCCGGGACAATCCGGCCACCGAAGGCATTGAGAACCGATAGGCCGCCGGCCAGCTCGAGCGCGGCGGCATCATCGGACAGCGTGCTCGTCACCGCCTCGACCATGGCCTCAACCTCGTCGCCGCGGCCGAGCCAGGCCAACGTGAACATTCGAGGGATGGCGACTGCGGTTCGCTCGGCGTCGGTGCGGGCCCGCGCAGCCAGGTCGGCGAGCTCCGTCGCGGCCTCTTCCGCGCGGCCGGCCCAATGCAGCGCATTGCCCAACAGCAGCCG
The DNA here is from genome assembly GCA_036378735.1 of Pseudonocardiaceae bacterium. Classification (GTDB taxonomy): domain Bacteria; phylum Actinomycetota; class Actinomycetes; order Mycobacteriales; family Pseudonocardiaceae. The sequence goes on along the minus strand of DASUVX010000203.1, from coordinate 8,445 downwards.
CGGCTGGAAACCGCCGCCCGCGGCGATCGCGGCCCGCGCAACCCGTTCGGCCAGCACGAGCTCACCCAGTTCGGTGGCCTTGCGGGCCGCCGCGGTGAGCAACACAGGATCTGGTGGCAGATCGGACTCCACTGTCAACAGTGCGCGGCGCAGGGTGTCACCAGCTCGGCGGCCGCCGGTGTCGGCCAATGCTTGCCCGATCCGGGCGCGCACCCGCCGAGCGTGCAGCGTGCCGATCTGTCCCCGTTGCACCTCGCCGTACAGCGGGTGGGCCAGCCGGGCCTCCATGCGCCGGCCGTCCGGGTACACCTCGATCAGGCCGCGTGCCTCGGCCTGTTCCACCGCGACCGCATCGGTCAACCGAACGAGCAGGGCTACCCCCAACGGCTCGCCGAAGGCCAATATCTCCAGGACCTCTCGCTGCGCATCAGGTAGGCGACCGATCCGGGCCGACAACAGCTCGGCCAGCCCCGGCGACAGTTCCGGCTGCCCTGCCCAGCGCCACACCCCGGCAACCTGGCGCAACCGCGTCGATTCCAGCTCTCCGTCGACAAGTTGCCGCAGGTACAGCGCATTGCCACGGGTGATCGACCACAGCCGGCGCGCGGCAACTGAATCCACCGGTCCACCCAGCGCGGCCTCTATCAAGGAAGTGGTTTCGTCTTCCGACAGCGGTTGCAGTTCCAGCCGGGTGAGGTGCCCGTCTTTCCACAACGCCGTCACCGCGTCCGGCGCGGTTTCCCCAGTTCGCAGGGTGAGCACAAGATTGCCCGCGCGGCGCAGCGCCAGCTGGTGGACCAGCGTCGCGGACAGCTCATCAAGCAGGTGCGCGTCGTCGACGCCGATAACGACACCGGCCTTACCGGCACCGGCCAGCAGCGCGTCTGAGGCCTGGCGCACCAGCCGGCCCGGATCCGGGCCGATCACGCCCAGCGTCGCGGCGAACGCCCCCAGCGGCAGCGCCCGGGCCGAGGCCGTGGCCACCGCCCACCGGGTCAGCGCACCGCGCTGCGCGGCCACCGCCAGCGCCTCCCGGGCCAGCCGGGTCTTGCCGACCCCGGCCGCCCCGGCCAGCACGACACCGACCGGCCCATTGCGGCGATGGGTCAGCCGGCTGATCACGCTCAGTTCCTCGGCCCGCCCGGTCAGCGGCCAGGTGGTGGCCACACCAAAAGGTTAGGGATCACCACCATCAGCCGAAAGAGATTATGTGCGGTGAGCGCCAGATCCACCGAGACAACAGGGGACGGGGCTACGAGACCGCGGCCGCTCACAGCCATGCCGTATCGGTAGTAACGACATTGCTACCCGCAGCGACAGTGAGGGCATGGACTAGCCACCGTCGACTTTAGTTAGCGAGCGCCTCGGCGCGGGGATCGACTTCGCAGCCTGATCCGCTCACATCTCGAACGGGCTCGTCTATTGCTGACAATGCTTCGGCCCGGCCTGGCTGGCGTTACAACACAGTAGCGAAACGCTCGGCTATTTTCGCCAATCACCTGGAGGGACTGATGACTGCGGTACTGGAAACGGCCTCAGCCAGGCCGACATGGCGATACCTTGACGATGCGCCGCCAGTCAGTTCGCCGAGCCGAAAGCGTAGGCTGGGCGCGGTGCTGGCCTATCTGGCTGCGACCACGGGCGTAGGTGCAGCAATTTTTTGGCCTAGCAACGACCAGGCGCTCGCTTTTAGCGAATTCAAGATTCCGCCCAGCCCATTTACCGCCTCGGCAGCGGCAGGACTCGCGCCGCAACCAAATCCATCATCCGCACCGGGAACCAATCGGTTGGCCACCGCGGCAAACCGACCACTGCGCTCGCAGCCTAAGCAATCCAGACAGTATCTGCGGCCGGTGAGCTCAGCTAGCCGGCCTGCGACGGTAGCTGTTGTGACGCCCGACATCCCGCACGAACAAGAGCAGGTACCTACCTGGGTACCAGAGTCTTATACCAGGCGATCTACGCCTCCTGCCAGCACAAATTCCCGACCATCAGAGTCCCAGACGACACCGAAGTCGACGACACCGAATCAGACTGAAACCCAGCAAAGACCGCAGAGCCGCGACACCAATTCTGGCGGCGACCTCAACCACCCGGTCGACAGTGATCCCACCAACAGTGGGACCACCAAGCCATCGACGAACCCGGCACCGCAACCGGACTCGACACCGGCGCCTGCTTCGCCGCCGAAAACAGCGTCAGATAGTGCGCCGGCTGCACCGCCGACTGTCACTGACAACCCAAGGGTTGGTTGACGATCATGGCTGATTCTTCGACGCAAGTATTCGGGGGCCGTCGAGGTGGACGGGTAGCCGTTCTCGTCCTGTTTCTCTTGACCAGCCTGACAATTATGGGCTTCGCGATCCACCAGGAAGTCGTCACGCCGCCCGTGCTGCCTGTGCACAGCAACTCGGACTACCCTTCCCAGATCGCCACCGAGATGGCGCACTGCCCCCAAATACCTATCATGGGTGACGGCATCCTACAGCGAGTCATCGAGCTCCGGTCGGACAACGACGGGAACGCTGTGGGTTTCGATCCGTTTAGCGGTCAGACGGTCCGGCGACTGACCTCGCTGGAAAGCCACGCGGCCAACCAGTGCAGGTACGCCATAGACTTGTACGGGCGCCTACCGGACAAGACCGTGGCTCTCATGTACGATGATGGACCCAGTGCCACGTGGACGCCGCAGCTGCTATCAATCTTACAGCAGTTGCATGTCCCGGCCAGCTTTTTCACGATCGGTGACAACATCCTTGCTAATCAGGAACTCTTCAAGTATCTGACTCAGCATGAAGTGGTGGGCAATCACACGCTCCATCATCCGGATCTGAATAAGCTGTCGGGCGAACAAGCCCGGCAGGAGCTGCTCATGTCCGATCATGCCATGGCGGCCATTGGCCAATACCAGACCAAGCTGTTTCGTCAACCGTATGGTGGAGACGACCCTGACTCGCTGCGCCGCAATGTCATGGCGATTCTGGTGGCCCAGCAGCTCGGCAAGATTACCGTTGGCTGCACCCTCGATCCGGCTGATTTTAAGTACCCAGCCGGCACCACCATCCCGATGCCGGAGTTGACCAAGAGCGAGGCCGTCGCACTGCACGACAGTGGTGGCGACCGCTCGGCCATGCTTGATTTCACCGCCAAATTAATCCAGCAGGGCCAAGCCAAGGGCTACCGGTTCATTACGGTGGACCAGCTCGTGCCCAGCTCAACGGTTTCTCATGGACACACCGTGTCCGACACCCTCGGGTACGTGCTGCTCTGGCTCCAGGGCTCACTTCTCGCCCAGCTAGCTTCGAGGTTGTTCTGGTGGTGCACAGCGGTGACTGCCTGCCTGACCGCGGGCACGATAGTCCTGGCTACGATCGGCAACTGGCGGCAACGCCGCCGTCAACGGCAACGGACCCGGTGGCATCCCGAGCTGGTCACGGTGCTCATCGCCGCCTTCAAAGAAGAAAAAGTGATCGAGCGGACGATTCGCCGAATATTCCAGTGGGAATACCCCTTCGCACTCCAGTTGGTGGTAGTGAACGACGGTTCCCCCGATGGGACCGGCGCAATCCTTGACCGGCTGGCAGCGGAGTATTCCGGCGACGACCAGCAGCTGCTGGTGGTTCACCAGACAAATAGCGGTAAAGGCGGGGCCCTCAACAATCCAATCCAGAATCGCCGGGTCAAGGGATCCGTCATCGTCACCATCGACGCCGACACCCTCGTGGACCGCCACACCATTCCGAACCTGGTACGGCACTTCGAAGACCCGATGGTCGGGGCCGTCGCCGGACGGATCAAGGTGCTCAACTATGGCCGCACCCCGTGGTCCTGGCTGTTGACTACTTGGCAGCAAGCGGAATACAACCTTGGGATCGGACTGACGCGTATGGCCCAGGCCACGCTCGACGCGGTCATGATCGTGCCGGGGGCCTGCTCGGCGTGGCGGACCCGGTCGGTGACCGATGAACTGCCCGGTCTCGGCGGCTTCCCGCTCAACACCATCGCCGAGGACGCCGATTTGGGCATGGTACTCAGGTGGCGCGGCTACAAAATCGTCCAAGACCTCGACGCGGTGGCCTACACCGAAGTGCCGATGACTTGGCGGGCGCTCAAAAAGCAGCAACTACGGTGGACATTCGGTATCTACCAGGTGCTCTACAAGCACTCAAGGATACTGACCCGGCCCATGAGGTTTGGGCCGCTGGCGTACCTGGTGATGCCGTACGCGCTGCTCGGCACGCTCATCCCAACGGTCGTCCTACCGATTAATTATCTACTGTGTGCTTTGGCTTTGGCCACAGGCAACTGGCAACCGGTAGTAACGATCTTAATCGTGTTCACCGCATTGCGTGTCCTTATGAGCGTGGTAGCCATGATCACCCTGCGGGAATGGTCTTTGGACCCACTGACGGCGGTGTTCTACAGATTCTTGAACGACCCTCTGCAAATCTACCTGGCCTTCAGATCGATGTTCTCGGTCATCACCGGCCGGACTGTCGCCTGGGGCAAGGTCCCGCGCTACGGCGATGACGCCGGCCGGATGACCCGGCGAGTAGTCCGGGAGCAGTGCAACGAGCCAGTCGGTGCACACCGGTAGCTATTCGATCATCAGGGAACACTCATGCTATTCTGGAGAAACCTTTCAACCGGCTGGTTGGCGGCTTTTGCAGTTACCGTCGCGAGCGGCATTTTAGCGGTGGGAATTCTCGTGGCAACGGGTAACCGTTCCCCCTCCTCACCTCAGCCGGCGACATCCCTGCCCTCCGCGGCTGACATCAGCCCGTCCATCGATGTATCGACGCTGCCGGCGACTCCGCCGGTCAAGCGGCCGACCTCGTGCCCGGCAGCATCATTGGCCGACAGTAGGGGCGCCTGGGTTGTTCCCTGGCTGAACAACCCGGGCGTATCTGATTCAGTACCCGCGCAGGCCAAGCGCCTCGGCCTGTTAGATTTTTTCTGGCTAGCCCTGGGTCCCTCACCAGAAATTATCTTACAACATCCGGCCGATCAGGACACTCGGCCGCTTGATAGCGTGTTGGCGGCAGCGCATTCCGCCAATCCTTGCGGGCTGCGATTTGTCACCATCGTTGATAATTTCAGCGGCAGCGCCGATCCCACGGACGCCAAGGACTGGCTGGCCCGTATCCTCCTCGACCCCCAGGCCCGGCAGAGACACGTTCAAGCGCTGGCTGCCGAAATGGCCCGCCACCCGCTGGCCGACGGCTTGACGGTCGATTACGAATTCAAACTTCCCACGGCCGCGGACCTGCCCTTGTACGCCAAGGTCGGGCACTTGGAGCAACTGCTGCCGAACCAGCAGGATCAGCTCGTGGACCATATTACAGCCGGCTATTCTCGCTTGATGCAGGATTTGACTCTGGCGATGCACCACCAGCAGCGCCAACTGAGGGTGACCACCCTGGTACGGGACCAAGGCCAGCTCAATTATGAGAACTTGCCGGCCTACATCTCGGATTATGCAGCTATTAGTCGGGTTGTCGACCAGCTCATCCTGATGGCGTACGATTATCACTGGTCCAGTGGCGATCCTGGCCCGATTGCGCCGCTGGATTGGATCCGCAACGTATGGAATTATGTGGAGACGTACAACCCCCCTCCGGGGCGGTTGGCGATTGCCTTGCCAGCCTACGCTTACGATTGGCCCGTTGACAGTTCCGGTAAAACGCTCGAAGAGGCCACCGACCTCACACCCACGCAAGTGTCGGCGGCCGATTGGCCAAGGGTCGGCGGCCAGGACGGTGAGACCCACTACACCTATCGGGATGGCCAAGGCGGCTTGCACCAGGTCTGGGATGCGGCCTCGGGATTGTCCACCAAGGTGGCTTCGGTTCGGCAGTTTTGTGGTTGTTCGGTCATGGCCTGGAAGGTGGGCAACGCCGACCCGGCGGGGTCGCGTCTTGTCTTGACCGCTCTCGGCTAGATAAGCGAACCGGTAATCCGCGGCGACAATGCCCAAGCGGCCACGTTATGCAGCGCGCGGTTGAGTGCTCGTTCACCGTTGAGGGTCCTTACCGGGACGGGTGCTGTCGTGAACTCGACACCACCGACATTTTGAGCCAACGGGAGGTCGCTAGCGTCGAGTTCACGCCACTTGTCCGCGAATGTGCCTAACCCTGCCTGCCCTGCCCCAATGTGAGAGTTCGGGGAGCAAGCGCCTAGGCCGGTGTGGGTGTCAAGGCCAGCCGTGAACAGTGGCTACTGGCCGCGGCTGGCGGGGTCTACTTTCGCCCAGCGGAGCAGGTCGGTGATGGTGAAGGTGCCGGGGGTCCGGCTCGGCAGGGATGGCCGGAAGCCGGTGTTGAGGTAAGAGGACGGGTCGAGCTGGAGCAGGCCGATGATGGTCTCCGCGACGATCCTGCCCCCCACCGGGCCCAAGTGCGCGCCGTCGTTGAACACGCTCGCCTCGCGCAGGACGTAGTACCACAGCGGGGTGCTGGCATCCAGCCCCAGGTTGTACGGGCGCAACTCGGGGAAGTGATCCGAGCCGAGCACAGGCATCCCCATCGTGGCGGCGATGCGCTGGCCCGAGGGCATCGACCAGGTCAGGTGCCGCAGCAGGGTGCGCTGCGCCAGCGCGGTCGGACCGTCGTGGCTGGGAATCGCGGCCAGTGGCAAGCGGAACAGCGGTGAGGAGATATTGGTGTCGATCAGCTTGTTGGGGCGGACCTCTTTGGTCTGATCGCCGCCGAAGTCGAAGAACGTCTGCCAGCCGACGAACCGCCGCCGCGCCCGAGCGCCGCCGCGCAGATCGATCGGGTCGGCCTGGTGCTCGCCGGCGGGGTCGAAGATGAACCCGAAAAACGCCGGCGCGCCGGTCGCGGGATTGCCACCGGGATCACCGTGCAGGTTCGCCCGGTAAGAAGGCCGGACGATGCTGTGCCCGAACCGGTAGGCGCCGGTCTGAAACTCCACCGGCATGGTCGGATTCACGAACTTGTACCAGCGCCGGCCGTTGCGCAGGATGTCGTCCACCAGGGGCCGCCCGACAATCTGCACCAAGAACTCGTTCACCACGATCCACTGCCAGTGCAGCGTGATCGTCCGCCGGCAGTCGGTAAAGGGGTCACCGGGCAGGTGGTTCGCCCGGTGCGCATCCACGGTCCGGTTGTGGGCCAGCAGGAACGCCGCATGCAGGCCGGCGACGATGAGGTTCTCGTCATTGCGCGGATCGGCGATGATCGCGGTCAGATCACGGTTTCGGGGCAGGTCTTCGAACAGCCCGCCACTTTCGACCCGGAGCTTGGCACGATCCGGCGATTCGTACAGGTGCGGGCTGACCGACGGCCCACCCCCGTAGACGGAGTCGAGGTCGAACGTGGGCACCCGGGAGTTCGGCGTCTGCGCGGGTTCGGCGACCACACCCAGCCGTGAGGTGTTGTCGAAAGTGACGTCGTGGTCAAGAAATTGCCCGATGAACGTGGTGCCCGCGGTCATGTTGTGGACGTCCTGATCGCGGTTTCTCGGGCTGAGTTCGGGGTTGGTGATCAGCCGGACCGGGCCTTGGTTCAGCGGATCCCGGGCGTCCAGCAGCCCACCGGGTTTGCCAATGTTGATCATCGCGTCGCGCACGGCCGGCGACCGCGGATCCGCAAAGGCGGGCAGTTGGAACATTCGGCTGAACCGGGAATCCGGAGTCGAATTGGGGACCGGGCCCTCCACCTGCTCGGCATGTGCTTCCACTTTGTTCAAAGTGAGCGCGCCGGCCGCACCGACGCCGAGTCCGGTGAGGAATCGACGTCTGCCGATTCCGCGCCGATCTACCGATTCATTACTCGATCTGGCCATTAAGAACTCCGGGTTTCAATTCTCAATTTCATCGTGGACAACCGAAAAGAATGCCGAGATGATGCAGGTAATCACAGCTGAGACACGAGGTCAGGGATTTCGTCGGCGTTTCGCCGCGCGCACGCCCCAGTTGGGTGGTCTTGCGGCGACCCCCCACCACGAGCGTGGTGTCAAGCGAGTTGACAACATAAAGCCCCCAGTTGGCGACGGTGTGGCTCGACACGGGGCATGTCGTCGATACGGACGGTGATGTTTCATCACAGAGCACTTTCGGCGAACTCACTCACCGCGACCTGCTGCCGGCGAGTAGGGTGGGAAGCGCTCGGGCGTTCACCAGCCAGGCCGGGGTCACCCGCACCGGGCCAGGAGGGACACCCGCAACCTGGGGTAGCCAGCCACGATGACCCACACAGATCGAGAAGCTTTCGCCCGGCGATGGGCGGAGGCGATCGTCGGCACGAGCTACGTGTCGATGGGGTCCGACGAACTCGTCGCTCATCTCATCGACCTCGTCGATGACATGGTCGCGGCGGTGCTGGCGCCCGAATTCGACCGCCGCGCCGGTCCCCGGATCGGCGCTGATCTCGTCGCCGCGCACTTCACCAGTACCGGCACGCTCAGCAAGACGCTGGCTCTGAT
>DASUVX010000202.1:0-3446 GCA_036378735.1 Pseudonocardiaceae bacterium | reverse complement strand
GGATTCTCCGAGCTGCGCATCGCGACGTAGCCGTCCTGCACGAACGCGATCTCCAGATGCGGTCCCTCGAGCTCCTCGGAGCCTGCTGCGCGCTGCCACACCGCGTTCGATAGGTCGATCGTGCCGCGGATGTGCTTCTTGTCGTCGACGATGTCGGTCATAGGCTCACGGTAGCGAGCCGGTGCGGGATCAGCTGGCGCACCCGTACACCAGCACGCACAGCACGTCACAGGCGCTGGGCATGGCGTCGATCTCGGCTTGGATACCGGCCGCGGCGTGCCGGAAAGCTGGATCGGTGATCAAGCGCTCGGCGGCTGCGGCCACCGCGTCGGCGGACAGTTCGTCGGGTCGTAGTGCCAGCGCCGCTCCGGCGGACTGGCAGGTCGTCGCGTTGGTGAACTGGTCAGCACCCTGCGGCAGGATCAGTTGCGGTAGCCCGTGGGCGTGCGCTGAGCATGATGCCGGCGCCGCCGTGCGATTCGACCAGGGTGCAGTGCGGCAACAGCAGGCTGTACAGCGCACCGGCCAGCTCGGTCTCCTCGTGCACGACGATTTCGGGCTTCCACTGCTGCGCCGCGGGACCAGCTCGACCGCGCGCTTCGCCGCGGACTCGATGAACAGCACGGGTGCCGCCATGCGCGTTCGTTGCTCGACGGGCAGCTGCTCCAGGTTCGGGTGGGCAGCGCGCACCCAGGCGTCGACCTCGGCTCGGCTGGGCCCGACCTGCCAAGTGTCCAAGCCGCGGCGCTCGATCTCCGGTACCAACTCGGCGCCGGTCGGGAAGGCCACCTCGTGACCGGCGCCGCGGGCTTGACGCGCCAACGGCAACATCGCGTTGACGTGCCCGTAGGCCGGGTAGCTGGTGAACAGAATTCGCATGGTGTGCTCCACTTCCGGCGGGCGACCACGCTCGCCCGTTACACCATCGCCAAGCGAGTTGGCCGATGCTTGACGCAGGCTTGGCGTGCAGTTGCCGGCGGGCTGTTCGACCCCGCGGAATTATGACCGGTTTGACTGGTATTGTTGATCAAGCTTGCAGTCACGTGTCGTTTCCCGTTATGCCGGCCGGAGGCAATGCCCGATGAGCAGCACACGCCGTGCGATTCCCGTTACATGCACCACCCACAGCGGCGGCACGAACTTCTGCAATCTGCTGATGACCAGAGAAACCGACGGCACCATCGTGTTCGATCCGCATGTCGCCCATTGCTGCGTGCTCAGGCTCGACGAGCGCGCTGCGAACGCGGTTTTCGACACCCTCGGAGAGTGGCTTGGATGGCCGGGCGCCGACGTCGTGCACACGCCGTGACACCCCTTGTGGGTGGTGTTCCACCGCCGGCTATGCCACACTGCGTTCGTGGCACACCACACTGTGAGAACTTCCCTCATTATCGCCGAGCGCGCCGGGTAGCTAAGCACCATCGCCCGGCGCGCAGACCTCTCGCATCCCGCGGGGGGTCTTTTTTGTTGGCCAGCACACTTTTGGAGCCTCGACGATGTCCCGCACCAGTCCCACCGGCACCCCCCTCGGTGACGAGTTCCACCTCTACGACACCACGCTGCGCGACGGCGCCCAGCGAGAGGGGATCTCGTACTCGGTGGCCGACAAGCTCGCCGTCGCCCGGCTGCTGGACACCCTGGGCATGGGTTTCATCGAAGGTGGCTGGCCCGGCGCGCTGCCCAAGGACACCGAGTTCTTCCACCGCGCCGCCGCCGGTGAGCTGGCTTTGCAGCACGCCGTGTTGGTGGCGTTCGGCTCAACTCGCCGCGCAGCGCTGACAGCGGCACAGGACCCACAGGTGCAGGCTTTGCTGGCGTCCCGAGCACCGGTGGTAACGCTGGTCGCCAAGTCCGATCGGCGGCACGTGGAGCGGGCCCTGCGAGTGGATGTCGCGCAGGCCTGTGCGATGGTCGCCGACACCGTGGCGCTGCTGGTGGACGAGGGCAGGAGGGTTTTCCTCGACGCCGAGCATTTCTTCGACGGCTACGCCTTCGACGCCGACTGCGCGCTGCGGGTGCTGGAAGCCGGTGTGACCGCCGGCGCCGACGTTGTGGTGCTCTGCGACACCAACGGCGGGCAGCTGCCGCTTCAGCTCGCCGAGACCGTCACCGAAGTGGTGGCCCGCACCGGCTTCCGGGTGGGAATCCACTGCCAGGATGACACCGCATGTGCGGTGGCCAACACGGTCGCAGCGGTGCAGGCCGGGGCGACTCATGTGCAGTGCACCGCTAACGGGTACGGCGAGCGGACCGGTAATGCGGACCTGTTCGCCGTCGTCGGCAACCTCGCCACCAAGCTGGGGATGCCAGTCCTTCCCGAGCACGGGATGGCCGAGCTGACCCGCGCCTCGCATGCGCTGGCCGAGATCGCCAACCTCGCTCCCGACACCCACCAGGCCTACGTCGGGAGGTCGGCTTTCGCTCACAAGGCGGGGCTGCATGCGAGTGCGATCAAGGTGGATCCGGAGCTGTACAACCACCTCGACCCAGCGGTGGTCGGCAACTCACAGCGCGTGCTGGTGACCGAGATGGCCGGCCGGGCCAGTATCGAGCTCAAAGCAGGCGAGCTCGGGCTGGATCTGGCCGGCCGCTCGGCCGAGATCGGCGTGGTCACGGCCCGGGTCAAGGATCTCGAATCGCGGGGCTGGTCGTTCGAGGCCGCCGACGCCTCCTTCGAACTGCTGCTGCGCCACGAGGTCGACGAGGTGCCGCCCGCGCCGCCGTTTGCGCTGGAGTCCTACCGGGTGATCGTCGATCACACGATGGACAGCACGGTGGTTGCCCAGGCGACGGTAACAGTGCACGTGGCGGGGGAGAGGGTGCTCGCCACCGCGGAAGGCAATGGCCCGGTCAACGCACTGGATGGCGCGCTGCGTCAGGCGTTGGGTGCCTACGTGCCGTGGCTGGGCAGCGTTTCGCTGTCCGATTACAAGGTCCGCATCCTGCCGGGCACCTCCGGCACCGATGCGGTGACCCGGGTGCTGGTAGACACCAGCGACGGGGCCGGGTCCTGGACGACCGTCGGCGTGCACGGCAACGTGGTGGAAGCGTCCTGGCTTGCCCTGTTGGATGCGATGACCTACGCGGCACTACGTCATCACGGGGTCGCCAGCACCGCTTGACTGCGAGTTTAGGGCGACCTGGCTGGGGGAAACCGGTGCCGAGACAACTGCCGCCTCGGGGAGGGAGCCGTGGACGCGCCGATCCGGGGCCTGGCGTTACGGCGAGGCGGCATCGGCGCAGCCGCCGGCGGACCGGATGGCCGGCGTCGCGGAAGGTCGCCCCGCCGGGCTATTCATCCGCGATAAGCGCAACGACGGGAACGCCAACCGATGCCGAACCGACCCGAACTCGAGGGTAAGCACTCCGACTTACCCGAGGATGCCGAACTGTACGGTTTAGGCCTCGAAGACGACAGCAAGTTGGGCCGGGCAAAGCTCATTGCC